>JAQBQJ010000117.1 GCA_028287065.1 Labilithrix sp. | reverse complement strand
GAGATCGAGGGACTGCGCGTGCTCGTCGTCGACGACGAGCCCGACGCACGCGATCTGCTCAAGACCTTGCTCGAGTCGTGCAACGTGAAGGTGACGACGGCGTCGAATGCCGCCGACGCCTTCGATGTCGTCAAGTCTCGCGAGGTCGACATCGTCCTCTCCGACATCGCGATGCCCGCAGAGGACGGCCTCTCGTTCATTCGTAGGGTTCGTGAGCTGTCGCGTGAGGAGGGAGGGCGCGTGCCCGCGGTCGCGCTCACCGCGTATGCGCGCCTCGAGGACCGCACGAAGGCGCTGCGCGCCGGGTTCAACAGCCACGTCGCGAAGCCCGTCGAGGCGGCGGAGCTGCTCGCCGTCCTGTCGAGCCTCGCGACGCGCTGAACGTCAGTTCGGCGCGTTCTCCCAGGGCTTCATGACCCAGCCGCCGAAGATGCTCGTGCGATCGAGGAGGATCAAGAGGCCGGCGGAGATGAGCTCCTCGACCGCCACACAGATCTCGTCGAGTGCTTCACGCATCTCGGTCGCGCCCATGTACCGCTCGCGCGCCTTGTACCGATTGCGCCATACGAGCTCGACGCTGTCGAGCGTCTCGCGCGCCGTGCTGGAACAACCGTCGACGAGGCACGCATAGACGAGGCGTGCGGCATCGCTGAGGCGCGTGAGACGCGGATGCGCCCACTGGATCTCCTGGATGCGCGCCACTCCCAGCTGATCGGAGCTGGCGGTCACGCGCTCGGTTTCGTTTCGACGGTTCACGGGTCACCTCGTCCGCTCGCGGCGGTCCTCTCGGGGTCGGTCGAGGGGGTCACTGCAACCTCCGTGCGACGCGTAACCACAGCGCGACCGTCGGCATCGAACGCGCGAGAGCGCGCTGAATCCGCGGACTCCTGGCGGCCGAGCTGCGAACCATGGCGCAGCACCGTGTCGTACGTGTACGAGCGGCCTTGTCGCGTTCACTGCGCCGTCTTCGGCGGTTCTCCATCCCGAACTCTGCGTCGTGCCCGTACCACGATCTCCACGCACCGACCGCCGCCTTTGTCGGCGAGCTGGCCAAGAGCTCGAGCCACAGCGAGCACATCCGTCGCGAAATGACGTCGATGCCGAAGGAGCTCGGCGTCGATCTGTCGTCGTGGATCATCGTGTTCGCGCGCGAGCATCTGAAGCGCGCGCAGGTCGAGCGGCTCACGTCCCTGATCTCGCTGTTCGACGGCGGCGAGACGTTCGGCGTCGTGCGCGCGGCAAATTCTTCGTGTGATGCAGCGCGTCGAGTCATGCTGCGCGACGCGCGTGATGCAGCGCAGCGGGTGCGCTCGGCATAGCGCGTGCTAATTCCCTCGTAGGCCCAGTGTCGGAACGACCGTCCGAAGCTCCTCCGCCCTCTTCGCGAAAGCCGGCGCATCCCGAGGCTGCGCACCGGCTCGTCGGAGTACGCGTGCTCGTCGTCGAGGACGAGCCGGACACCCGCGAGCTCGTCGCGCTTTTCCTGCAGCGGATCGGCGCCGAGGTGCGGGCGTTCGAAAGCGCCGAAGACGCACTCGGAGCCGTCGAGTTGTTCGCTCCGGACGTGCTCGTCAGCGATCTGTCGCTGCCGCGCGTCGATGGATGGGAAATGATCCGTCGCATGCGCGCCACGCCCCGAGGCCGGACGGTCCCGGCGATGGCGCTGTCGGCGAGCTCGTCGATCGAGGATGCCGGGCGCGCGCTCGACGCCGGCTTCGACGTGCATCTCGCGAAGCCGATCAGCCGCGAAGAGCTGATCGCCGCGGTGCTGAGCATCGTCGACGTGAAGCGCTGTTAGCGCTCAGCGCGACATCGCCCGCGCGCGCCGGATCGTGTCGGTTGCCCACGAGCGGACCTCGGATGCGACGTCGTCGGGCGTGTGATTTGCGTCGACCCATCGCAGCGGGGTGCCCGCGCGCGACGCGTGCTCCTCGACCACCTCGCGGTCCCACGACCGGATCGCGGACGACGCCACGAGGATCGCACGGGGATGCGCCTTCAGCGCCACGCATGCGGCCTGCAGGTGTTTCACCTCCGCGCGCGCGAGACGCAGCTCGCTCGCTACGCGTTCGCATTCCGCGGCGACATCCCCCGGAAGGCTGTACAGGATGACCGCAGGCGGCGCCGGCGGTGCGTTCACGGCAACGAACCCTGCGCTGCTGCGGATCGCGGACGACGAGGTACGGGCGAGGGGCGGACGGGCCTGGTTCCAGTTCATGCGAGCGGGCCCCAATGCAAGAGGTGGGCACGCGCATACGCCGCAGCGTGACGGGCGCCCCGCGACGCGAAAGACCCGCAAATTAGGCATTTCGTGTGCGGCGCCGGATCGCGTGGCGCATCGTTCGCGGGCCGCGAGTCGCGGTGTGACGTGCAATCTGACGTCTGCGCCTCGTGCATTCTGCGAGGTCGTGCCGCCTGCGACTCCGAGCGAGCCGGCCGTCAGCGCGCGCGGGCGCGTGCGGCGTCGCTGACGACGTCGATCAGCTCGCTCGGCTCGACGGGCTTCGAGATGTGCAGGTCGAAGCCCGCCTCCAGCGCGACTTCGACCTCCTCGGCGGAGACGAAGCCGCTGACTGCGACGAGGGTTGCCTTTGCGGATCGCGCACGGAGCACGCGCACGAAGTCGAGACCGCCGCGGCCGGGCATCGCGACGTCGCTGACCACCACGTCCGGCTCGGAGGTCTCGAACGCGTCGAGCGCGGTGTCGACGTCGGGCGCGACGGTGACGATCGCCCCGCGCTGGCGCAGGATCGTCGCCATCAGCTCGCGCGCGTCTTCCTCGTCGTCGACGACGAGCACGCGCACGCCCTCGAGGCGGCCCGAGGACGGCAGCGCAGCGACGGCCGGTGCTTCGCTCGGGGCCCGCACCAGCGGCAGCTCCACGATGAAGCGTGCGCCCTTGCCGATGCCGGCGCTCTCCGCGAACACCTTGCCACCGTGCATCTCGACGGACTGGCGGACGATGTAGAGCCCGAGCCCGAGGCCCTCGTGCGAGGTCGTGTAGTCGGATGCCTGGCGGAACGCGTCGAAGACGTGCGGCAGCAGCTCCGGCGCGATCCCACGCCCCGTGTCTTCGACGGTGATCCGGCCGCGTGACCCTTGGCGCACGAGCGCGAGCGAGATCGTCCCGCTGTCGGCGGTGAATTTCAGCGCGTTCGAGACGAGGTTCGAGATGACTTGACCCATGCGCCGTCGATCGCCGGCGATGGTCAGCTTGTCGTTCGCTTCGGGCAGCGACATGCGGACGGCGATCCCGCGCTCGTGCGCTTCGATGGCGATGGCGTCGACGGCGCGATGCAGCTGCTCGGCGAGGTCGATGGACACCCGCTCGAGCTGCACCTTGTCGGCGGCGATGCGCGAGATGTCGAGCAGCTCCTCGACGAGTCGGAGCTGCGCTCGGGCGTTGCGCTCGATCGTGGCGAGCGCACGGTCGCGCGCGTTCTGATCGAGCTTCTCGCGCCGCAACAGCTGCGTCCAGCCGAGGACCGCGTTCAACGGCGCACGCAGGTCGTGCGACAGAACGGCGAGGAAGCGGTCCTTCGCGATGTGCTCCTGCTCGAGCTGCACGCGAAGGCGTCGTTCACGCGCGAGCACCTCGTCCTTGTCGCGGTTCGCGCGTTCGAGATCCCCGGTGCGCGCCGCGACGCGCGCAGCCAGATCGTCGTTCGTGCTGGCGAGCTCGGCCGACGCCTCCTGAACGCGCTGGACGTTGCGCGCTGTCCACAGGATCGCTGTGCCCTGCTCGATGCTCACGCCCGTGATGTTGTGCCACACGGGCATGGCGCCGCGCGGGACAAGGCGCACGGTGAGGTCGACGGTGTCGGCCGTGCGAAGGGTCGAGACCGCGTCGCGGAACACGCGCGTGTCTGCGGCGTCGATGAACGCAGCGAGCGGCTTCCCGTGCAGGAACTTCGCGTCGACGGCGACCGTCGCGGCGCCGCGCCCGTTCACCGTGCGAATGGCGCCCATGCGATCGGTCACGTAGTAGGCATCGGGTGCGAGCTCGAAGAGCTCCAGGTAGCGATCGCGCTCCGCGTGGACGCGCACGTTGGCGGAGGCGAGCTCCTCGAGCTGCGCGCGCATCTCCTCGTCGGCGACGGCGAGCTCCTCTTGATGCAGGCGAAGCTCGTTGAGCGCCTCGCGGAGCACTTCGGGCGATTGTGCGAGCTCCCTCGTCGGCTCCAGCTGCTCCGTCCGCTCCTTCGCTTTGACGACGGCGGCGGAGAAGCTCTGAACGGCTTCGCTGAAGTGGCGAACGCCTCGATGACGGGCTTTGACGGTCATGGGGAGATCTCGTCGACGACGACGGTGACGCCCTTGCGAGGCTCGGTCCGAAGCGGGGTCACGCTCACGCGGCAGCGGATGGCGCGCCCCCGACGGTTCGTACACTCGACGACGCGCTCGGCATCTTCGCCCGTCGAGAGGCTCGTACGAATGGCGCGTGCGACCTCCTCGACGGGCATGCCGATGTCTAGCGTGAGGAATGGCCTCCCGTCGACCTCGTCGGCGCGCACGCCCCACAGCTCTTCCATGCGTGGGTTCCAGGTGCGGACGAGGAGATCGCGATCGAGGACCACGACCCCCGACCGCAGGCTGCCGAGCACCGAGCCGAAGAACCCGCTCACCTCGACGAGCTCGTCGCCCCGTTGCCGCAGCTCCTCGTTCATGGCCTGCAGCTCCTCGTTGGTCGACTGGAGCTCCTCGTTCATCGTCTCGAGCTCCTCGTTGGTCGACTGGAGCTCCTCGTTCGTCGTCTCGAGCTCCTCGACCGTCGACTGGAGCTCCTCGTTCGTGGTCTCGAGCTCCTCGCTCGTCGACTGGAGCTCCTCGTGCGCGGTCTCGAGCTCGGCGTGCGCCTTCCGGAGCTGCGCCTGGAACGTGTGGGCCTCGGTCACGTCGGTGAAGCTGAGCTGCGTGCCGATCACGGCGCCGTTCTCGCCGAGGAGCGGGAGGATCTCGATGTCGAGATAATTCTTCTCGCCGCTCGCGAGCGTGCGTTCGACCTCACGAAGGTGCATCGGCCGGCGCTCCTTGCGCACGCGATCGAGCCCGGACCGCAGCTCGGCCGGACGGTACGAGACCTCGAGCTCGTGGAACGGCTTCTTGAGGTCCTGCGGCGTGAGCGAGAAGAGGTGCGCGGCGCGGTGGTTGATGAGCGCCACGATTCCCTCGTTGTCGAGCACCATCTGCGCGCTCGGCGCGCGCTCGAACGCAGCGCGGTGGAGCTGCGCGCGCTCGTCGGCGGACGCATCGGTGCTCGCCGCGAGATCCTCGGTGGGCAGCGTGCGCTCGCGGGCGCGGCCCTTCGTGCGGCCGAACACGCGCAGCTTCATGTCCCTCGGAACGAACAGGTTGGAGTGCGTGAGCAACATCTCCGCCTTCCCGAGGAAGAGGATGCCGTCGTCGTTCAGCGCGAAGTGCAGACGGTTGAGGATGCGCGTCTGCGTCTCGGCGTTGAAGTACATCAACGTGTTGCGACAGGCGATCAGGTCGATGCGCGATATAGGTGCATCCTGCACGAGATCGTGCCGGCCGAAGATGACCGCGCGGCGGAGGTCCTTGTTGAAGACGTAGGCCGCGCTCGAGCGCGTGAAGTACTTCTCGAGGAGGTCGGGCGGCACGCCTTCGACGGCCTTCGGTGTGTACGCCGCGAGCCGCGCATGCGCGAGCGCCTCCTCGTCGACGTCGGTCGCGTAGATCTTCACGCGGTCGGAGTACTTCTCCGGGCCGAGGACCTCGGCCAGGATCATCGCGAGCGTGTAAGGCTCTTCGCCGGACGCACAGCCCGCGCTCCACACGCGGATCGGCTTGTTCCCGGCGGCGAAGCGGTCTGCGATGAGGGTCCGCACGAACGTCCACGCCGCGGGATCGCGGAAGAACCCGGTCACGTTGATCAGGATCATGTTGAAGAGCTGCGGGAACTCGTCCGGCCGCACTTCGAGGTAGTCGACGTACTCGGCATACGTCTTCACGCCGAGCAGCTGCATGCGGCGGCGGATCCGGCGGCCGAGCGTCGTGCGTTTGTAACCGCTGAAGTCGAAGCCGCGGCTGCGATGCAGGTAATGGAGCATCATCTCGAGACCGGGGGCATCGGTCTCGGCAGCGCCTGCGCCGTCGCCCTCCGCGGGCTCGAGCGCTTCGGAGGCCTCGGGATCTTCGTCCGTCACAGGGGGCTAGACATGCCGTCCGGAGCGGCGCGCGGTCAAGCGTTGTCGCCCCGATTCTCGCTGTCCGCGGTCGCTTCCGCGCGTGCGCTCGCCGGCGCCGTCACCGCGCCGTTGCCATTGCGGTCCGCGACATCGAGACGCCCTCGCTCGAGCACGGCGCGGATTACGTCGGCGCGCTGCTGGGCGTCGGTATGTCTCCGCTCGTAGCGCTCCGCGAGCAGGAGGAGATCCTGGCGCCGGGCCCGCTCCGCGAGGCGGCGCGAGAGGCTCGCGCTCTCCTCGAGCGCGCGATACGCCGTCCAGATCGCTTCCTCGAACGCCTCCGACTGCGCCGCGAACAGACCCTTCGGGGTGTACGCGTGGCCGACGCGGCAACGATACCGTTCGGCCGGTCCGTCTCCTTTCCGCCAGATCGCTCCGTGGCATTCGGGGCAGGTGAAGCCGGTCGCCGGCGCCTCGGGATCGCCGGGCGGCAGGAGCTCGGTTTCCAGGTCTTCGATCGGGCTCATCGTGTCCGTCTCCAGCGGCCTTCGTTCGGGTGCATCGGAACCCGCGAGCTCCACCAGCGTGCTCGCGATGTCGCGGGCGCACAGCACATGGTCGACCTCCATCTGCTCGAGCACGCTGCGCGGCATTCCGTCGTAGAGCGCCTCGGACGGGTCCTGCACGACGGTGATGCCGCCGGCGACCTTCACGGCGAGCATGCCCGCGGAGCCGTCGTCGAGCGCGCCCGACAAGACCACGCCGATGACGCGCGGGCCGGCCGCACGCGCGGCGGTCTGGAAGAGCGGATCCACCGCGGGTCGATGGCCGTTGATGCGCGGTCCGCGTGACAGGTGGACGAGGTCGTCGCGCAAGGTGAGGTGATGATCCGGAGGCGCGACGTACACGGTCCCGTACTTCAGCTTCGCGTCCGCATAGGGGTGCAACGCGGGCAGCCGGCCGGAGCGGACGAGGATCGACGGAAGCGCGCTCTGCGCGTCCCCGGGAAGATGGAGCACCACGAGCACGGCCGCCGGCAGAGTCGCCGGCAACCGAGAGATCACGGTCTTCAGTGCCTCGACGCCGCCGGCGGAAGCTCCGATCACGATGATGTCGCGCTTGGGCATGCGGTGGGGCGTCCTGTCGGGCCGCAGAAGCGCTCTGGTTGCACGATGCGGGCCGCGGCGCCACCGATGTCGCGGTCCGGGAACTGTATGCGGTACGTCGTGGCACCCCCGAAGATCCACGCCGTCGTACACGCGCTGCAGCGCCGACTGCTTTGGCTGCTGCTCGCGACGTACGTGCTCGCGGCGGTGCTCCCGCGCGCGGGCCTTGCGCTACGGACTGTGACTTTCGGCACCGCCCACTGGGTCGACGGCAGCAGTATCGCGTTGAGCTTGCCGCTGTTCATGCTCGCGCTGCTCCTCTTCGACGCAGCCGTGGTGACGCAAGCGGCCGACGTCCGCCGGCTGCTCGCGGCGAAGCGGTTGCTCCTTTTAGGCGTCGTCGCGAACGTCGCCCTTCCGATCGCGTACGCCGTCGCGGTCGGCGGGCTCCTCGCGAAATGGCCGGAGCGCGACGAGGTCGAGAGCATCCTCGTCGGGCTCGCGCTCGTCGGGGCGATGCCGATCGCAGGCTCGTCGACGGCGTGGTCGCAGAACATCGAGGGCAACGTCACGCTCAGCCTCGCGCTCGTGCTCTTCTCGACGCTGCTTAGCCCTGTGACGACGCCGATCGTCCTCCACGCCGTCGGCATGGTCACGACGGGCGACTACTCCGAGGACCTGCACGAGCTCGCGGCGAGCGGCGGCGGCGCGTTCATCGCCGTGTCCGTGGTGCTGCCGTCCGTACTCGGATTGATCGTGCATCGCATCGCGGGCAAAGGGCGCGTCGCGCGCGCGCTGCCGTACATCAAGGCGGTCAACCTGATCGACCTCCTGCTCCTCAACTACTCGAACGCGTCGCTGGCGCTCCCGGAGGCGTTTCGCATCCTCGACTGGGACTTCCTCGCGCTCACGCTGGCGATCGCGGCCGTGCTCTGCGCCGTCGCGTTCTTCGTCGGATGGACGCTCCCACGCCTGACGAAGGGCGCGCCGATGCCCGACCGCATCGCGATGATGTTCGGCCTCGGCATGAACAACAACGGCGCGGGTCTCGTGCTCGCGTCGATGGCGCTCGCCGACCATCCCCACGTCGCGCTGCCAATCGTGTTCTACAACCTCGTGCAGCAGGGCGCCGCGGGGATCGCGAGCGCGTGGGTCGAACGAAAGGTCGCTGCAGCGTATAGAGGAACGCGGTGATGTCGCGTGCGTCGGCGTCGGTGAGGCCCGACGTCGGGCATGGCGTTCTTCGGTTTGATCTTCTGCGGGTGCATGATCCACTCGCGCATGTTGTCGGGGTTGTTGGCCAGCATGCCCGCGATGTACGCGCGGCTCGCCATGTGATCGAGCGGCGGGCCGACGAGCGCATTCGCGCCGGGAACACCCGGGACCGAGTGGCACGCGCCGCCTCGTCGCGCGAAGCGTCGAGGCACGCGAGCAAGAAAGCTTTGAGCTCAAACGACTTCGTCGCCATCCCCGTGCGACGCTCAGCAACCATCGCGGTGCGGCGCATCGCTCGCTGCGGCACTGTTACGGTCGCGCCTCGTCGCGTGGCAGATCGCAACGGGGGCCGCCGTCGCGGCGGTGTGACCGTGCGCTCGCGAGTCGCTCAGAATTCGAACGAAGAGCCCGCGAGCATCGCGACTCCCGAGGGCATCGGCCCGCGCGGCCAGCAGTAGCCGGCCAGCGTGCGGAAGGTCACCGCGCCGATCGTGAATGCGTCATGCTCGCCTGCGCGTCGACGTCGTCGCGCGTTCCGATGGCGCGACGAAGCATGGCGTCTCCGGAGAGCGAGAGCGCGCCCTCACGCCGCGCGAACGTCACCCGCGCGTCGAGCTCGGAGCCGACGACCGGCGGTAGCGCACGCTGCCGCAGCGACGCCGTGACGTCGAGCCCTGCCTCCGCCTGCGTGAGCAAGGGCACGGCGCCGACGATCGACGGCGAGTCGATGCTGTCTGCGGGCGAGTCCCGGCGCGCGTCGCTGCTCGGCGGAGCTGGGTCTCCTGCGGTCGCGTCGTCCGCTCGTGCGTTCGCCGCGACCAGCGTCGACATCGCGGCGAGCAGCACGGCGAGCGATCGCGGGAGCACCATGGCGCCCGCGCAAACGCAAGCGCAGTGCCGACCACCACGACATGGCTCACACACCGAGGGGCGAAGTGCCTCGATGCAGCGCGAAGGACGGTGCAAACCGGAAGCCATGCGGGGGTTGATCCGGCGCAGGCCCTTGCTACCTTCGCGCAACGCGAGGTCGGTACGCACTTCGCAAACCTCTCGTATCCCAACGACGTCGGCCCTACGGCGAGGCGCGTCCGCGGGTGGGGATCGCAGAAGGATGCACGATCGATTCGTTCTCGTCGTCGACGACAACCCGGAGATGGCGCGCTGCATCGCCGACGCGCTTGCCGCCGAACGTTGCCGCTGCGAAATCGCGGGGAGCGGCGAGGCGGCGCTCGCCGCATGCCGGCAGCACGAGTTCGACGTCGTCGTGAGCGACATCCGCATGAGCGGCATGGACGGGGTCGAGCTGATGGCGCGGCTGCGCCATGTGCAGGCCGATCTCCCGGTCATCCTGATGACCGCGGAGGGGTCGATCGCCGCGGCTGTCGAGGCGACGAAGCGCGGCGCGTTCCACTACATCACGAAGCCGTTCGCGTCCTCGGAGCTGCGGCGGATGGTCGAGCAGGCGATCACCGCGCGCCACTCGAGCACGCAGCGCGCCGCGCCCGCACGGAGCTCGCTGCCGGCCGGCACCGAGGAGCTCGTCGGATCGAGCGCCGCCATGCGAGAGCTCCGCGCGCGCATCGAGCTCGTCGCGGCGGCGACCTCACCCGTGCTCGTCAACGGCGAGACGGGCACCGGCAAGGAGCTGGTCGCGCGTGCGATCCACGCGTGCAGCCAGCGTCGCTCGCGTCCGTTCGTGACGGTGAACGCGGCCGCGATCCCCGAGACGCTCCTCGAGAGCGAGATGTTCGGCCACGTGCGCGGTGCCTTCACGGGTGCGACCCAGGCGCATCGAGGCCTGCTCACCGAGGCGGACGGCGGGACGCTGCTGCTCGACGAGATCGGCGACATGCCGCTCGGCCTGCAGGCCAAGCTCCTGCGCGTGCTCCAGGCCGGAGAGATCCGCGCGGTCGGCGCCGATCGCATCCAGCGCGTCGACGTACGGATCGTGGCGGCGACGCATCGCAGGCTCGGCGAGCTCGTGAAGGAAGGGCGCTTCCGCGAGGACCTGTACTACCGTCTCAACGTGATCAGCCTCACCGTGCCGCCGTTGCGTGCGCGCGCCGAGGACATCCCGCAGCTCGCCGAGAGCTTTCTCGAACGTGCGCGCGAGCGCGCGCCGCACTCTCCGGTCAAATCGATCAGCCCCGAGCTGCTCGCGCTGCTCGCGCAAGGGAGCTGGCCGGGGAATGTGCGTGAGCTCCAGAGCGCGATCGAGCGGCTGGTGGTGCTCGCGCTCGCCGACGAGCTCGCGCCGAGGCACCTCGCGCTCGTGGACGACCAGCTCGCCGCCGACACGATCGGCGGTGTCCCGTCGCCGGAGGACGGGCACGTGAACGGCCACACGAACGGCGGCACGAGCGGCACCACGAACGGGAACGGAGCGAAGGCGCCCGAGCTCTGCGGGATCGACGAGCTCGTTCGCCGGCACGTCGAGGCCGTGATGGCGCACACCGGCGGCAACAAGGGCAAGGCCGCCAAGATCCTCGGCGTCGATCTCTCGACGCTCTATCGCTGGCAGCAGAAGTGGCAGGGGTGAATCAGCGACGAGGCGCAGCCGCCCGGACGGCGCCGACGAGCTGCTGGGGAAGGATCGGCTTCATCAGCACGTGATCGGCGCCGGCGTCGCGCGCGCGCTCGATCCCGAGCGACGTCGCATGGCCCGACACGACGATCACCGCGGCGTGCTTCGTCTCCGCCGTCGACTTGATGACCTGCGTCGCCTGCCATCCGTCCATCACGGGCATCGCGAGGTCCATGACGATGACGTCGGGCCGGAGCACCTTCGCTTTGTCGATCGCCTCGCGTCCGTCGCCCGCCGTGTCGACGACGAACCCGGCGTTCGCGAGGGCCTCCGCGTAGAGCGCACGCGCGTCCTCGTAATCCTCGACCACGAGGACGACGACGGCAGACGGCTCGGGCGTTTCGGTCATGCGCGATACGCGGGGACAAACGATGCAGCAAGTCGTGGGCCTGATCAACCCTCGCGCTCACTCCGCGGCGCGTTGGATGCTTCGAATCATGACGCCGAGGCACTTAAGTCCTCCGTCCGCCCGCCGTTCAGAGACCCGTGGCAGTCCGCAATTCGGTGCTGGTCGCGGCGTTCGCCGCGTGGATGACCGTCACCGGCGTGACGCTCGCCGCGATCAACGAGTATTCCAGCCGGCCCGGCAGCGCGGCCCAGGCACCGACATCGTGGCCGAGCCGCAGTCACATCGCGCGCACGCACGGTCGCGGCACCCTCGTCATGATCGCGCATACCAGGTGCGCGTGCACGCGCGCGAGCCTCGCGGAGCTCGAGCGGCTCATGAGCCGCGCCGGCGATCGCGTCGAGGCGGTCGTCGTCTTCGTCGGCCCTCCTCAGGAGAGCGGCGTCCTCGATCTCCGCACGAAGGCGCGCGCCATCCCCGGCGTTCGCGTCGTCGAGGATCCGAGCGAGGCGCGTCTCTTCGGTGCCGCGACGTCGGGCCAGGTGCTCCTCTACGACCAGGGCGGCACGCTCGTCTTCCGCGGCGGGATAACGCCGTCGCGCGGACACGAAGGCAGCAGCGCCGGCGGCGAGACCGTCCGGCGCTTCGCCGTGAACGGAGCCGCGAGCTCCTCCGGCTCTCCCCAAACGACCGCATCCGAAGTCTTCGGCTGCGCGCTCTTCGACACCAACAACGACGACGCCGGCGCCAAGACGTCCGGCGTCGGGAAGGAACCATGAAGATCCACGACAGCGAGCTCGCCAAGCGCGCCAATGCGCTCCGCGACGAGCACTACGCGAACATCGCGATCCGGACCGATCGGCTGTTCGTCGCGCTCCTCGCCGGCCAGTGGATGTTCTCGGTCGTGCTCGCGCTCGTGGTCTCGCCGCGGAGCTGGGAAGGCATGACGAGCCAGACGCATCCGCACGTGTGGATCGCGCTCGCTGCCGGCGGCCTCCTCGCGGTTCCGCCTGCGCTCCTCGCATGGGCCCGCCCCGGTGCGGCGATCACTCGTTACGCGATCGCCGTTGCGCAGATGGCCTTCGGCGCGCTGCTCATCCACCTCACGGGCGGGCGCATCGAGACGCACTTCCACGTGTTCGGGTCGCTCGCGTTCCTCGCCTTCTACCGCGATTTCCGCGTGCTCCTCGTCGCGACCGTGGTCGCTACGCTCGATCACGTCGCGCGAGGCGCGATCTGGCCGGAGTCGATCTACGGCGTCGCCGCGATGCAGCCGCTCCGCTGGTTCGAGCACGCGGGCTGGGTGATCTTCGAGGACGTCTTCCTGATCGCGGCCTGCCTGCGCGGACAGAAGGAGCTCGCGGCCACCGCCGAGCGCCATGCCCGCCTCGAGGCCCAGGCAGGGCTCGAGCGCGGCATGGCCGAGGCCCGCGAAGCGAGCCGCGCGAAGAGCGAGTTCCTCGCCAACATGAGCCACGAGATCCGCACGCCGATGACGTCGATCATCGGGTACGCCGACCTCCTCCTCGATCCCGAGACGACCGCGACCGAGCGCGTCACGCACATCCAGACCATCCGCCGCAACGGCGAGCACCTGCTCTCGATCCTCAACGACATCCTCGACCTCTCGAAGATCGAGGCCGGCAAGATGACGGTCGAGCAGGTGCGCTGCTCGCCGAGCATGATCATCGTCGATGTCGCGTCGCTCATGCGCGTCCGTGCGAAGGAGAAGGGCCTCTTCTTCGAGGTCCACTACCAGACGCCGATCCCCGAGACGATCCAGAGCGACCC
>JAQBQJ010000098.1 GCA_028287065.1 Labilithrix sp. | reverse complement strand
GGCGACAGGTGCCGGGCCGGGGCTCGAGCCGCCCGCGGCGATGCCCGCGGGTGCCTCGAGCGTGCTGCCGCACGACGTGCAGTAGCGAAGGCCGGGACCGTTGGGCGTCGCGCACACGCGGCAGGGGCGTGGACCGCTCGGTTGCTGCGGGTGGACCGCTTGCCCGGGCGCCAGGTGCGCCTGTGCTCCTTGCGCGAGCGGCGAAGGACCGGCGCCGAGCGACGTCGCGAGCGCAGACGGCGGCGGTCCGTACGGATCGCTTCCGGCGCGGGCGGGCGCGGGTGTCCCGTCAGGCATCCCGTACTCTCCGCTCAAGCCGATCGGCGGCGTGGGCGGAGCGATCCGAGGGCCGAGCCTTTGACCGCACTCCTGGCAGAACGTCAGGTGCGGTGGGTTCTCGCGTCCGCACGTCGCGCAGGTCATGACGCTTCACGATGGGACATCACGCGTGCGCGACCGTCAAGCTTCAGAAATCGACCGCGAGGGCTCATCAGCGGGGCGCCCCCCCTTCGGTGTAGATCGGCTCGCGCTGTTCCAGCACGAAATCGAGCCCGATGAGCTGCGCCACGCCCGCGTCCCGAGGCGCGCCCGTCGTGTCCGTGAAGCGCTGGAAGTAGAGCAATCGATACGCGAGCGCGACGCCGATCAGCGTTCGGCGGGTGATCTGCGTCTCGAGGCCGAGCCCTGCGAAACCGGCGGGGCCCCACGTGTCGACCGCCCACTCGTTGCCGTAGCCCGCCACGCCGAGCCCGCCCGCGAGGTACGGCTCGGTATCGCGCCCCGACACGAAGTAATAACGCGCCTCGGCGCGCGCTTGCTGGAGGATCGCGAGGCGGAGGAGCTTGTTCGGGTCCTGCTTCGAGAGCTCGTACGCGCCGCCGAGGTACAGCGCGCCCGTTCCTCGCCATCCGACGCGCACGGCGACGCCGCCGCCCGGTCCGAGGATGCACGGTACGGCGACGTTGTCGCAGATCGGACCAGCGGCGCTGATGACCTCCGCCGTGAGCGCAACGCCGTACTGGAGGTAGACGACGTTCGTCGGAGGGGGCGGCGCGTTCTGGAGATCGACGAGCGGGCGCGCCGGGATGTCGCCGCCTTCGCCGGAAGGAACGTCGGCGTCGGGCGCGGCCGTTCCGGCCGGCGGAGCGGGCATGGTCGTCGCGGTGGGCGCGGGAGCACCCGGAGCGGGCGCGTCCTGCGGGGCGGGCTGAGACCACGCGGCGCGGCCGACGAGCAGCACGGCGATCACTGTGGACGCAAGCGCGAGCGGGCGACCCATCGCTGGAGAGCATAACTACGCTGCGCGCCGACTGCCGACGAAGTCGCGGAGACGAGGGGCGCCGACCCACCTCGCCAAAATCCGTAGTGCCATCGTTGACACGGCACGATGGCTTTGCGTATTCGTGGGCCTGCTCGCGTCTCGGTGACTTGCGGAGAAGGACCGATGGAGATCGTTCTCGGAAAAAGTGCGGTTCGGCAGATTCGTCTCTCGGCGCAGGATGCGATCGAGGAGGGTGATACCGAGACGCTGCGCGAGGACATCCTCGAGGCGTTCACCGAGGAGCAGGTCGAAGAGATCGAGCGGCGCCTCGACAACGGCGACTTCTACGAGTTCCTCACGGAGATGCTCGACGAGTGGTCGGGCGACGACGTGGACGAGCTCTTCGAGCTCCTCGATGCGCAGCTCGGCGACATCGGCGTCGACGTGAAGTTCGAGCGCAAGCCCGTGGCCGCGGCGGACGACGCCGAAGAAGAGGCCGAGGACGAGGTCGACGAGATCGACGACGAAGACGAGGACCTCGACGAGGACGACGAAGATCTCGACGAGGAAGAAGAAGAAGCCGAAGAAGAGCCCTGAACGGGGCCTCAGTCCGGGCGCGACGTGGCCGCGCCCGGATCGCCTTCGGGCTTCGGCGCTCCGGTCTCGCGCAGCAGGTACTCGTGGCAGGTCGCGGGCGCCTTGCTCTTCGCGGCGCGCTTGATCGACGGACAGCGAAGCGACGCGCACGGGACGTAGCGTGAGTCGGGGAAGTCGCCCGCCAGCGTCGAGAGCCGGTCGCACGCCGTGCTCGCGTTGCCGTCCTTGCGCCACAGCTCCGCCTCGCGCCAGAGCGCATCGTCGCGCATCGTCGAGGTGGTGAAGTCCGTGTAGACGCGATGGAGCGTCTCGCGCGCCTTCGCGCGGTCGTCGAGCTGGTTCTCGTAGATCTGCGCGATGCGCAGGATGGCCGGCAGGTAACGCGGGCGCTCGTAGCTGCCCATGAACGACGAGACCTCGCGCTGCGAGAGCAGTCGCTCGAGGAGAGCGATCGCCTCCTTCGGTCGACCGAGCTTCTCTTCCATCTCTGCCGCGCGGTAGAGCGCGTCGTCGTTCAGGCCGCCGAAGGGGTAGGGCCACTTGTTCGCGACGTCGACGAACGCGTCGCGCGCGGCCTGCGTGCGGCCGAGCGCGTCGAGGCGCTTCGCACGCTCGTACAGGACCTTCTCCTCGACCTTCGTGCCCTTCACGCGGGGGGCGAGGCGCTCGAGATGCGCGAGCGCGACCTCGGGACCTTGCTCGTCGTCGTGGCGGAGCACGAGGCCGAGCGCGACCTGGGCGACGCCGCTCTCGGGGAAGTCGACGACCACGGGCTCGAGCTCGCGGATGCCTGCAGCCTCGTCGTTGTCGCGCGCGAGCTCTGCCGCCTTGAAGGCCGCCTGCGCCGAGTACGCGCTTGCGGGCTTGGCCGTGGCGATCGCGCGGAGCTCCGCGGCGGCGCGCGCGACGTCGCCGGTGCGCGCGCGTGCGAGCGCGGCCTCGTAGCGCGCATAGACGGCGTCGCGCGGGAGCTTCGCGGTCTTCGCCGCCTCGTCGAACTTCGTCGCGGCGAGGTCGAAGCGGCCGTTGTGGTGATCGCGGCGCGCCTCGGCGAGCGAGCTCATGTACGCGTCGCCGCGGTTCGGCCCGCCGCACCCGCACGCGAGGGACGCAAGCGACGCGAGCAGCGCGAACGACGCGAGCCGCGCCTTGATCATCCGCTCTTCACCTTCGCGACGGCCTGCGCGAGCAGCTCCGCGCCGCGCTCGACGTCGGCGCGAGGCGCGTCGAGGTGCGTGACGACGCGGATCCGCCGCGGTCCGGACGCGTTCACGAACAGGCCGAGGCCGCGGGCAGCGAGCGCGACCGCTTCGGCGCCGAGCGGGGCGTCGAGATCCACGTTCACGATGTTGGTCTCGACGCGTGCGAGATCGACGCGGGCGCCGTCGATGCGTGCCGCGCGCTCGGCGAATGCCCTGGCGGACGCGTGGTCCTCGTCGAGGCGATCGCGATGGTTGCGCAGTGCATGCAATGCGGCCGACGCGAGAATGCCGGCCTGACGCATGCCGCCTCCCCACATCTTGCGGAGGCGGCGCGCGCGCTCGACGGCCTCGCGCGGCGCGCACAGCGCGCTGCCGACGGGGGCGCCGAGGCCCTTCGAGAAGCACACGCTCACGGTGTCGAACGGCGCGGCCAGCTCCTTCGGAGAGAGGCCCGTCGCTGCCGCCGCGTTCCAGATGCGGGCGCCGTCGAGGTGGACGGCGAGGCCCTTGGCGCGTGCGCGCTCGGCGATCGCGATCGCGTCGCGCTGCGGAAAAATGCGGCCGCCCGCGCGGTTGTGCGTGTTCTCGACGCAGACGAGGCTCGTGCGCGGCGACCAGTACGCGGCGGCCTGGATGCGCTCTTCCATCGCGTCGGCATCGAAGAGGCCGCCGGCGCCTGCGATCGCGAACTGCACGCCGGAGAGCGCTGCGCCGGCGCCGCTCTCGTAGAACACGACGTGCGCGCCCTCGCCGACGATGACCTCGTCGCCGGGGCGCGTGTGCACGGCGATCGCGAGCTGGTTGCCCATGGTGCCCGAGGTGACGAACAGCGCGGCTTCCTTGCCGACGAGCGCGGCGACCTCTTCTTCGAGCGCGCGGACGCTGGGATCCTCGCCGAAGACGTCGTCGCCGACCTCGGCGCCAGCCATGATCTCGCGCATTGCAGGCGTGGGCCGTGTGACGGTGTCGGAGCGGAGATCGATCATGAGGCGGAGAGGCTAACAAACGAGAGCGAGAGAACAGGTGATGGAAATGGAAACGGAAATGGAAACGCGCCCCGTTCGCCCTGGAGCTTTCTCGGAATTTCCATTTCCATTTCCGTTTCCATCACCTGTTCTCTTCGTCTTCCCATCCCTCTAGCCTTCGCTCGTTTCGCCCGGCCGGTGCGAACTCTCTTGCGCACCTATGCCGATCGTGTTAACTGGTTGAACCACTGGACGACTCAATGAAAAAACTACCTCCGCCGACACCGAGCCCCGACCCGACCGAGACGCTCGCCGTTCTCGGTCCCGTCGCACGCTCGAGCGTCGTGGATGCGGTCGCCGATCGGCTGCGGAACGAGATCCTCGCGGGCCGTCTCGCCGCGGGCTCGCGACTGCCGTCGGAGCGTGAGCTCTCTCTCGCGCTCGGTGTGAATCGTCTGACGCTCCGCGCGGCGCTCGCACGCCTCGAGGCCATGGGGCTCGTGATGACGCGTCACGGCTCGGGCACCGAGGTCGCGGCGTGGCGTGAGCGGGCGGGTCTCGAAGCGCTCCCGATGGTCATGGGCTCGCTCGATCCGGACGAGCCTGCCTGGCTCGAGCTGCTCACGTCCATGCTCGAGGTCCGCCGGGTCCTCGCGACCGAGGCGGTCGCGCTCGCCGCCGAGCGCCACACGGACGAGGACATCGCGGCCATGCGCGAGATCGCAGAGGCGCAAGGCACGCGCCTCCACGACGCGCAGGCCTACGCGCGCGGGGATCTCGATTTCCAGCGCGCCGTCGTGCGCGCCGCACGCAACGTCGGCTTCGAGCTGATCCTGAACTCGTTCGCGCGCTATCCGGAAGAGCAGCCCGCGCTCGTCGCGAGGCTCTACGACAAGCGCGAGGACTCCGTCGGCTTCTACGGCGCGCTCATCGGCCTCGTGCAGGCCGGCGACCCGGAGGGCGCACGCAGCGCGCTCCGTGCGGCGTTCACGGCGATGGACGAGGAGTGGCTCGGACGCCACGGCCATCGTCCCGCCGCGGGCGACTCTGCGCGCAAGCGCGAGACCCGCGAGACACGCGAGATCGCCGAACGTCGCAGCCGCGGCGCCGACTCGAGCCCCAGCGCGAACGCGCTCAAGAAGAAGCCCCCCAAGCCCAAGAGGTGATCGTGAACAGGCCGCGTCTTTTCCCCCCTCGTCTCGCTCCGTTCGAGCTCGCCTGGACCGATGCGGCCTTCGACGCGATCTACCCCGAACCCCCGGGGAGCGCGCTGCCGCACGGCGTGCTCTCCATGCATCCTGCACGTTTCTTCGACGGCGTGCTCGCGAGCATCCCGTTCGAGCAAGCGCTCGGGCTGCGCGTCACGCTGTGGATGATCGCGCTCGCGCCTCTCTTCACGATTCGCAGGCTCGGCACGATCGCGTCGATCGGTCCGGACGAGCGGGCCCGCGTGCTCGAGCGCCTGCTCACGAGCTCGAACTACTTCGTCCGGCAGCTCGCCATGTCGTTCAAGGCGATGGCCACGCTCCTCTATGCGAAGTCGGACGCGGTGCGCGCAGCGATGTCGAAGCCGCTCCTGCGACCGCTCGTGCTCGTTTCCGCGACGAGCCTCGCGGCCGGATCGCGTTTCGGAGCGCCAGCCGGATCGCGATCGCCGCGAAGCAACCCCCTGGCCGGAGGCGCGCATGATCACGCCGCCGAGTGAGCACGCCGACGAGCACCTCCCCGAGGGCGCCGTCGTCGACGGCGAGCTCCTCATGCGCTCGATCGACGACGCCTTCGACGTCGTCGTCATCGGCTCCGGCGCTGCCGGCGCGACCGCCGCGCACGCGCTGACCGAAGCGGGGCTGTCCGTCGCGATCGTCGAGGAAGGCCCGTGGATGAAGACGAAGGACGTCGCGTCCGACGTCCACACCGCGTTCGGCCGCATCATGCGGCAGTCGGGCATGCAGGTCCTCGGCGGCCGCGCGTACATGCCGATGCTCCAGGGCCGATGCGTCGGCGGCAGCACGCTCGTCAACTCGGCGATCGCGTGGCGCATCCCCGAGGACGTCGTCGACGACTGGACGGCGCGCTTCGGCCTCGGACCGAGCGTGTCGATGAAGGAGCTCGAACCGCACTTCGACGCGCTCGAGCGCGACCTGTCGGTGCGCGAGGTCGACGCCGCCGTGCTCGGCGAGAACAACCGCCTCTTCGTCGAGCAGGCGAGCAAGCACGGCTTCGAGGCCGCGCCGATGCGCCGCTACGATCGCGGCTGCAAGGGCTCGGGGCTCTGTCTCACGGGCTGTCCGAATGGCGCGAAACAAGGCATGAGCGTGACCTACGTGCCGTGGGCGCTCGCGCACGGAGCGCGCATCTTCACGTCGTGCACGGCCCTGCACGTCGAGCTCTCCGGCTCACGCGCCGTCGGCGTACGCGCTCGTTCCGCGAGCGGTCACCTCGTCACCATCCACGCTCGCCACGCGGTCGTGGTCGCAGCGAGCACGATCCAGTCGCCGAACCTGCTCCGCCGCAGCGGGGTGCGCGCGCGCGCGCTCGGCCGTCACTTCCAGGCCCATCCCGGCCTCGCGATGGGCGCGCTCTTCCCGACCACGAGCCGCCCGATCGAGATGGCCTTCGGCGCGACGCAGGGCGCGGAGAGCACGCATTTCCGCAGGACGGAGCGCTTCAAGCTCGAGACGATCTCGCTCCCGCCCGATCTCGCCGGCGCGCGCATCCCCGGCGTGGGTCGCGAGCTGTCGGAGCGGCTCGCGCAGCTCGCGCACGTGGGCGTGTGGGCGGCGCAGATCCGCGCGGAGGCGGAGGGCGTGGTCAAGACCGGATGGGGCGGCGCCGATCGCGTCGACTTCACGATGGGCAAGCGCGACCTCGAAGCGGCGCGGAAGGCGTGCGCGCTGATCGGTCGCATGTTCTTCGAAGCCGGAGCGCGCGAGGTGTGGCCGGGGATCTACGGAGTCCCGAGCGTGCTGCGCTCGATCGACGAAGTCCGCCTCGTCGAGAACGCGCCGCTCGAGCCGCGCAGCTACAACTTCATCGCGACGCACCTCTTCGGCGCCGCACGCATGGGCCCGGACCCGCGCTCGTCCGTCGTCGACCTCGACTTCCAGGTCCATGGCGTCGACGGGCTCTACGTCGTCGACTCGAGCGTCTTTCCGACGAACCTCGGGGTCAACCCGCAGCATTCGATCATGGCGATGAGCCGTCTTGCCGCCATGCGCCTCGCGCGTACGTGCATGAGCACGCGCGCGATCCGCCGCACACGACGCGAAGCCTCTTGACGAAGCGGCCACCGCCGCCTAATTGACGAGGTCCTCTTTACCGGCCGCGATAGCTCAGCGGTAGAGCAGTGCTTTCGTAAAGCACAGGTCGTCGGTTCAAGCCCGACTCGCGGCTCCGAAAATCTGAAGCACCGTTCCGTGCGTTGCGCAGGGCCTTGCGCGACCCGTGCGGATGCATCGATGGATCCGCGATCCTTCCCGGGAGTGCCGGCGGGCGCCGCCGGCGATCGTGCAGTGCCGTTCTGGCGGGATTTTTCGGCATTTCGCGATGGCACCGGGGTTGCTGGACGGTTCCCCATGGAACGTCGCTTCGCCTTCGCCTTCGCCGCGCTGACCGTGCTCGCCGCGTCGTCCTCCGCGCTCGGATGCTCCTCGGCCGACGACGAGACGCCGCCGGCGTACCCCATGGGCGAGGACGGGGACGTCGACGAGGCGACGGAGCTCCGCGCGCTCGAGATCGGCAACGACGAGCCGATCGTCGACGAGGGCAACGTCGACGAAGGTCGCGACGGCGTCCTCGAAGAGAACCCGATCGCCGACGACGAAGAAGAGGTGGGCGACGTGCAGCTCCTGACGGTGGCGCCGCGCACCGAGCCGCGTGTGTTGATCACCGCGCACAAGTACAAGTGCCCCGGCCACTACGCCGGGTCGTGCGTGTGCGAGGGCTCGCCGCTCAACTGCGAGCTGCCGAACGATCAACCCGGCCGCAATCGTTACCTGCCGGCGAGCTTCGTCGCCGAGGTGCAGCGTCGCGGCGGGAGCTTCTCCGAGCTCGTCGACGCAGGTCGCTGGGAGCTCGCGCCCGGCACCGCGCTCCACGACGGCGAGGGCAAGGTGCGCGGCACGTTCAAGAGCACGTGCCTGTCGTTCGCGGGCCCGACCGGCACCGCGCTCGTGAAGGACGACTCGAAGGTGTGCGCGAAGATCAACTTCGGGCAGATCAAGAACATCAAGGCGGACGGCGACACGGCCCCGCACACGTTCGTCTATGCGTTCAACGTCTACGTCAACGGCGTCGTCGACTCGAGCGGCTGGATTCGCCTCGACTCCGTCGTGCAGAAGGCCGACCTCGCGAAGATGGGCTCGCACGCGCCGCGTCGCATCCGCTCGTTCGTCGCGACGAAGTACGTCGTGAAGTCGGCGCGCGACTGGGGACAGGACCCGGCGACGTTCGTCTCCGACAAGCTCCCGTCGTGGGCGCAGGACAAGGTCGCGCCCGGCTCGGGCAGCAAGAAGGTCCGCGACTACCTCCTCCGCGACGGCAACGTGATCAACCTCGCGTACGCGACGCCGGGCGTCGGCGGCGCAGCGACGGACACGTTCCTCGTCGCCGACCACGGCCTCGCGTTCCGGCGCGTGAAGTCGACGGAGCGTCGCCCGACGCTCGTGCGCATCCCCGTCGACGGCGTGAAGAAGAAGGGAATGGTCTTCGCGTACGGTTCGGTGAACGGGCGCTTCGGGTGGATCGCGCTCGCGGCGATCAAGCAGGGATCGATCGCGGCGGCTCCGCTCCCCGCGCCGGCGGCGAGCCTCTGCGGTGACAAGGCCGACGGCACCTACTGCAGTGACCAGTTCCCGCTCTACGGATACATCTGCCGGAGCGGCAAGGTCGTGACGGCGCTCGAATGCCAGGCCGGCGCGACGAAGTGCACGGGCCCGGCGGCCGACGGCGCGTCGCTCGTATGCGACCTGTAGCGGGCTCGACGCGGCTTCCGAGGGTCGTGCTGGGTCGTGGGAAAGAGATGAGTGGGAGAGAGACGAGAGAACAGGTGATGGAAATGGAAATGAAAATGGAAACGTCGAGAGCCTGAGCCTTCTCCGCATTTCCATTTCCGTTTCCATTTCCATCACCTGTTCTCTCCTTCTCGGCTCTAGGCCTGGTACCCCCAACTGCGCCGATTCGCTGATTTCTGCTAGACCACCATCCATGACAGCATGGACCGTCGCGATCGATCTCGCCGCCGACGCCGGACCGACCTTCCTCCGCATCGCACGATCGATCTCCGAGGACATTCGGCGCGGGCGGCTTCGCGCCGGGGATGCGCTGCCCGGATCGCGCACGCTCGCGACGTCGCTCGGCGTTCATCGCAACACGGTCCTCGCTGCGTATCGCGAGCTCGTGGCCGAGGGATGGATAGCCAGCGAGGAGGCGCACGGAACGTTCGTCTCTCCGCAGATCCCCGACGTCTCGCCGCGACGCTTCTCGACGCAAGCCGCCGTCGCACGCGAGATCGCGCCCCGCGTCGGCTTCGATCTCGGGCCTTCGCGCATCTCTCCTCTGCCTCCGCCTGCGCCGCTGCCCGTCCCCGCATCGAAGTCGCTCGACGGTCCGATGTCACTCGGCGGCGGCATCCCCGACGTCCGTCTCGTCCCCGCCGCCGAGCTCGCGCGCGCCATGCGACGCGTGCTCAAGCGACGGGCCGTCGAGGTGCTGTCCTACGGCGATCCCGCCGGCCCGCCGTCGCTCCGCGCCGCGCTCGCGAGCATGGTCTCGGCGACGCGCGGCGTCGCAGCTCGTGCCGAGAACGTCCTCGTCACGCGCGGCAGCCAGATGGGCATCGATCTCGCGGCGCGTGCGCTCGTCTCGCCCGGTGACGTGATCGCCGTCGAGGCCCTCGGCTACCGCCCCGCATGGGAGGCGCTGCGGGCGAGCGGCGCTCGCCTCGTACCGCTTCCCGTCGATGCGCACGGCATCGACGTCGATGCGCTCGAGCAGCTCTGCATCGAGCAGAAGGTCCGCGGTGTGTACGTCACGCCGCATCACCAGTTCCCGACGACCGTGACGCTCGCGCCGGCGCGCCGCCTGCGCTTGCTCGAGGTCGCGCACGAGCGACGTCTGTTCGTGCTCGAGGACGACTACGACCACGAGTTCCACTACGAGGGCCGTCCCGTGCTTCCGCTCGCCAGCGCGGACGTACACGGCGTCGTCGTGTACCTCGGCACGATGTCGAAGGTGCTCGCGCCCGGCATGCGCATCGGCTTCGTCGTCGCGCCCGAGCCGCTCGCGATGCGTCTCGCCGCCATCCGTCGCGTCGTCGACCGCCAGGGCGATCACCTCCTCGAGAACGCCGTCGCCGACCTCCTCGAAGAAGGGGAGATCCAGCGACACATCCGGCGGGCGAAACGCATCTACGCCGAGCGCCGCGAGCGCCTCGCCGGCCTCCTCGAGAGTCGCTTCGCATCGGTGCTCTCGTTCAAGCTCCCGAGCGGCGGCACCGCGATCTGGACGCGCGTCGCGAACGACGTCGCGATCGACGCATGGGTCGCCCGAGCCGAGGAGCTCGGGCTCGTGCTGCAGCCCGCGCGACAGTTCGCCTACGACGGCAAGAGCCGGCCGTTCCTGCGCATCGGCTTCGCGCAACACGACGAGCGCGAGGTGCGCGAAGCGATCCGCCGCATGGAGGCCGCGCTGGTCGCGTCGACTACCGTGCGATCGAAGGCAGGAAGTGCCCGAGTGTCTCGCGCTCTGCGCAGCAGTCCTTGAACTTCTGCGCGCTGCCGCACACGCACGGCTCGTTGCGGCCGATCTTCTTCGGTGCCGCCGCGGCGACGACCTGCGGGTCGGGGTACTTGCGCGGGCGCTTCTTCTCGCCGATCGCCGCGGCCTCCTCGATGCTGCGGATCACTTCGTCGAGGTTCCCGTCCGCCTCGAACCAGGCGCGCGCGCGCTCCTCGATCTTGCGGCCGCGCGCGTAATAGCGCTCGGGATGATGCTGCCGATCGATGTGCGCGACCGGCCTGTACCCGGCGATCGCCGGCACGAGCGCGTTGCCGCCCGTGAAGCAGTACGTGCCGATGTCGCGCGCCGTGCGCAGGTCCCAGTCGAGGCCGAACATCCGGCGCCCGACGATCCACACGCCGACCCACGCGCGCGCCTCGCCGAAGTTGAACGCGTCGAGGAAGGCCTCTTCGTCCTTCTCGGCGACGTCGACCGGGACCGCATATGGCAACCCGAAGAGCACGCCGTAGTTCGCCTTCGTGACGTCTCCGCAGAACGCGTGGATGCACTCGTGGAGGAGCGAGCCCACGAGCCGCCGATAGATGCACTCGCCGAAGCGGACGGCGACGCCGCGATACGTACCGTCGTTGCGGGCCTGCGCCTCGCGCCACAAACGATCGCCGTGCACGTCGTACATCGGGGTGAAGCCCCAACCACGCAGCGCGTCGTCGAGCTTGTACACTGCACGTATTCCGGCGACCCGATCGGCGAGCGGCAGGCTCGCGAAGCAATCGCACGGACACACGCGGTGAGTCGTGACGGCGTCGACGACGTTCAGCATCGTGCGCGGATCTTAGCTCAGGCCTTCGGCGAGAAGCGACGGAGCCGGAGCGAGCTCAGCACCACGCTGATGCTCGAGAGGGCCATCGCGGCGGACGCGAGGGCAGGGGGCATGCGGTAGCCGAGCCACGGTACGAGCGCGCCTGCAGCGATCGGGATGAGCGCGACGTTGTAGGCGAACGCCCAGGCGAGGTTCTGGCGGATGACGCGCATGCTCCGGCGGGCGAGCGCGATCGCGTCGGGGAGGCGAGCGATGCCGCCCTCGAGGAGCGTCACGTCGCTCGCGTCGATGGCGACGTCCGTGCCGGAGCCGATCGCGATGCCGACGTGCGCGCGTGCGAGCGCGGGCGCGTCGTTCACGCCGTCGCCGCACATCGCGACGCGGCGTCCTTCCTTCGCGAGCTCGTCGAGAGCCGCGAGCTTGCCCTCGGGACCGAGCTCGGCGCGGACGTCGTCGACGTGCAGCGCCTTCCCGACCGCGCGCGCGATCTCCTCGCGGTCGCCGGTGAGGACGACGACGCGGATGCTCATCGCATGCAGCTTCGCGACGGCGAGCGGAGCGTCCTCGCGCAGGCTGTCGGCGACCATGCCGTGCCCGCGCAGCACGCCGTCGATCGCGACGCCGAAGGCCGCGTCGGGCGCTCCGCCCTCGGGCATCGTGATGCCTTCGCTCGCGAGCCACGCCATCGCGCCGACGCGCACGTCCAAGCCCCGCACGTCCGCACGCGCGCCGCTCCCGGCCGTCGCCACGAACTTCGCGATCGGCGGCACCTCGAGGCCACGTGCCTCGGCCTCGGCGACGATCGCTTCGCCGACCGGATGCTCGCTGCCCTTCTCGACCGCGGCCGCGAGGCGGAGGACCTCGTCCTCGTCTGCGCCACCGAGCGCGACGAACTCGACCACGGCCGGCTCGCCTTCGGTGAGCGTGCCCGTCTTGTCGATCGCGACCGTGTCGATCCGCGCCGCTCTCTCGAGCGCGTCTCCGGATCGAACGAGGATCCCGAGCTGCGCGGCGCGGCCGATCGCCGTCGCGATCGCGGTGGGCGTGGCGAGACCGAGCGCACACGGGCACGACACGACGACGACGGTGACGAACGTGGTGAGCGCGTGCACGAGCTTCGGCTCCGGTCCGAAGAGCCACCACGCGAGCGCAGATGCCGTCGCCAGAGCGACGATTCCCGGGGCGAAATAGGCGGCGATGCGATCGGCGAGGCGCTGTACCGGCGCGCGCGTCGCCTGCGCGTCCTCCACGAGCGCGGCGATCCGAGCGATGCGCGTGTCCGTTCCGGTGCGGACCGCGCGGACGTGCACGAGCCCGTCGACGGCCTTGGTGCCGGCATCGATCGCGTCGCCCACGTGCTTCGCGACGCGGCGGCTCTCGCCCGTAATCAGCGCTTCGTCGAGCTGCGACGAGCCCTCGGTGACGACGCCGTCCGCCGGCGCGCGACCGCCAGGACGGAGGACGAAGACGTCGCCGGCGCGCACCTCGTTCGCGGCGACGCGCACCTCGTGGCCGTCGCGCACCACGTTCGCGAACGCAGGGACGAGCGCGAGCAGCCCGCTCTGCGCGGAGGTCGTCCGGGAGCGCGCGCGCGCCTCGATCGTGCGCCCGAGCAGCACGAAGGCGAGGATGAAGCTCGCGGCCTCGAAGTGGACGTCGGGGAGCTGCGCTTCGGTCGCGAACCACGAAGGCCATGCCGTCGCGGCGGCGGAGTAGAGGAACGCGGTGCCGCTCCCGAGGGCGACGAGCGTGTTCATGTCCGCCGTCCGCTGCTTCAGCGCGGACCACGCGCGCACGAAGAACGAGCGCGCGATGACGATGACGACGAGCGTCGATACGAGGAGCGCCCAGCGCAGCATCGGGTGCATCGCCGGACCCGCGAGGCCGGGCATCATGCGCCCGCCGTGGGCCATCATCGGCATGCTGAAGAGCATCTGGAGTGCGGCGATCGCGAGCGCCGCGATCGCACGTCCCGCGTCACGACGCTGCTGTTCGCGCTCGATCTTGGCCGCGGCGGCCGCGCCGCGACGCGAGAGGATCTGCTCGGCGTTCGCGGCCGGCTCGTAGCCCGCTCCGAGGATCGCATCGAGCGCGCTCGGTAGATCGCGCGTGGGATCGTCGAGCGTGATCTTCGCGGCGCGCGTCGCGAAGCTCACCTCGGCGCGGACGACGCCGGGCGCTTTGGCGATCGCACGTTGCACGCGATTGGCGCAGGCCGTGCACGTCATGCCGGTCACCGGGATGACGAGCATGTCCTCGTCGCCTTTTGCGACGGTCTGTACGGAAGGCGGCTGCGCCACGATGATTCGCTTAGCATGGCCGCGATGGATCATGGCGTAACCGCGCAAACATGGCTCGCGCTCGCGGCCATGATCCTGACCGCGAAGCTCGGCGGCGAGGCCGCGCTGCGCCTCCGCCAACCGGCGGTCCTCGGCGAGCTCGCGTGCGGCGTCGTGCTCGGAAATCTGCCGTTTGCCGGCCTGTCCGAGCTCGCGCAGGGCCCCGCGATCAGCTTCGCCGCAGAGCTCGGGGTCATGCTCCTCCTGTTCCAGGTCGGGCTCGAGTCGAGCATCCGCGAGATGGCGAAGGTCGCGAGCCGCGCGGGAGCGGTCGCCGTGCTGGGCGTGATCTTTCCGAGCGTGCTCGGTATCGGCGCGAGCATCCTCTGCCTTCCGGCCGCGCCGATGCCGGTGCACCTCTTCATCGGCGCGACGATGTGCGCGACGAGCGTCGGCGTGACGGCGAGCGTCCTCCTCAACGCGGGAGCCCTCGATACGGACGAGGCGCGCATCATCCTCGGTGCGGCCGTGATCGACGACGTTCTCGGCCTGATCGTCCTCGCGATCGTCTCCGCGGTCGCGATGACCGGCGGCGGCATGCCGGAGGTCGGAACGCTCGCGCGCATCACGGCCACCGCGTTCGCCTTCGTCGTCGGCGCTCTCGTCCTCGGACTCTGGGCCTTCCGGCGGGTGCTGCGCGTCGCGGCGGTGCTGCGCGCGCCGCACGTCCTCGGCGCGGTGTCGGTCGCCGCCTGCCTGTTCTTCGCGGGCTCGAGCGCCGCGGCCGGGCTCGCGGCGATCGTCGGCGCCTATGCGGCCGGTCTGTTGCTCGACGACGTGACGGTCGCGCCGTTCACGGACGAGAAGACGAGCGGCGTCCGCAAGGTCGAGACGTTCGTCGGCCCGATCGTCGCGGTGTTCTCGCCCGTGTTCTTCGTGAGGACGGGCATGAACGTGAAGCTCGGCGGCCTCGACGGGAGCGCGATCATCCTCGCTCTGGTGCTCGTCGTGACCGCCGTCGTCGGCAAGCTCGCCTCGGGCCTCGGCGTGCGGGGCGGCACGAATCGCGACGGCTCCAAGGTCGATCGCTTGACGATCGGGCTCGGGATGATGCCGCGCGGAGAGGTCGGCCTCATCTTCGCCGACGCCGGCGCACGTATCGCGCCGGGCGGGACGCCGCTCCTCTCCCCGGGGATCTACGCGGCGCTGGTGGCCGCCGTGTTCGCGACCACGCTCATCGCACCTCCTGCGCTGTCCGCGCGGCTCCGGGCGCGCCGTCGCAGCCCCCATGCGGCTGTCGCCGAAACGCACGACAAAACCGAAACCGCGCCGAACGAGTCCGCGTAGAGTACGCGTGCCGCAGCCGCGGCAAGGAGGCTCGGGAATGAAGCGCGCGATCGCCGTCATCGTCGTACCGACCATCGCACTCGCCATCGGGCTAGGCGCGGGAGGGTGCGAGGACAAGAAACCGCAGAACCTCGCGCCTGCGGCAAGCTCGCTCGCTCCGTCGACGGTCGCGCCGTCCGCGAAGTCGATGAAGTTCGTCATCGATCCGAAGAGCGGCACCTCGATCGACATGCCGGCCCCGAAGGAGCACATCAAGGCGGGCACCGACGGCGCGGCAGGCACGCTCGACGTCGACTTCATGAACCTCGCGCAGACGCGCGGTGAGGTGAAGGCCGATCTCACGACGCTCTCGACGAAGACGTTCGGCG
Source organism: Labilithrix sp. (assembly GCA_028287065.1). GTDB lineage: Bacteria > Myxococcota_A > Polyangia > Polyangiales > Polyangiaceae > Labilithrix. The sequence continues at coordinate 57,762 of JAQBQJ010000098.1, read as the reverse complement.
AGGCCGACAAGGACAAGACGCAGACCGGACACGCGCGCACGTGGCTCGAGGTCGCCGACGGCGAAGAAGGCAAGCTGCCGGACGACGTCAAGGCCGCGAACAAGTACGCGGTCTACGCGATCCGTTCGATCGACAACCTGAGCGCGACGGATCTCACGAAGCTCGCCGCGACGAAGGACGGCGCCGACGAGGTCCGCACCGTCACCGCGACGACGCACGGCGAATTCTTGATTCACGGTCACAAGGTCGATCGCGATGCGGACGTCGAAGTCGCGTTCCATTACCCGCCGGGCGCCGCGGCCGACAAGCCGACTTCGCTCACGATCAAATCGAAGAAGCCGCTGCGTGCGACGCTGTCCGAGCACGACGTCAAACCGCGTGACGGCTTCGGAAAAATCGCCAAGGGCGCGTTCAATCTGCTGGGTACGAAGGTGGCCGAGGTGGCCGATATCACACTCGATCTTCGCGCTACGCCGCAGTCTTGACGGAGGCGTGATACGGTTCCTCTGCCAAACCGGGTAGAGGCGCTCGATTGGCAAAGAGGCGCGATTGAATCTGCGCGCCGAATCATCAAAGGAGTGAGAGGGATGCGACCGAATCTGAGTCTTGAGAGCATTACGGCGGCGCTCGCCGTCCTGGGCACGGGCGTGATCATGGCCGCGTGCGGCGGTGAGGAACCGAAGACCCCCGTGAACGCGAACGAGGTCAGCGGCGCAACCGAGAAGGCAGCCGACGGCGCCAATCATTGCGGCGCGGGCAAGGACCACAAGGCCGGCGAGGCCACGTGCTCCGCCGACCACAAGACGGACGCGAAGCCGGCCGACGCGACCGGCGCGGCGGCCTCGACGCCCGCGACGACGCCCGCCGCGGCGACGCCGGCGGACGCGAAGCCCGCGGATGCGAAGCCCGCAGACGCGAAGGGTGTCACCGGTTCGACGCCGGCGCCCGCTTCGACCACCGGCAAGAAGCCGGCGGCTCCGCCCGCGCCCGCCAAGAAGGGCGGCTCGGGTAGCTGCGGCGCGGGTACGTGCAGCGCGAAGAAGTGACGTGACGCTCGGAGGGGCGGAGGGACATCCCTTCGCCCCTCTATTTCGTGGGCTTTCGTGGGCTCACCTTCGTTTCGAAACGAGTGTTCCGTGAGTACCGCCGGAGCAGAGAAGACGGGAGCGAGAGGCGTGAACGGCGTCGGGCTCGGCCTGCGCTGGGACTTCGTCGACGAGCTCCTCGAAAAGAAGCCCGCGCTCGACTTCGTCGAGATCTCGCCCGAGAACTACATGGGTCGCGGCGGGTACTACGACGAGGCGCTCGACCGCGCGCGCGAGCTCTGGCCGATCGTCACGCACGGTCTCACGATGAGCATCGGCGGCGTGGATCCGCTGCGCGAGGACTACTTGAAGGGCCTCGCCGCGTTCCTCGATCGCGTGAAGAGCCCATGGCATTCGGACCATCTCTGCTTCAGCACGTTCGGGGGCGTCGTGCTGCACGACCTGTTGCCGATCCCGTTCAAGGAGGCCGAGGTCGGTCGCGTCGCCGATCGGATCAAGCGCGCGCAGGACGCGATCGGGCGGCCGATGGCGATCGAGAACGTGAGCTTCTATCTGCATCCCGGCAAGCGCGAGATGAGCGAGGCGGAGTTCATCGCGCGCGTGTGTGATGCGGCGGACTGCGGGCTGATGCTCGACGTGAACAACGCGTACGTGAACGCGACGAACTTCGGCTTCGACGTCGACGCGTGGATGGCGACGGTGCCGCTCGATCGCGTCGTGCAGATGCACGTCGCGGGACACGACTGGTTCACCGAAGGCGAGTGGAAGGCGACCGACGTCCCGCGCGACGCGCGCGAGACGGACGGCAAGCTGATCGTCGACACGCACGGGGCGGACTGCTGCGACGACGTGCTCGCGCTGCTCGAGCGCACGCTGGCGAAGACGGGGCCGGTGCCGGTGCTGCTCGAGCGCGATCAGGCGATCCCGCCGCTGTCCGAGCTGCTGGCGGAGATCGCGAAGGTCAAGGCGATCTGGACGCGGGCGACCGCGAAGCCGGCATGAGCGGCGCGGACGTGAACGGCCTACACGCGTTGTTCGCGGACGCGTGCTTCGGCGATTCGGCCGATGCGCTCGGCGGCGATCTCGAGGCATATCTCGCGCGTCATGGCGTCGCGAAGGAGGATGCCGAGGCGATCCTCGCGTCGCCGCGGCGGCTCGGGCTGTACCGGCAGCTCGTGAGGCACAACGTGGTGAACGTGATCGGCATGATGCTCGAGCGCACGCGCGCGCGACTCGACGCGCACGTGCCGGGCGAGCTCGATCGCTCCGTCGACGGATTCCTCGCGGCACACGGCCCGCGCACGCCGCATCTGCGCGACGTGCCGAGCGAGTTCCTCGCGTGGGTGGGGCCGCGGTGGCGGAAGGATGCGCGCATCCCGGCGTGGCTGACCGATTATGCGGAGCTCGAGCTCGTCGACTTCACGATCGGCGTCGCGCCGCGCCCGTCGCCTCCGCCGCCGCTCGCGGACGTGACGGCGGACCGCGCGCTGGTGTTCGGGGACCCGCGCGTGATCGTGCATCTGGGGTGGGCGGTGCACGAGCTCGCGGGCGACGACGTCAAAGCGACGCCGGCGGAGCGGCCGGTGGACCTGCTCGTGTATCGCGACGCGCAGCACTGCACGCGGATGCTGGATCTGACGCCGCTGGCGTGCGCGATCCTGGAGCGGCTGTTCGAGGGGAGGCCGCTGGCGCAGGCGATGGTCGAGGCGTGCGCAGCGAAGGGGTTTGCGCTGGACGCGCCGGTGGTCGGTGGCGCGGCGAAGCTGCTGGCGGATTTGGGGGAGCGTGGGGTTTTGTTGGGGGCGCGGGAAAACTCCTGAGAGGGATCCAAAAGAGAACAGGGAACAGGAACAGGAACAGGAATCAGAACGAGAATTTTTCGAGAATTCTCGTTCCCGTTCCTGTTCCTGTTCCTGTTCTCATTCGTTAGACGCGGCGCGCTACCAGGAGGACGTTCGACATCGCCTTCGCCGAGCACGGCTCGCGCGAGACATGGAGGTCCTCGCCCTCGAGCAGCGCCGTGATCTCTGCGAACGATCGCGGCGAGACGCGCGCGCCTCGGTTGTAGCCGAGCGTCGTCGTGACCCACTCCCAGCCGTGCGTGAGCATGCTCGACGCGCCCTGGTCCGGATCGACGTCGCGCACGATCACGCGCTTTCGCGCCGCTCGCGCGCAGCGCATCAGGAGGTCGTCTTGCTCCTCGCGCGTCAGGTAATGGAGGATGTCGATCAGCAGCACCGTGTCCGCCGCAGGCACCACCACCTCGCGTACGTCGCCCTGCTCGAAGCGCACGTCGTCGAGGCCCCCCGCCGCGTCGTTCGCGTTCGCGACCTTGCCGGCGTCCCAGTCGAAGCCGATCAAGCTCGTCGCCAGGTTCGACGCGCGGAGCAAGAGCCCCACCTGGCCACGCCCGCACGCCACGTCGACCACGCTGCCGAACGGCTCCCTCTCGGCGAGCACGTGGAGCGCGCGGCTCACCGGATCGATCTTCAGCTTCGATCGCACGTAGTAGTGCGCGGGGCGCGACCGGTAACGCCCTGCGACGTCGCGCGCGGCTTCTTCGAACCCCACGGCGCCAGCAAAGCCCGGCGGGCCCTCGGAGGGAAGTCCCTTTTGGAGACGCTCGCGCCGCAGGCTAGGCTTGCTCCGTGACCGACGTCGCCCTTCGAGCTCGTACGCTGGCTGCTTCGCCGGCCGAGGCACGCGCTTCCAACGCGCCGCTCGCCGCCGAGCGCTCCGCGACCGCGATCACGCTCACGTGGCTCGTTCGCCTCCGCTGGGGCTTCTTCGCCGCGCAGGCAGCGACCGTCGCCGCCGCTCGCTACGTCCTCGACGTCGACGTGCCCATCACCGCGCTCGCATGTGTCGTCGCCGCATCGGGCATCTCGAACGTCGCGCTCGATCTCTGGTCGCGCAAGCGGCGCGATCCGCACGGCTCCGTGCTCGGCGCGGTCTTCGCGCTCGACACGATGCTGCTCACGGCGCTGCTCTATTTCTCGGGCGGTCCGGCGAATCCGTTCAGCGTCTTCTACCTCGTGCACGTCACGCTCGCCGCCGTCGCGCTCGGCATCCGCTGGGCCGGTATCGTCGTCGTCCTCTCGGTGCTCTCGTACGCGACGCTGTTCTTCGAGCACGTCAACGTTCCCGCCATGGAGCACGCGCACCACAGCGGTACGGCGTTCTCGGTGCACCTCCAGGGCATGTGGTTCGCGCTGACGATCGCCGCGTCGCTCATCGCGTACTTCGTCACGCGCGTCGCCGGCGCTCTCCGCGCTCGCGAGGCCGAGCTCCTGCGCGCGCAGCAGCTCGCGGCGCGCAACGAGAAGCTCGCGTCCCTCAGCACGCTCGCCGCCGGCGCGGCCCACGAGCTCGGCACGCCGCTCGGCACCATCGCGATCGCCGCCAAGGAGCTGGAGCGCTCGATTCACAGCGCCCCCGACGAGGCCGTCGAGGACGCTCGCTTGATTCGCGACGAGCTCGAACGCTGTCGCGCCATCGTGCGACGCATGAGCGCGAGCGCCGGTCAGACCATCGGCGAGGTGGCCGAGCGCACGACCACCACCGCGGTGATCGCCGCGCTCCGCGAGCGCATGGGCGAAGGGGCGCTCTCCGGCGTCGACGTCCAGCTCACGGACGCCTCGTTCGAGGTGCCGGTGCAGGGCCTCGTGCAGGTGCTCTCGAACCTCGTGCAGAACGCGCTCCATGCGACGCCGGCGGACACGAACACGCCCGTCGTGCTCGTGTCCGACGTCGCCAAGGACGTCGTTCGATTCACCGTGACCGACCGCGGTCACGGCGTCGCGCGCGCCGATCTCGATCGCGTCGGCGAGCCGTTCTTCACCACCAAGCCCCCGGGCCAGGGCATGGGCCTAGGGCTCTTCCTCGCGCGCGCGTTCGCCGATCGCTACGGCGGGCAGCTCGTCTTCGCGTCCGAAGAAGGGAAGGGGACGCGCGTCACCCTCGAGCTGCCGGTCGCGGCGGCATCGAATGCACCGCGGGGTGGATCATGACGAGCGCAGCATCGGTCCTCGTGGTCGACGACGACGAGACGTTTCGCAGCCGCCTCGTCCGCGCATTCCAGGCGCGCGGCTTCGAGGCGCAAGGCGCACGCGACGGCGAGTCGGCCGTCGCGCTCGCGAAGAAGGAGAGCCCCGAGTACGCCGTCGTCGATCTCCGCATGCCCGGCATCTCCGGCCTCGACGTCGTCCGCGAGCTCAAGGCCATCGACTCGATGACGAACGTCGTCGTGCTCACCGGCTACGGCAGCATCGCGACCGCGCTCGAGGCGGTACGGCTCGGCGCGACGCACTACCTCACGAAGCCCGCCGACGTCGACGAGCTGCTCGCTGCATTCGAGCGCGCGACCAGGCCCCCCGAGCCGCTCGCCGTCGAGGACAAGAACGTCGTCCCTTCGCTCGCGCGCGCCGAATGGGAGCACATCAATCGCGTGCTCACCGATTGCGGCGGAAATATCTCGCAGGCCGCGAGGCTGCTCGGCCTCCACCGCCGGAGCCTGCAGCGGAAGCTCTCGAAGTATCCGAGCAGCCGCTGATCCACCCCGCGACGATATGACGCGGGGGCCCCTCCGGCCCGCATACTAGACTCCAGGCAGGTCATGAAAGCCTGGCTCTCTCGCTCGGTCGTCGTCTCGCTCTTCGCGCTCTTCGCGTCTCCGCTCGCCGGCTCCGCGCTGGTCGGCTGCAGCGATGCGGGCGCGGGCGGTACCGGGACGATCTCCGCCGAGCCCGCGGCGGTGGTCACGACCGACGGCGGCGGCTATCGCGTTTCCGTGCATAGTGCACCGGATGCGACGCCCTCGCGCGGGGTGAACACGCTGCGGCTGGTGGTCTCGCGGATCTCGGACGGTGCCCCCGCCTCCGGCCTCGACGTCGACGTCGTGCCTTGGATGCCCGCGATGGGCCACGGCGCTTCGGTCAAGCCGTCGGTGCAGCCCGGCACCGAGCCCGGGACGTACGACGTGACCAACGTGAACCTCTTCATGCCCGGCCTCTGGGAGATCCGCACGACCATCGGCGGATCCGGCAGCGATCATCTCGCGCCTCGGTTCGACATACGCTGATCGCGTGAGTCGGTTCGTCCTCGCCCTCTTCGCGTCTGCGCTCGCCGCAACGATCGTCGCGACGGCGACGCGTGCTTCGGCGCAGGCGTGCTGCGCGGGCTCGGGCGCCGTCACGCCCGGACGGCTCGCGGTGCACGAGGACGCGCTCGTCGGGCTGTCCATGCGCGCGGCGCACGCCTTCGGCTCGTTCGACAGCGGCGGCCACTACTCGACGCCGCCTCCCGGCTCGTCCGAGCAGGACTTCGAGCAGGACGCGATCGGCGCGCTGCGCATGCCGGTCGTCGATCGCGCGCAGCTCGCGGTCCTCGTGCCGCTCGTCGAGACGCGCAGGACCGCGCGCGGCAACGGCGAATTCGGCGGCGGTCTCGGCGATGTGAACGTGAGCGCGCGCTACGATTTCCTGTATGCGGGGCAGCATCGCTACGTGCCGGGGATCGCGGCGCTCGTCGGGCTCACGCTTCCCACGGGCACGCCGCCCGAGTCGGCGACGAACGCGCTCGCGACCGACGCGACCGGCATCGGTGCGTTCCAGGGCAATGCCGGCATCGCGGTCGAGCAGCTCTTCGGATCGTGGCTCGTGACGGCGTACGGCATCGTGGCGAAGCGTGCGTCGCGAACGGTGCAAGGGATCAGCACGACGCTCGGCACGCAGTGGACCGCGCTGCTCGCGGTCGCGTACTCGCTGCCTGACGACTACGCGATCGCGGCGTTCGCGTCGTACACGGGCGAGGGCACAGCCGAGGTCGACGGCACGGACCTCGCCGGAACGTCGCGACGCGTGCCGCTCGTCGGCGTCACCGGCGTGGTTCCTCTCTCCGATCACTTCCGCTTCCAGGGCGGCTTCTCCGGCAATCCGCCGATCCCGAACCTCGGGAAGAACCAGCCCGCGACCATCGGGCTCACGCTCACGGCGGTGTACGCGTGGTACTGAAGCGCGCAGCTCTCTTCGCGCTCTCGCTTGTCGCGTGCGCGCCTTCACGCTCGCCGGCGGACACGACGGTGCCCTCGATGACGCTCGTCGACACGAAGGGCGGGGCGGCGACGTTGCCCGACGATCTCGCGCGCGCGAAGCTCACGGTCGTCGTCTTCTACTCCGAGCACTGTCCGTGCTTCCGCGTGCACGAGGCGCGGCTCCTCGAGCTCGAGCGCGCGTATGCGGCGCACGGCGTGCGCATGCTCCTCGTCGACTCGGAGGTATCCGCGACGACCGAGCGCGATGCGCGCGCCGCCGCCGAGCGCGGTCTGCCGGCGATCGCGATCGATCCGGGAGCGAAGCTCGCCGATGCGCTCGCCGCGGATTACGCAACGTACACGGTCGTCCTCGATGCTCGCGGACGCGTGCGGTATCGTGGCGGCATCGACTCCGACAAGGACCGACTCCGCGACGACACGAAGACGTATCTGCGCGACGCGCTCGATGACCTCGTCGCCGGCCGAGAGCCCCGTATTGCCGAGGGAAAAGCCCTCGGGTGCGCCCTCCAGAAACGTTGAGGGTGCGTCAAAACACCACGCGGATGGCCGCGTTCGGATCGATCATCATCAAGACCATGAACGCTTCCGCCGTCCGCCTTGGCATCCTTTCCAGCGTCGCCACATGCGCGCTGGTCGTCGCGTGCTCTTCGTCGAAGACCGATTCGACGACGACGCCCAGCACGTCCACGGCGGCTGCGGTCGCCGGACCGCAGAACACGCGCTGCAACGGCAAGCCGGTCGTCGTCGCGAGCGCAGCCAAATGCCACGACGAGAGCGCCGCGGATGCCGGGCACACGCACGACGAGCCGGACGCGGCCGAGGCCGATGCCGGGGCGCCGGCAGGCGACGAATACGGCGAGACGATCTACAACTCCGAGGGCGACGACGACGAGTGCAAGTACCACGTGAAATGGGAATCGACGCCGGTCGCGGTCAACACGGACGTGACGTTCTCGATCGTCGCGACGAACCGCAACGACAGCTCGCCGGTCGCGGCCGCGGAGCCGTACGCCGAGATCTTCCTCGACGAGACGCACCCCGCGCCGAACACGCCGTCGAAGACGACCGAGACGTCGCCGGGTCACTACACGATCGGTCCCGTTCGCTTCGATGCGCCGGGCAAGTGGAACGTCCGTTTCCACTTCCATGCCGACTGCGTCGACGGCGAGGACTCGCCGCACGGCCACATCGCGTTCTTCGTCAACGTCCAGTGACCGTCCAGTGACCCTGCGCGTCGTCGCCCTCGCCTCGGCTGTCGCGATCATGATCGCGGCGGCATCGGGGTGCACGGGCGGCGACTCGTCTTCGTCCGCGTCGTCGTCGACGAGCAGCGGCGCATGTCCGGAGAACCTGCCGGCGTCGTGCCCGACGCCCATGCCGTCGTACGCGATGGACGTCGCGCCGGTGATCCAGGCCTCGTGCACGCCTTGCCATGCGCCGGGCGGCAAGGAGTCGAATCGCCTTCTCACGACGTACGACGGCGCGCATGCGAACCGCAGCCCGATGCTGAACCAGATCCACGCGTGCCGGATGCCGCCCTCGGACGGTCCGCCTCTCACGGCAGAGGGCCGCGCGACCCTGCTCGCGTGGCTCGTGTGCGGCGCGCCGAAGAACTGATCGCGCTCGTCGCGTTCAGGGCTCGCGTACGACGCGTAGACCGACGAAGTAGATCGGCTGGCCCTGATCGCCGACGTCGACGCGCATCACTGCGCCTTCCGCCGCGAGCGCAGCGGTGAGCGCCGCATACGTGATGTCGACCGCGCCGATGAGCTCGTTCGGGCGAGGCGCGTCGTCGTCCTCGAGGACGATGCGGAAGCGCGTGCCGCGATCGAGCGGCACGTGCTCCCACGTCATGCCGGGCGTCCACGAGGGTCGGTACGTGTCGCGCTGAGCGGGAAGGAGACGCATCTCGCGGTTGCACGACGGCGACGGCATGAGCGTCACGCTGCCGACGGGATCGGGCTTCCCCCAAGGCTCGCCGTCGCGCGCGGCGATCGCCTCGTTCACGCGAGCCCAGCCGTCGGGACGCGTGCGTGCGACGCGGAGCCCTGCGCGGACGAGCTCGGGCACGACGTGCGGGCTGTCCCATGCGAGACCGTCGTCGTGCGAGAGCGCGATCACGGCATCGACGAACGTCACCGTGACGAGCGCCCCTTCGATCGAGGAGCCCTTCGCGGCCGGCGACGTGGTCGCGCCAGCGGTTGCCTTTGGCTCGGGTGAGCCGCACGCGATCGCACAGCTCATTGCGCCACCGACGAGCGCGAGAAGCCGGGGGCTCGGACGTGCGGCTGGAGGCAAGCCTGTGATCCTACCCTCGCGGGCGCACGTACGCCTGCGTGCTAGGCTTCGAGCATGTGACGCGACGCGGCGAGCCTTTGCTTCGAAACCGCGAGCCAGGCTCCGCCGTACTCCTTCTTCAGAGCACCGCCCCCATGTCCGCTTCCCTCGCCACCCGCTTCGTCGTTCTCGCCGGGCTCGCGATCCTTGCAGGCGCATGCAGCAGCAGCGATGACGGGACGAGCGGCACGAGCGGTGCAAGCGGCACGACCGGCACGACCAGCGCATGCGCGACCGATGCGCGCAAGGACGTCTACACCGCAGGTCTCGCGAAGCAGACCACGCCGGGCGCGCTGTCCGTCAAGCTGATGGCCGCGAGCCCAGCGCCGCCGGCGAAGCAGTCGAACGAGCTCACGTTGCAGGTGGTCGATGCGGCCGGCGCGCCCGTCGACGGAGCGACAGTGTCGGTGACGCCGTTCATGCCCGATCACGGTCACGGCAGCTCGGTCAAGCCGACCGTCACGCCGAAGGGCGGCGGCACCTACGACGTCACGAACGTGTACCTGCCGATGCCGGGGCTGTGGCGTCTGACGGTCACCGTGCAGATGCCGAACGTGGCGCCGCAGGACGCGGCGTTCTCGTTCTGCATCGACGGGTGAGTTGGTTCGAGTCACTCGATGCAGCGGAAGCCGCCGGCGTTCGTCCACTCGCGGATCGACCCGCCGAGGTCGTACGTGGGCACGCGATCGAGGACCTGAGGATCGAGATCGTTGGTCGCGACGAGATCGTCGAGCAGATCGAAGTCCACGGGGCGCATGCGTACGCGCATCGTCACGCGATCGGGCGGCGGCACGGGCAGCGTGAACGTCTTCGTCACGGAGTGGAAGAACGCGGGGTCCTTCGGATCGGCAGTGACCGCGGCCGGCAAGAGCTCGGACTCGAAGCGCGCCGCCTGCCAGAAGAGGTGCGTCTCCTTGTCGTCGGCACCGAAGATCTTGTCGCGCAGCACCCACAGGTTCGGATCGACGATGCTCGTGACGGCCTTCTTGTCCGGAACGACGCCGGTCGAGAACACCTGCATGCCGCCGCGATAGGCGATGAGCTCGAGCCACGCGCGACGGTCCTGCGCCGCGCCGCTCGGGAATTTGTGGCCGGCGAACGCGTTGTCGAGGGTGACCTCGGCGAGGACGCCCGCGGGCGACTGCTTCACGCAGAGCTTCGTGAGGAGCGTCGCGTCGAGGAGCTTCTGAACGCCGGCGCGCTGCGCCTCGGTCTCGGAGAACGGCGTGAGCGCGACGTCGACCGCGGCCATCGAGTGATCGTGCACGCGCCGCGCCGGCGCGCCGTCGACCTTGGCGGCGAGACCGTCGCGGCCCTCCATGTGGCACTTGCCGCATGCGAGCTGACCGGGCTTGGCGTAGAGCGATGCGTTCCACTCGTCGAACGTGCGCTCGACGTGCGCGCCGGGCTGCGTGACGACGTCGTGGCATGCGCCGCACATCGTCGCCGAGGACATCGATTCGCGATCGTGGAGCGCCGAGTACGTTGCGCGATGCGGTGCCTTGATGGGATCGCCGATGCCGCCGCGCATCGCATCGTCGGTCGCGAGGCGGAGCGGGTTGTTGTGCGTGCCCTCGACCGCGTCCGTCGCGTGACAGAAGAAGCACGTCACGCCGCGCATCGACGCGGGCAGCTCGCCGAGGTTGAGGCCGTCGGTCGTCTTGCCGAGGCGCACGGCCATGGGCGCGTGACATCCGACGCAGAGCGTGCCGGCCGCGCCGTTCGTCTCGCGCTGCATACGCTTGTTCATGGCGAGGAAGACGGGGTCTTCGCTCGAGTACGCGTGCATGCTGCCGGCCCATTCGCGGAACTGGTCGGCGTGGCAGGGAAGGCAGTTGTTGGGATCGAGGAGCGCGTCGCCGGTGAGGCTGGGCGGGTCTTCGGTCTTGGCGGAGGTGCAGGAGGGAAGGGCGGCGGCGACGGCCCCCACGGCGACGAGCGGCAAGGCCAGCGCGGCCCAGATCGAGCGGTTTTGCTGCGCGCGACGCATCGAAAGACCCCTCCTTTGTGGCACGCCACGCGCGCTGGGCCAAGCGCTCTCGATTCTTTCGTAACGGCGGCGAGCCTCTCCCACTCATCGTCGTGAGCGTCGCGATTTCCCTCGTTCTCGCGTGTGCGGTGTGTGGCGCAGCGGAAAAGACGCTGCCTTCGAATCGCGCGGAGGTGCCCTTCGACGGCCGGAAGCGCGCCACGCTCGAGCTGCGGGCGGCCTCGTTCGAGACGCGCGACCACGCGCTCCGCGTCGTGGAGCTGCGGGCGGAGCCGGGTCTGTCGATGGCGGTGACGAAGGCGACGATCGCGTCGGCGGACGTGCCGCTCTTGCGGCGGACACTCGTGCTCGCGGACGACCGTCGCGGCGTCGAGTCGATCCTCGGCGACGTGGAGCTGCGCGCGACGCACACGGCGTGGAGGAGCGCGCCGTCGAGCGTGGCGCAGAGGCTGTCGATCTCGGCGGGCACGAAGCTGCCGACGTCGCCGCTGGAGCACGATCCGTCGGGGCGCCTCGTGCATCCCGATCTGCAGCCGGGGTGCGGGTCGATCGTTCCGTTCGTGGGCGTGGGCTACACGTGGTCGTCGTCGTTCGTGTCGCTGTCGACGAGCGCGTCGCTGCTGTTCCCGGTGGCGGTGCGCGAGGGGTCGCATCCGGGCGACTCGCTGCGGTCGTCGGTGACGTTACAGATGCAACCTGCACGTATGTTCGCGACGCGCGTGGGCGTGCACGGCAGGCTCGACGGGACGGGAGAGCTCGACGGCGAGGTGGTGCGCCGGTCGGGCGGCGCGGCGGTGGGTGTGGCGCCGGAGATCGTGATCATGCCGGCGCAGGACGTGGTGGTGAGCGCGGGGGCGTCGTTCCCGGTCGTGCAGGAGATGCGGGGGTATCGCGCGACCGCGCCGGTGGTGCTGGCGAGCGTGGGGGTGGATTTTTGATCTACGGATACGCCGCCGCCACGTCCCCCTCGCACGGCACCTCGATCGCCTGATCGCGTCCGCGCGAGCCGATCTTGATGATGTGCCGTCCGCATTCCGCGACGACGATCCCCGAAGCAGGCGTGGCGATCAGCTTGCCGTCGACGTACACGCGATGGCCGTCGGCGAGGGCTGGGAGCGTGATCGTTCCCTTCGTCGGATCGGCGGGCTGACTCGCGGTCGCGGAGATCTCCGGGGAGTCCTCGACCTCGAAGTCCGGCGGTGGGACGTCGACGGCCGGAACGGCGACGGCCGGAGCTCTCGCCGGCACTGCGGAGGTCGCTGCCGTCGACGCGCGAGCGAGACGCCACACGATGGGCGGCCGCGCGATGATCAGCGCCGCCGCCAACGACGCTGCGGCCACGACCACCGCCACACCGATGAGCACGCCGCCCGCGCGCGAGGGCACGCCCGCGGCTCGGAGGGCGCTCGATGCCTCGTGCTCCTCTTCGAAGTCACCGCCCGGATCGAGCCGGTCTGCGCCCGACGCGTCGCCCGCGCCGTTCAGCGCGTTCTCGATCGCCAGCGCGATCGTCCGAGGGCCGTCGCCCGCCTCGCCGTCGACGGCGGCGAGCTCGACGCGCGGCCGCGCGTGCACGGAGCGCATCGTTCCTGAGACGGGGCTCGAGCCACGGGTCGTGTCCGCGGCGCCTACATGTGCTGCTGTCGTCGAGTCGATCGGAGAACGTGTTGTCACGTCCTCCTTCACGGCCGGCGACGACCGGAATTCAGCCCGCGAAAACGAAGCGTGGGGCTGAACGAGCCGGCCAACCCGCCGTTGATGAACACATGACGCTGGCAACCCCACGTCACGGCGGCGTTCGCCGCACTTCTCCACCGTCGGCGCGAAGCCGTCTTTTCACTGAAAAAAAAGAGTACCAATGACCATTTCGATCCGCACCGTCCTGTCGTCCGCCCTTCTCACGTCTCTCGTCGGCCTCGCCGCAGCCTCGACCGGGTGCACCGCCGCCTCGGATGACGGCGCCGTGAAGCCTCGCGTCGACGTCATCAACCAGACGAAGAGCGCGTTGAGCGCCGGCTCTATCACGTCGATCAGCGGCCTTTACGCCGGCAGCTGCGACGGCCGCGACGCGGCGGGCACCGACAACTGGACCATCTCGATGTCGGGCGGCCCCGCGGCCGACGAGCTCAGCGTCCGCAAGAACGACAGCGACTGCGTGCTGACCATCGTGAACATCGTCACGGCCGACGGCGCGTTCATCGGCAACCCCGCCATCGCGCTGAGCACGGCGGACACGTACAAGAACACGCCGTCGGCGTTCAAGCTCCCCGCCGGTCCGCTCGCCTTCTACGGCAATGCGAAGATCAACGCGCTCTCGTTCTCGGCCGACTTCACGATCTCGCTCCTCGTTTCGGACGCACCGAGCGCATCCGACGAGGGCGACAAGGGCGCGACCTTCGCGACGCAGAGCGGCACCGTCGCTGCGGGCACGGTTCCGGCATCGGACTACACGGTGAGCTTCGCGAGCTTCGGCGTCGCGAAGGACGTCAACAACGTCGTGCAGTCCGTCTCGGGCTACGCGCAGCTGGCGGAGGGAAGCGTGACGGGCCAGGACTACGCGATCCATGCGGGAGCGCTCGACGGCTCCTCGGCGTTCGCGGATGTGGATGCCGCGTTCGCCGGCGCATCGACCACGGGCCTCCTGTCGGATCTGACGTCGCTTCGACTTCCGGCATCCGGGTTCGGCCTCGGGGCCTTGGACCTCGACAACAGCCCGCAGCGCACGGTGATCGTCCGCAACACGGACCAGGGCGTCTCGTCGTACCAGCTCCTGATGATCACGTTCGTTCCGTGATGCGGATGTGACGCAAACGCCGAAGAGGCGGCGAAGCCGGGGCCCGCGAAAAGCGGGCTCCGGCGTTTCTTCGTGTGCGCGGTGAAGGGTCGCTATTTCAACTTGTAGGCGACGGTACCGGCCGGGTGCTTGTACCACCCCGGGTCCTCGTACGACTTGATGCCTTCGCGCACCTTCACGACCGTGAACATGCCGCCCATCTCGATGGGGCCGAACGGGCCTTCGCCCGTCATCATCGGAAGCGTGTTCTTGGGCGTGCCCATGTCCATCATGGCCATGCCCGCCGAGCCCATGGCCATGTAGCCGGGCGCCAGCTTGCGTATCTTCGCCTCGCTGCTCGACTGGTCGACGCCGATCATCACGGGCAGGTCGTGGCTCATCGCATTCATCGTGTGATGCGACTTGTGGCAATGAAAGGCCCAATCCCCGGGCGCGTCGGCGACCCATTCGATGTCGCGCGTCGAGCCCACCGGGACGTTCACGGTCGTCTCGGGGAGCCGAGCGGTCACCGGAGTCTTTCCTCCGTCCGTCGCCGTCTGCTCGAAGTGATAGCCGTGAAGATGGATGGGATGGCTGTCCATCGACAGGTTCCCGAAGCGCACGCGAACGCGCTGTCCGGTCCGCACGACGAGCGGCGCGGTGCCCGGCCACACGCGCGAGTTGAAGGTGAAGATGTTGAAGTCCGTCATCACCGCCGGGTTCGGACGCGCGGTACCCGGCGCGATGAACCACTCGTGGAGCATGATGGCAAAGTCGCGGTCGATGCGCGGGCTCTCCGGCACGCGAGGATGGACCACGAACATTCCCATCATGCCGAGCGCCATCTGCACCATCTCGTCCGAGTGAGGGTGGTACATGAACGTGCCCGCCTCCTTGAGGGTGAACTCGTAGACGTACGTCTCACCGCGCTCGATGTGCGGCTGGTTGAGGCCGGCGACGCCGTCCATGCCGTTCGGGAGCAGCAGGCCATGCCAGTGAACGCTCGTGCGCTCCGGGAGCTTGTTGGTGACGAGGAAACGAACGCGGTCACCCTGAACGGCCTCGATCGTCGGCCCGGGGGTCACGCCGTTGTAGCCCCAGCACTTCACGATCATGCCGGGCGCGAACTCGCGATCGACCTCCTCGGCGACGAGATGGAAGACCTTCACGCCGTTCTCCATCTTCCAGGGGAGCGTGACGCCGTTGAGCGTCTCGACGGGCGTGTAAGGGAACGGTCCCTTGTTCGGCGGGAGATCGAAGTGGGGCTGCGTCGGCACCTTGGGGATGCCGTCGCCGCCGGCGATCGCGGCGCGCGGGTTCAACAGAGAGACGCCGCCGATGGCGGCCGCAGACGCGAGGAGCTGACGTCGACTGAACATCGGATTGACCTCAGGGCGAATGGGCGGGATGAGTCGCGACCGGTAGACGACCGCCGACGGCACGTTCGAGGTCGGAGCGCGCCGTCCAGTACTCGCGGAGTGCCTCGAGGTACTCGGCCATCGCGGCGACCTCTTGTTGGCGGATCTGGAGGAGCTGGTACACGCTGAGGAGCATCGCGTCGTACTGTACTTGCGCGAGCCTCGTGAGGTTTCGCCGTGTCGGCAAGATCGTGTCGCGATAGAACTCGACGGTCCGGCGCGCAGCCACGAGGCGAGCGCGGACTGCATTGACGTCGGCGCGGATGTCGATGGCGACGGCGCGCTCCGTCGACGCCGCCGCACGTACCATCGCTTCGAGGCGTGCGATCGCCGCCTGTCGCTGGTCGAATAACGGGATCTCGATGGTCGCGCTGGGGCCAATGGAGACGTTGCCGCTCCGCAGGCGCCCGACCTCCGCGCCGACTGTCACGGTGCCGAACCAACGCGTCGTCTTCGCGAGATTCAGCGCGTAGTGGAGCGTGCGGTGCTGCTGGGTGGCCGCGGCGAGCTCGGCGCGCTGACCGACGGCGAGGCTCTCGAGGTGCTCGAGCGAGACCTCCTCGGCAGGTAGCTCCGGGAGCCGCTCCGGAACGCGGAACGACATCGTAGGTCCCCACACGCCGAGAAGCTTCGCGAGATCGGCGCGCGCTTGCGTGACCGTGAGATCGCTCTGCGCCAGCCCGAGCTGGAGCTGCGCGAAGCCGGCGCGCTCGTTCGCGAGGGCGAACTCGTAGAGGTTGCCGGCCTCGTACTGGCGCGTGGCCAGATCCACCGCAGCCTCGGCGGCCTCGACGATCTCGCGGCGCATCGCGGCGGTCTGTTGCGCAGCTTGCAGCGCATAGAACGCGGTGCGGGTCCGTCCGGCCAAATCGAGGATCTCGCCGAGGAGGCGATGCTTGGCCTGCTCGAGCTGCGACTTCGCGATCTTCTTTCGGGCCGGCAACATGATCAGGTCGAGGACATCCTGCTCGACGCTGGCGAAGAGGTTCGGATCGATGTGCTCCGCCTCCCACGCCGTCCGACCCACCGTGAAGACGGGGTTCTTCAGGAGGCCGGCTTGCACGAGGTCTGCTTGTGCGATGCTGAGCTCTTCGTACGTCGCGATGAGCGTCGGGTTGTCGAGCAACGCCACCTGCACGGCCGCGTCGACGGACAGCTCGGACGCGAGCAGCTTGGCGATCGCGTCCTTGACCTTCGCATCGTCGTCGCCGCCCTGATCCCACATGACGCGACGGCCGCTCTGCTGCTCGACCTTCTGTGCGACGTCGCGGAAACCGTCCTTCGGGGACGTCGATGCGCATCCAGCGAGCGCGAGCGCGGCAACGAACGCCAGGCGCTTCATGGCTTCTTCTTCCCGGCGCCGTGGCCGTGCCCGCCCGAGGACGGCGCAGCGTTCGGTGCCGTCGACGGCGCGACACCTGCGTCGAGTGGGTTCGGGCCGGGGTCGAATGCGGCCTCGGGCGCGCGCGGGCTCGCGGCATGTTGCGGCGAAGGCGCCGGGAGATCACTGCCGGCACACGCCGTGATGACCAGGCAAACGGTGGCGACGAAGGTTCGACTCATGACCAGGTCCCTCGCTGACGCGCGATCGGCGAGATCCTTACACCGAGATCGTCCGCAACGGCCAGCAGGCTTCCCGCTGCGACGCGCCCGCCTGTTCTTCGCGGCGTTGCCGATGACCGAGGTGCATGGCGAGCACGGCTCGAGCGCGTGCCGCGGTTGCGTGGTCCGGTATCTGCAACATCGTGGCGCTGCGGGTGACGTTTCACGTGCGGACCGTGTAATGGCGGCGCCTGCTCTGCGTCTACAGCGCAAGAGAGGCTGCGATGTCCACGATGCACCACGAGCACACGAGAGAGCACGAGCAGCACCCCGCAATTCCGCACGAGCACTGTGCGAGCGCGAGAGACCCCGTCGGCGGAATGGCGGTCGACGACGTCGAATACACGTGCCCGATGCACCCGCAGATCGTCCAGAAAGGACCGGGCCATTGCCCGATCTGTGGGATGGCGCTCGAGCCGAAGGAGGTCACCGCCGAGGCCAGCTCTCACCAGAACGCAGAGCTCGTCGACATGCAGCGCCGGTTCGCGGTGTCCGCAGCGCTGACCGTCCCGTTGTTCGTGCTCGCGATGGCGGAGATGCTTCCGGGCGATCCCATCGGCCGCGCTGTTGGACCGGAGCGGCGGCAATGGATCGAGCTCGTGCTCGCCGCGCCCGTCGTGTTGTGGGGCGGTTGGCCGTTCTTCGTCCGCGGCGCCCTGTCCGTGCGGCGGCGTTCGCCGAACATGTTCACTCTCATCGCGCTCGGTACCGGTGCCGCCTTCGCCTATAGCCTCGTCGCGCTGCTCGTCCCCGGCGTGTTTCCCGCCGCCATGCGAGGACATGGTGGGCTGATCGACGTCTACTTCGAAGCGGCGGGCGTCATCACGACGCTCGTGCTTCTCGGGCAGGTCCTCGAGCTCCGCGCGAGGAACCGAACGGGTGACGCGATTCGTTCGCTCCTCCAGCTGGCGCCGAAGACGGCACGGCGCATCACGAGCGACGGCCGCGAAGAAGACGTCCCGCTCGCGCACCTATTGGTGGGCGATCGCCTGCGTGTGCGTCCCGGCGAGCGGATCCCCACGGACGCCGAGATCCTCGAAGGGCACTCCGCCGTCGACGAGTCGATGATCACGGGCGAGCCGCTCCCCGTCGACAAGGGGCCGGGCGATCATGTGACCGGCGGCACCCTCAACGGCGACGGATCTCTGGTCGTGCGAGCGGAGCGCGTCGGCAAGGACACGCTGCTCGCGCAGATCGTGCGGATGGTGTCCGATGCGTCGCGGTCGCGCGCTCCCGTGCAGCGCCTCGTCGACCGCGTGAGCGCCATCTTCGTCCCGGGGGTGATCGCGATCGCGGCGCTGACGTTCGCGGTCTGGTTTTTCGTCGGACCCGAGCCACGGCTCGCGCATGCGTTCGTCGCGGCGGTCGCCGTCGTGATCATCGCGTGCCCTTGCGCGCTCGGCCTCGCGACGCCGATGTCGATCATGGTCGCGACGGGAACCGGCGCGAGAGCCGGCGTGCTGGTGAAGGACGCCGAGGCGCTCGAGACGCTCTCGAAGGTGACGACGGTGGTCGTCGACAAGACGGGCACGCTCACCGAGGGCAAGCCGCGCGTTCACGTCGTGGAGGTCGCCGACGCGTTCGACCGCAGGCTCGTGATCAGCCTCGTGATGGCCGCCGAGCTCGGGAGCGAGCATCCGCTGGCGCGCGCCGTCGTCGAGCACGCACGGAGCGAAGGGATCACGCCTGCTCCCGGACCTGCAAAGACCGACGCGGTTCGCGGCAAGGGCCTCGCCTCCGAGGTCGGAGGGTCACGGCTCGTCTTCGGGACGCGCGACCTCCTCGCGGACAATCAGATCATCGTGCCCGAGGAGGCCGTCGCGCGCGCCGAGGAGCTTCGCAGCACCGGTGCGACCGTCTCGTTCGCGGGCATCGACGGGCGTTACGCGGGCCTTTGGGCGATCGGCGATAGCGTCAAGCCGAGCTCACGCGAAGCGCTGCGCGGTCTCCGCGACCTGGGTATCCGTGTCGTGATGGTGACGGGGGATGCGCGGACGAGCGCTCTCGCGATCGGGCGCGAGCTCGATTTCGACGAAGCGGACATCGTCGCGGGCGTGCTGCCGGACGGCAAGGCGCGCGTCGTCGACGATCTGAAGCGCGGCGGTGCGATCGTCGCCATGGCCGGCGACGGGATCAACGACGCGCCCGCCCTTGCGAGCGCTCACGTCGGCATCGCGATGGGGACGGGGAGCGACATTGCCATCGAGAGCGCCGGCGTCACGCTCGTGAAGGGTGACGTTCGCGGCATCGTGCGCGCGGTGCGGCTGGGGCGGGCGACGCTGCGGAACATCCGCCAGAACCTGGGTCTCGCGTTCGGTTACAACGTCCTCGCGGTGCCCGTCGCCGCGGGTGTGCTCCATCCGTCGTTCGGCCTGCTCCTCAGCCCGATGCTGGCGGCGGCGGCGATGAGCCTCAGCTCGGTCTCCGTGATCGCGAATGCGTTGCGGTTGCGCAGGGCCGTCGCGCCCTCGTGACGGGATTGTAAAGAGAAGACGTCCCGCGGCTCACGCGTCGTTCACGGGTGTACCGGTTCAGGGAGGCCCAGGATCCAATCCCGAACCAAGCCGCTGCCGGCGGTGTCGACCACCTTCGTGGCTTTCGGGGGCATGCGAACGCTCGGCGTGATCATCCGCATGTAGAGCTGGCTCTTCTCGGGCTGGCCCGGGACCACGCCCTCGTCGATGTCGGCGGCCATGACATGCCGCATTTTCAGATGGATGGGCGTCGTGTAGGCCCCGGTTTGCTCCGGCGTCAGGTCCGTCGTGAGCAGCCGCAAGCGCATCGCGGACTGGTTCTGGAGAAGGCCGTCCTTCTTGTGACAGAAGCCGCAGTTCCCGTGCATGTAGCCGAGGGCTTCACGGACGTTGCCGGTTCCCGGAACGGCGAGCTCGGCGGCGGGCGGGTTCGAGAAGAAGCCCTTCGCGCCGAACGACAGGAGGGCGCCGGCGCCGGAGAGCTCCATCGCCGAGAACCCGATCACGGCATCACGCACGTTCGAATGGCAGTAGACGCAATCGTCCTGGCTCGGGACGTCGTGCGTCGTGCCGAGCACGGCCGGCACGCCGTCGGGCTTCGCGATCGCATCGCTGCCATCGGCCTCCCAGACATAGGCGGCCTTCCACCAGCCGTTGATCCGTCCCGCCTCGTCACGCTTCCAGAGGAGCCGTGTCTCGACGAGCTTGCCGTCGACGGTGAACGTCTTCCACAGCTTGGTGCCGACGGGGAACACCCAGTCGTCCATGTCGCTCGTGTCGATCTTCGTGCCGGGCGGCAGGAGGACGAACCGGTCCTTCTTCGCGCCGTCGGCCCAGAGGGGATGCGACGGAGCGAAGGCCTCGACGCCGGGAGCGAGCGTTCGCGACGCGATGTCGCTGAAGAGGCCGCTCTCGGACAGGCGCATCGGCCCTGTGATCGCCGGTGCGTCGGGATCGCCTGTCGGAGGCGGTTTCGTCGGCGGCGCGACGCCTGCCTCGACGCCCGCATCACCGCCGCCGTCGTGCGGCAAGCCTCCGCTACAGCCGACGGCCAAGAGCGCGCTCGCGCTGATCGCGATTGCGATCGTCAGAAAAGACGCTGGCCAACTGCGCGCGCGCACGCCTTTTCCTAGCGCGAATCGCGATTCCGCGCACACCGCCATTTCGAGCGACATGCGTCGCGGCGCAGCGTGACAATCTGGTGCGCCCTCTCCCGTCACGGCGCGAGCTCGATGTGTCGAGAATGTCTGGTCGTCGTCGCGCGATCTCGTAGTCAGTCACTCCCCGCCCAACAGCGCCCGTATGCTCACCAGCACCTCCGCCGGCGCGCACGGCTTCGTGAGCACCGCGTCCGCGCCCGCTTGCGTCGCGCGACGTAGTCCCGAGTCCGTGCCCTGCCCGCTGATGGCCACCACCACGACATCCGACGTCGAGGCGTCGCTCTTGATTCGCTTCGTCGCTTCCCAGCCGTCGAGCACGGGCATCGACAGGTCCATCAGCACGAGCGCGGGCTTGCTCCGCGCGATCGCGTCGAGGGCCTCTTGCCCATTCGCAGCTTGCTCGACTCGATAGCCGGCGTCCGCGAGAGAGCTCGCGTACATCTCGCGGGTGTCCTCGTAGTCGTCGACGACGAGGACGAGAGGGAGGCGTTGCAACGCGGCGCCGCGGTTGCGGAGCATGATGCCTGAATTGTGCACGCTTCGTGCGCGCGCGACAAGGCCGCGGTTTGTCGCAGTGTACCTACCCGTCTTCGGGGTCCTCGTCCGCGACGAGACGCAGGACACGGGTGACATCGACGCGACGCAGCGTGACGCTCTCGCGCTCGCGTACGGCGGGGAGCTCGCGGCTCACGAGCGTCGGTCGCTTGCGCGAGATGCACGAGCCGCAGGTGCAAATCCGGAGCTCGAGGGCGCCCTCGTCGGTCGCCCAGCGCCCGACGAACCGCAGGGCGTACCAGTCCGGCGGCGTCAGGATCCGATGGCATCCGCCGCATTCGACGGTTTGCTCGGGGTTCCACGCAACGACGGCTGACATCTCCTTACGCCATCATCCCCGCGCGGCGCACGCTCGCGAGCGTCGCGACCAACGCGGCCGGCATCATCGGCTTCGCGAGCAATCGCTCGCCGAGCTCGACCGCGAGCGCCGGGTACCGGGCTGCAACGTCGAGCCCCGAGAGGATGACGAACCGAGACGTGTGCGGATCGCCGCGGCGGCTCAGTCGCTTGTACAGGTCGGCGCCGGACCAACCCTCGAGGTGGAGGTCACAGACGATGACGTCGAACGTGAAGCCGTCGAGCACCAGGTCGAGCGCATGCTCGGCGGAGGCTGTCTCGGTGACCGTGTAATGCGGCGCGAGCGTGCGGACGAGCGCAGCCCGGACGTCTCGGTCGTCCTCGACGACCATGACACGAGGGTGGGGCATGAAGATGTAGACGGCCGGCCCCGCGATTCGTTAAGGGCCTCGTCGCATCCGCGGCGTCCGGCTCGGTCGGCTTCGACAGATCGGGCACGCCCACGCGCCGCTCCTGTCGGCGATCCACCCGAGCTCGACGACGCAGCGCAGTACGTCTTGCACGCCACCCGCGACGACGGGTGACGAGCGATGGCACTGCCCGCACTGTGCATGGAAGTGCGATTCGTCGATGCGATGAAGCGTCGCCGTTTCGGTGGTCCTGCCGGTCGGGAACATCACGGGAGGTGCCGAGAAGCGTCCGCTCATCCGAAGGCGCAGCACCGGCTTCGTCGGCTTCGACGCCGCGAGCACGCGGGCGATGAAGCTCGTCAAGGCCTGGCCGATGCACGGCTTCACCATGAAGGCGTCGGCGCCTGCCTCGCTCGCGGCGTCGATGTGCTCGGGATCCGAGAACGCCGTCACGACCACCACCGGCACCGACGACATCTGCGAAGACCGCTTCCACTTGGCGAGCAGCGAGAGGCCGCTGCCGTCCGGCAGGTTGCAATCGAGGATGACGACGCTCGGCCGGAGGTTTCGCGCGGCAACGGCGGCTTCCTCGAGCGTCCCCGCGGTCGCGACTTCGTAGCCCGCATGCTCGAGGGTCGCCGCATAGATGATGCTGGCATCCGGGTCGTCCTCGACGACGAGCACCCGCCCTCGTTCGACCATCCGTCGCGCTTCGTTCACTGCGCCTCGCCTTTCCTACATGTCGCTCGACCGATGCTCGAGTGACGGCGATCGTCACGCGCGCACGGGAGCGGGACCGCACGAAGCAAGCGGCTTGCCGCCGCGTTCCTCTCGGACAAACCGCCTGCCGGCATATGTCGAGCGGCGGACAAAGTGCCTCGTTGCGCGCCAAAATGAGGCGTTCCGCCACGATGCCAGCGGTCGCGCGGCTACTTCCGCGGCGGCCTCGCGGAGTCCCTGCGCGCGCGGTCGACGACGTCGTCCGTCATGCGGCTGTACGCACCGCTCCGTTGCACGCGCTTGAAGAACTCCGTCTCGGAGACGTCCGCCGAACGCAGGATGGCGCGCAGCATCTCCGGCTCGATCGTGACGTCCGGGACGATGACGCACCGGTCGTCTCGCTTCAGGAGAGCCATCCCGGGCGCACGCCGAACCACGGTGAACCCAAGCTCGCAGAGCCGGCTCACGCACGTCGCTGCCGAGAGTGCCGGTGCTTCCGTCACGCGTCCGGGCGGTGCGAGCGGCGTGCCGGACGGGTGGTCGTTCGCGCGACCATGTGGCGAATGTGATCGCTTGCCACGCTCCGCGCGGTCGCCGCGCGATAGTCGTCGAGCTTCATCTCACCGCGCGACGCGCGCATAGACGGACGGAAGTAGCCCCAGCGTGAGCACCGTCGCCGTCACGAGGCCGCCGATCACGACGGTCGCGAGCGGCCGCTGCACCTCGCCGCCGGCGCCGGTCGCGAGCGCCATCGGCAGGAAGCCGACGGACGCGACGAACGCCGTCGTGAGCACCGGACGAAAGCGCTCGCGCGCCGCAAGGCGCGCGGCCTCGAGAGGAGGCCTACCCTGCCGCTCGTGCTCGCGCGCCGCGGACAAGAGCACGGTGCCGTTGAGCGTCGCCACGCCGAACAGCGCGATCATTCCGACGGCCGCGGCGATGGAGAGCGGCAGACCGCGCGCCGCGAGGGCGAGCACGCCACCGCTCGTCGCGACGGGCACGTTGAGCAAGATGACCGCCGCGGGCCTCGCGCTGCCGAAGGACAGATAGAGGAGCCCGAAGATCACCGCGATCGTCAGCGGCACGATCACCGCGAAGCGCTTCGCGGCGTGCACCAGGTTCTCGTACTGCCCGCTCACGCGCGTGTACATGCCCGCCGGCTTCTCGATCCGATCGAGGCGTCGCTGCAGCTCCGTCACGAACGAGCCGAGATCCCGGCCACGGACGTTCGTCTCGACCAGGATGCGGCGGCGCGCGTTCTCGCGTCCGATGATCGCCGGACCCTGTTCGTCGGCGGTCTCTGCGACGTCCGTCAGGGGGAAGGCGCGGCCGCCTTCGAGGACGACCGTGAGGTGCGACAGGTCTTCGTTCGGACCGAGCTCCGAGAGCACACGCACGTCGAAGCGGCGCTCGCCCTCGACCAGCTTTCCCACGCTCCGGCCCGCGCGCACCGCTTCGACCGCGCGCCGTACGTCCGCGACGGACGCGCCGACGCGCGCCGCCTTCCATGGATCCGGTCTCACGGTCGCGAGCGGAAGACCGGACGACTGCTCCATGCGGACATCGGCGGCGCCGTCGATCATGGAGACCTCGCGCGCGACCGCGGAGGCCACGCGTCGAAGCGTGACCAGATCGTCGCCGAAGACCTTGATGCCCACGTCGCTCTTCATGCCGCCGAGCAGCTCCTGCGTTCGCATCTCGATGGGCTGCGTGAAGCTGAAGCCCGTGCCGGGGAGCGCGCGTCGAAGTGCGTCGTCGAGCTTCGCGACCAGGCCTTCGCGATCGTGCGCGCTGACCCACTCGGACTTCGGCTTCAGCATGACGAAGACGTCGCTCTGCTCGACGCCCATGATGTCCGTCGCGACGTCCGGGCTGCCCGTGCGCGAAACGACGTGGCGCACCTCGGGGAACGAGCGCAGCGTCTTCTCCACCGCGGTGGTCCCGCGGACGGCCTCCGCGAGCGACACGCTCGGCGGTCGCGTGACCTGTACGACCAGATCGCCTTCTTCGAGCCGAGGCACGAACTCGACGCCGCGCTGCGAGCCGACGACGACACCGACCGCGATCAACACGACCGCGATCGCGGCCGCGATGCGCGGATGACCGAGGCTGCGCTCCAGGATGGGCTCGTACCCGCGCCGGAGCTGCCTCACGACCCACGGCTCCTTGTCGTGCAGCTTTCGCAGCGCCATCGACGCGATCGCCGGCACCCACGTGAAGGTGAGCACGAGCGCGGTCGCGAGCGCGAACAGCACCGTGAACGCCATCGGGCGGAACATCTTCCCCTCGACGCCCTCGAGCAGGAGGATCGGCACGTACACGAGGCCGACGATGAACACGCCGAACGCGATCGGTTGGCCGACCGCACGTGCCTCGTGCACGAGCGCCTTGTCCGCGCTGACGCGCTGCACCGCCATCGCCGCGAGCGCGCCCTCGACCACGACGACGGCGCCGTCGACGACGAGGCCGAAGTCGATCGCGCCGAGGCTCATGAGATTTCCGGTGATGCCGAACGCGTTCATCAGCGCGAATGCGCCGAGCATCGCGATCGGGATCGTCGTCGCGACCACGAGGCCTGCGGCGAGGTCGCCGAGCATCAAGAAGAGGACGACGATGACGACTGCGCCGCCCTCGAGCAGGGACCGCTTCACCGTCGAGAGGACACGATCGACGAGCGTTGCTCGGTCGTAGAACGGCGTGACCTTGGCGCCCGCGGGAAGACGGGCCTGGATCTCGCGCAGCCGCTCGTTCACACGCGCCACGACCTCGTGCGCGTTGCCGCCCGCGATCATCTGCACCATTCCGTAGACGGTCTCTCCGTCGCCGTCTTGCGTGGCCGCGGCGAGGCGGAAGGCGGTGCCTTCGCGGACCGTCGCCACGTCCCTCACGAGCACCGGCGTGCCGCCCTCGCGTGTCGCGACGACCTGCTGCGCGATGGCGTCGACGGTGCGGTACTGGCCGTCGATGCGGACGATGGCCTGCTCGCCCCCGCGCTCGATCGCGCCTCCTCCTCCGCTCTGTCCGCCTTCGAGCAGCGCTTCTTCGACCTGCTTCTGCGCGAGACCGAAGCGCACCAGATCCGCCGAACGCAAGCGGACGTCGACCTGCCGCGTGTCGCCGCCCCATCCGTTCACCTCGACGACGCCGGGCACGGTGCGAAGCGAGTAGGCGATCTCCCAGTCGAGGAGCGTGCGGATCTCGGCAGGCGTGTGACCCGGCCACGCGATCGTGAAGTGGAAGACCTCGCCGAGGCCGGTGCTCATGGGGCCGAGCTCGGGCTGGCCGCCGCCCAGCACCGCTGCACGTGCCGCCGGTAGGCGCTGCGAGACATACGTGCGCGCTTCCTCGAGAGCGAGCTCGTCGTGGAAGATGACCGTGACTGCCGAGACGCCCGCGCGCGAGATCGAGCGGACCTCCTGCGTGTGCGGAAGTCCCGCGAGCGCGAGCTCGACGGGCCGCGTGACCATCGACTCGACCTCGAGCGGCGACAGCCCGGGCGCCGTCGTGAGGACCTGCACCTGGACGTTGGTGACGTCGGGCACCGCGTCGACCGGGAGAATCGCGTACGCACGCGCTCCGACGAGCGCGAGGACGAGCCACGTGAGGACGACGATCCACCGATGGCGAACGCACGCGCGGACGAGCGGGAAGATCACTGCGACTCCAGCTCCGATCGCAGGAGCTCGCCTTTCAGCATGACTGCTCCGACGACCACGACGAGATCGCCCTCCGCGAGCCCCTCGTCGATCGCGATGTCTTCCGTGGTCGTGCGGCCGGTCCGCACGACGTGCGCAGCGAACGATCCCTTCTCGCGGCCGGCGACGAACACCGTGGGCGCGCCACGGACGTCGACCACGGCTTCCTTCGGAACGGCAAGCGCCGAGGCGGCGCCGGTGCCGAGCGCAGCCGACGTGAGCGACACGTCGACGTAGGCTCCGGGCACGAGCATCGGGCATGGACGATCGGGGGCGACGCGGACGCGACGGGCGCGCGTCTTCTCGTCGACGGCCGCGATGGTCGCGAGCACGCGTCCGGTGCACGCCGTGTCGCCGCTTCCGCGCGCGAGCAGCTTCACGGCCGTGCCGTCCGCGGGCGGCGGCAGGGTCGCGTCCGTCCATCGCGCTTCGGCGAAGACGCGATCCGCAGCCAGCACGCGGAAGAGCGTTTTATCGGGCGAAATGGGCGCTCCGAGGGGGAGCGCGCGCGACACGACGACGCCGTCGATCGGGCTGCGCACCGGAACGCGCGCCGCGAGCGCGCCCTGTGCCGGCGGTGGCGGCTCCGGCAACCCGAGGCTCGAGAGGAGCGTTCGCGCGGCGGCGGCGTCGGCTTCGGCCGTCGCGAGCTCGGTGCGGACCTCGTCGACCGCGGCGGGGCTCGTGGCGCGGTCTTGCTCGAGCGCGAGCTGCCGATCGAGCTTGCGCGCGGCGGCGATCGCGCGTGCGCGTGCGCGAATGACCTCGGCCACGACGCGCGCGGCCTCGGGCGATTCGACGTACGCCATGATCTGCCCGCGCGTCACCGCTTCACCTTCACGTACCTCGATCGAGCCGACGCGCCCGGACACGAGCGTCCCCACCTCGGCGGAGGCGGACTCGCTCGGCACGACCTCCGCGGGGAGACGAAGGTCGCCGCGGAGAGGCCTTCGTTGCGCCGGGCCGATAACGATGCGTCCCGACGACACGAGCGAGGGATCCACGCGCACGACAGGCGGCCCGGCTCCGGCATCGCTCGAGCCTGCGCCGGGACGCGCCTCGCTGCGCGCTTGCACCTGCGCATCGCCGCTTCGACACGACAGCGCCGCGCACGAACAGGCGATCATCGAGGCGAGGAGGACCGAGCGCATCATCGCTTCGACCCTGCGAGCAGCGTGCCCGACGTGAGCGCGTAGCGAAGGTCGGCGCGCTGGACATCCGCCGACGCACGCCCGAGCTGCTCTTCGGCCGCGACGAGGCGCTGGCGCACGATCAAGAGCGCCGTCACGTCCTGCGTGCCCGTCTGGTATGCGGCACGCGCGAGGCGCACGGTCTCGCGCAACGGCACGAGGACCTTCGCCGCAAGGGTGTCGTGCACTTCACGCGTGTGCAGGCGCTCGTGCGCGGCCATGGCGGCGTCGCGCGCGAGCTCCGCACGAACGCGCTCGGCTTGACCCTCCGCGGACGCGACGGCGGTCTCGTGCCTCGCCGCGTCGAAGCGCGTCGGGTCGATGAACGGCAACGGTAGCGAGACGGTCCCGAGGGCGACCTGCTCGCCCTGGCCCTCGCGCGTGTATGTTACACCTACTCCCAGCGGCGGCGACGCCTGCGCGCGCGCAAGCTTCGCATCCGCACGCGCGAGCGCGACGCGATTGCGCGCCGCCGCTTCGGCCGGGTGCTCCGTGCCGGGCGGCGGGGCAGGGGAGACGCCGTCGATCGCCCTCACGTCTCCGGACGCGACCACCTCGGTCGCCGGCGATGCGCCGATCGCGTACTGCAGCGCAGCTCGTGCCTCGAACAGGCGGCCTTCGGCGTCGCGCTCGCCGAGCTCCGCCTGACCGACCTCGGCCGCACCGAGCGCCGCCTCCGAAGGGGGAGCGACGCCGCGGTCCGTGCGTGCGCGCGCGACACGCGCGATCTCTTCCGCGTCCTGTTTGGCAGAAGCCCGCACGCGCGCGAGGTCGTCGGCCTCGAGCAGGTCGACCCACGCCAGCGCCGCGAGCGCCGCGCCCTCGAGGCGCGCCCGCTCGACCTCCGAGCGCGCGGCATGCGCGGCCGCGGCCGCGACGTCGCCTCGTCGGGCTCCGAGGCCGCGGAGCGAGAGATCCTGCACGACTCCGCCGCCGATCTCGAGGCCCGACCCGAACGCGCCCGTCCGTCGTCCGGCGCTCGCCGTCAATCGAGGCGCATACGCGAGCGGCGCGCTCGATGCGTCACGCAGCGCGACCGTGGCGCGGAGCGGCGCGACCGCCTCACGGACGAGCGGCGCGCGCTCCGCACCGAGCGCGATCGCGCGCTCGCGGGTGACCACGAGCGGCCCGTCGTCGCACCGCGCTTCGACCGCGCCGAACAGCGCCGCCGCGCTGCATCCGACCGCTGCGAGAGCACGGAGCTTCATGGTCCCGTCACCGTACGGACCTGGCCGGCGCCGGCCCATCCGGCATTTGTCGGAGTGCCGCGCCCGCTCGGGTTCGCTAGGCTCTACGCGTGATGGCGAGTCGTCGCGAGACCGGGATTCGATCGCTGCGGTTCGTGATCCTCGGGACCGCGAGCGGCATCGCGTACGCCGTGCTGAACACGTCGATGGACTACCTCCACGGCCGTGGGTTCGTCGCGCGCGCGTTCGTCGCGCTGCACGACGTCGTCGACGACGTCATCCCGGTCGTGGTCGGCGCGTTGCTCGGCGTCGCGGTCCACTATCTGCGCCTGCGCTCGCGCGTCGCTCAGGAGGAGCGCGCGCGTGCCGACGAGCTGCGTGCGCGCGTCCAGCATGTCGAGCGCGACCAGGCCGTGTGGGTCGTCGCTGCGGCCACGCTCCACGAGCTGAAGAATCCGCTCCATGCGATCGGGCTTCTCATCGACGAGCTCGAGCACACACCCGCGACCGACGTGGACGCCGTCGCCGACCTGCGCGCACGTATGCGCGCGCAGATGGAGCGAGCGCTCGTCCCTCTCGATGGTCTCCGCGCGCTAGCGCACGCGCGGAGGAGCGAAGGGGCGGACGCGTCCGTGGTCGAGGTCGCCGAGCTCGTGGTCCGCGACCTCTCGCCGGTCATGCGCGAGACCGGCGTAGAGCTACGCTTCGAGAGCACCGCGGATCGTTCCGTGCGCGCCGATCCCGGCTTCGTGAGGATCATCCTGGAGAACTTGATCGGCAACAGCGTGGACGGTCTGCGACAGAACACGCAGCGCCGCGGCGAGATCTGCGTCCGGGTCGATCGAAGCGGCGATCGCCTCTCTCTCGACGTCAGCGACGACGGTCCGGGGCTCGAGCTCTCGGCGCAGCGCTCGCTCTTCCATCCGTTGCAGACCGCGAAGGCCGGCGGCCTCGGCCTGGGGTTGTCGATTGCTCGTGCGCTCGCTCGCGCGATGGACGGCGACCTCGAGCACGCTACCGTCCCGGGGTGGTCCACGACGTTCCGGCTCATCCTTCCCGCCCCGCCCCGATGAAGACGCCGGTCGCGCTGCTCGTCGAAGACGAGCCAGACGCGCGCATCGCGCTTGCGCGTGCGCTGCGACGTGACGGGATCGACTGCGTCGAGGCCGCGGACGTCGCGACGGCGATCGCGGCGTCGAAGGCGCAGTCGTTCGACGTCGCGATCCTCGATCTGGTGCTGGGCGACGATGATGTCGGCGGGCTCTCCGTGCTCGCCGCGCTCCGCGACGAGGCCAAGGCGCTTCCCGTCGTGCTGATCACGGCCTTCGCCGACGTCGACAAGCTGAAACGCGCGCTGAACCTCGGTGCCTCGTTTCTGCTCGAGAAGCCGTTTCGCGCACGCGAGCTCGTCGACACCGTGCGCAAGCTGCTGGCCGATCAGCGCGATCTCGGCGCGCTCGTCGCGACCGCGGTCGCGCGCGCCGGTTTGACCGACCGGGAGACCGAGGTCGCGCGGCTCGTGCTGAAGGGGCTGCCGAGCCTCGAGATCGCGACCGTGCTCGGCGCCAGCGACAAGACAGTCCGCCAGCACATCTCGCGCATCTACGAGAAGTGCGGCGTGTCGAGCCGCCCCGAGTTCTTCCACTACGTGTTTCCGTTCTGACCCGAGCGCTCGCTCAGAACGAGGGCAGCGTGATCACGCCTGCGGCGATCGTTCCGGGAGTCACGATCGGCGCGCCCGTCTTCACGCGCAAGAACAGCCAGCCGACCGCGCCGCCGCCGCCGCCGGGCGCAGTGCCGGAGCTTCCGGGAGCCGGCAGCGTCGTCGCGTTGCCGCCGTTGCCGCCGTTGCCGCCGTTTCTGCCGTTGCCGCCGTTCGCGACCGTGGGGATGTTCTGGTCCTTGCCGTTGTCGCCGGGGTTACCGTCGTCGCCGCCGCCGCCGCCTTCGCCGCCGCCTCCGCCGCGCGCGTCGATATGGACCGACGGGCCGATCTTGATCTCGATCCCGGTCGTGGCTTCGAGGAACACGGTTCCGCCGGAGCCCCCGCCGCCGCCGCCGGTCAAGCCGCTCTCGCAGCCGCCACGTCCGCCGCCGCCGGTGACCTGGATCCGACCCGCATCGCCGCCGATCGTGATCTTGCCCGCCGCGGAGATCTGGATCGCGCCGCCGCCCGCGCCGGGGCGACCGCAGGTACCCGAGCCGCCGCCCCCTTTTCCGCCGGCGAAGCCGCCGAGGAGCACCGGAGTGTCGCCCACCGAAAGGCCGGCCGCGCCGCCTCCGCCTCCACCTCCGATGCCGCCGAGGGTCGCGCGACCGCCTCCGCCTCCGCCGTTCAGGCCGGTGCCGTTGCCGCCGACGCCGCTGCCGGTCGCGGCGCTCCCCGGCGCGGGCGTGTCGTGGTTCGCGTTGAGATCGATCTGCTCGTCGATGTTCACGTCGCCCGCGGAGACGATGGCGAGGGCGCGTGTACCTTGCACGTTCATCCCGCCGCTGACGTGCAGCGAGGCCACGGACCACACGGCAACGCCGCTCGGGTCGACCTTGAACTTCGCCGGGTTCGTCGCGCCGTTGATCGTCAGCTGCGTCGTGTCGATCGTGCCGCCGCCCATGTTCTCGACGTTCGTCGCGCCGAGGTCGTACGAGGACGGATCGAGATGAGAGACGAGCCCCGCGTCCGCTCCCGTCTCCGACGCCGGTGCGTCGGTGGCGCCGTCGGGTCCGCCGGAGGTCGAAGTGCCGTCGGCACCGGAGGCGCCGTCGTCACCGCCGCCGTCCCGCGCGCTGCCGTCGGGTCCGCCTCCGCCCGGAGCGACGCCGGTCGCGGTGCCGTCGAAGCCGCACGCGGCGACGATGCAGAGCGCGCCCGCGATGACGAAAGGAAGAGTCCGACGAAGTACCATGCGCGCCCCTCCGGCTGAGCATAACGGCAACGGCAGAGCACCGCACGCGCGGCATATCGCCTTACGCACGAGCGCGAGCGCGGCGTTCTTGCGCGTGCGGCGCGACAAAACAGCCGTAGATCGTGGCCTGCACGAGAGGGCGGCCGGCACTCACATTGCACCCAGGCGCGCCCGGAGGTGAACGATGACGAAAGTCGCTATGGCTGCTCCGCTGATCTGTCTTGCTGCGCTCGTGGGTTGTAAGGGAGATCGCGATCGCGTGCTCGACCGCGACCACCCGGCCCAGACCGAGCCCGGGAGGACGACCATAACCGGCGCGAACGTCGGGTCCGTGTCGAACGACAGCGCCGTGGGTCGCATCGTCGCGGCACGTTGCGAGCGCGAGGCGCGATGCAAGAACGTCGGCGCCGACAAGAAGTACGCGAGCCCCGACGTCTGTGCGCAGAAGATCCGCAGCGACATGCGCGAGGATCTCAACGCGAAGGACTGCCCGTATGGAGTCGATCAGAAGGAGCTCGACGAGTGCCTGACCGACATCCGCAAGGAGGACTGCAACAACCCGCTCGACGCGATCTCGCGGATCGCTGCATGCCGCACCGGCGACATGTGCTTGAAGACGGCGGCGCCGAACCGCTGATCGAGAGCGCGCGCGGCGAGGGCTCGTCCAGCCTCGCCGCGCGACCGTCACTCGTCCTTGAGTCCCATCGCCGCGAGCTTTCGCTTCATCGTCGAGCGACTGATCCCGAGCCGCTCCGCGGCGCGCGTGCGATTGCCGTCGGTCTCTCCGAGCGCGGCGACGATCGCCTGGCGCTCGATCTCGTCGAGAGATCGGGGCTGGCCGGTCGGCGCTCCACGTACGGGCGTCGGGTTCGCGAGCTCCGCGGGCAGATGATGCACGTCGATGGGCGCGCCGCGCGCGAGGATGAGCGCACGTTCGAGCGCGTTGCGCAGCTCGCGGATGTTGCCCGGCCATGCGTAGCCCTCGAGAGCGCGGAGCGCTTCATGCGTCACGTCGGGGCGGTAGTTTCCGGAGCGCCGTCCGAGATCGACGAGCACCTCGCGCGCGAGCGCCTCGACCTCTTCACGGCGCTCGCGGAGCGCGGGGATCTCGATCGGTACGACGTTGAGCCGATAGTAGAGGTCACGCCGGAACCGACCGTCATCGGATGCTTGTTTCAGATCGACGTTGGTCGCCGCGACCAGCCGGACGTCGGCCTCGAGTAGACGCGTGCCGCCGACGCGGCGGAAGCGATGGGTGTCGAGGAAGGTGAGGAGCTGCGCCTGCACGGCGAGACTCAGCTCGCCGATCTCGTCGAGGAACAGCGTGCCTCCTTCCGCCGTTTCGACGAGACCTCGCTTCTGTCCTGTCGCGCCCGTGAATGAGCCGCGCTCGTGTCCGAAGAGCTCCGATTCGATCAGCTGCGGCCCGAGACCCGCGCAGTTGATCTCGAAGAACGGCTTGTCACGGCGCGGGCTCCGCTGGTGGATGCGCTTCGCCATCCAGCTCTTGCCGACGCCGGTCTCGCCGAGGAGCAGCACGGTCGCGCGACCGTCTTGTGCGACGAGGTCCGCGGTGGTCGTCGCTTCCTGCATCTTCGCCGAGAGATTCGCGGGCATCGCAGGCGGCGTGGAGCCCGCGCCGCTCAGGACTTGCGCAGCACGTCGCAGCCGCGCTAGCTCGGTGAGGTCGCGCGCGACGCTCGCGATGCGCACCACCTTGCCGTCCGCATCGAGCACCGCGAAGGTGCTCTCCTCGACCTCGATCTCGCGTCCGTCCGCGCGCAGGCGCGTGACCTCCTGGACGGGAACGTCCTCACCGGCTGCCACCTTCGCGTTCCGTTCACGGAAGGTGACGAGGTCGCCGTCGGGGACGAAGCGCTCCATCGGTGCGCCGAGCGCCTCGAGCGCGGCGAGGCCGAAGAGCCGGGCCGCCGCCGGATTCCACGACGCGACGGATCCGTCGGGACGCCACGTCACGACGGCGTCGCGGAGATACCGCACGACGTCGGCGAGCTCGCGCGCGACCTGCTCGGCGCGCACGCGCTCGGTGATGTCCTCGGAGATGCCGAGCAGATAGAGCGGCTTCCCCGCGTCATCGTAGATCGGGATCTTGCGCGTGTGGAGGACGCGCTCGCCGTTGTTCTTCGTCTGGATCGGCTCGCTCGGGATGTCGAGGATCGCGCGCGAACGCAGCGTCTCCTCGTCCTTTTCGTGGAAGAAGTCGGCCTGCTCCTTCGGATAGAAGTCGTGGTCCGTCTTGCCTAGCAGCTCGCCGCGCGAGAACCCGAGCAGCTCTTCGCCAGCGCGATTGAAGCGACGAAACGCGTGCGTCTCGGCGTCCTTCACGAAGATCATGTCGGGGATGTTCTCGACGATCGCGTGCAGGTACGTGTTCACGTCCGCGAGCTCGCGCTCGACCTCGGACAGCGGACGGCCCTCGCGCACGCACGCGAGGATCACGTCGCGCCCGTCGCCGAGACGCGCGCGCGACATGCGGATGTCGACCGGCGCCTCGTCGCCTGTCTTCTGCTTCACGAACGTCGCGACCGCCGCTCCCGGCCGTAGTGTCTTCTCTGCATCCCACCATCGAGGGAAGAGCGCGAAGCCGTCACGCGCGAGCAGCTCGTCGCGCGTGAAGCCGAACGCGCCCTCGGGCCCGCGGTTCACGTCGCGCACCTTCAGCTTGTCGACGTCGAGGACGAGCACGACGTCCGGCAGCTCGCGCGCGATCGCGGCGAAATCGACGCCGGTCGGCCACGCGGCCGAGCCGGATCCCGCTGCGCCGCCGCTGTTGCCAGACATCGCGTCGATTCTATCCGGGCCGCAGCGCACAGCGTGCATGTCGGGCCTTTCGCAACGCGTGTGCCCACGTATGTCGATCCATTTCGGCGGTCGTTTCGGTAGCCACGCTCCGCCGACCGTCACCTCGACGTGACGCCGTCGCGGGCGTGACTGCGACCTCGACGTGACGGTGGCTCACGTCGAACCGGCTCGATTTGGGCCGGCGGCCCGCGATGGGCCGGCGCCGGGGAAGGAGCGACCGAAGAAACGCCGATCATCCCAGGGTGATCTCGCGTTGCGCGCCGCGGCACACCACCTGCTTACACCGTCGCCATGAAGTCGCTGACCGCTCACTCCCTCGCAGCTCTCCTCGTCGTCCTCGCCCCGCTCGCCGCATGTGCCGCGCCTTCGGACGACGCGGGCGACGACCTCGCGTCCGCCGAATCGAACCTCGGGACCGATCCCACCATCCCGCAGCTGCCCGCGCCCGGCGGGACCGGCGACCTCACGCCGTGGGGCGGGAGCGACGCGTCGAAGTGGCGGCCCGAGGCGATCGTCGCGAACGCGGCGAGCCAGGCGATCAACGCCGGCTGGTCGCGCAACGACGTGAAGGACGTCCTCGTGGCCGTGCCGATGAAGCTCTACTCGAGCGGCTTCTACGAGTTCGGCGACGGGCAAGCGAACGCGCGCCCCGAGCTGATGGACTGGCGCGGCCAGACGCGGCCTCCCGTCGTCGCGAGCGTCATCAAGTTCAAGAACGCGCCGACGAAGCTCGTCGTGCGCTTCGATCGCGCGCTGCCGTACAGCGGAACGGCGTTCGAGCTGCGCTTCAACGCGACGACGCTCGCGATGACCGCGACGCGTGACGCGCAGGGGGACGCCGTCGTCGAGATCCCGCTCCCCGCGGGCCTCTCCTACGACGACCTGCTCAGCCAGCAGGCCGCGCTCGTCCACCCCGCGGGCTGGGGCGACTGGTTCCCGATCTACTTCCGCACCGGCGTGAAGAAGATCTCCGACCTGCGCGTCTCGCAGGTGAAGTTCTCCGACGGTCGTACCGTGATCGACCGCGAGCACGTCACGTCGGTCGGCGCGAACGACGGCAAGAGCGCGCGCGAACGCCTCTCCGGTCACTCGTTCGGCTTCGGATACAACGGCGCCGGCGGCATCGTGCAGCCCTTCCAGCCCGCGTCGATCCACGCGACGTACCCGTTCTTCGGCAAGAACATCGTCACCGGCGTCGGCCAGGGCTGGACGTGGGTCGCCGATCAGCGCCCGAACGGCCTGAAGGTCATGTACACGTGCTTCGAGCGGCGCCGCCTCGACCTCGAGGTGAACGCGCCCGACGGCGGCGTGCCGAGCGGCGGCGGCTGGCACCAGATCAACGACGCGGCCGAGACGATCATGAACGATCTCGAGACCGGCCCGCTCATGGTCGCCGCGGGACGCAACAATCCGTGGCTCGAGACGCACCTGCCGAGCGGCAAGTTCGCCTACGGCCTCACCGACGTCGCGACGTTCCGATGGCTGAAGCCGGGCGAGGCGTTCATCACGACGAAGGGCAACTGGGCCGACGACGGCACGGGCAAGTGGTTCGAGCAGTCGAACTACCACTGGTACTTCTTCCAGCAGAACAAGGACGTCTGCACGGAGGAGATCGTCAATCCGCCGGGCCAGATCCCGCAGAGCTTCGACTTGTGAAAGGCATCGCTGGGCTACGGTGTCTACGCACTACTTCTTCGTGAGCTGAAGGTTCTCCCATGCGCTCGCTCCACCACCTCGTCACCCTCGTGTCCGGCGCGTTGCTCGCGACGCTCATCGCATGCTCGCCCGCGGCGACCTCGTCACCGCCTGCGAGCAGCGGCGGCCCTCCGGGCGGCGCCGACGCTGGCGGCGGTGGTGGAAGCGGCAACGACCCGGAGGCCGGCGCGGTCGCCGGCTTGGGCCTCCCGCTCGTTTTCGTCGCCGACGTCGACCTCCCCGGCAAGTCGAACCGCTTCGACTATCAGGACATCGACGTCGCACGCGGGCTCCTCGTCATCGCGCACATGAACGACGCCGCGGTCGTCGTCGTCGACCTGAAGGACGGGGCGCTGAAGAAGCTCCTTCCCGGCATCCCGACGGCGCGCGGAGTCGTGGCCGCGGACGACGTCGGTCGCATCTTCGTGACGAGCTCGCCGAATCAGCTCGTCATCATCGACAATACGTCCCTGAGCGAGCTCACGCGCGTCACGACGGGCAGCGGGCCCGACGGCGTCGGCTGGGATCCGGTCCACAAGGTCGTCGGCGTGTCGGACCAGGGTGACGGAGCGATCTCGCTCATCCCGAATTCTGGCAACGGCACGCGCGTGCAGGTGAAGCTCGGCAGCGCCACGGGCAACGTGGTGTTCGACCCGACGCGCGCGCAGTTCTGGGTCACGGTCGAGAGCGCGCGGCCGCCGGATCAGCTCGTTGCCGTCGATCCGGTCGCCGGCAGCATCGCCACGCGCATCGACCTCCCCGGATGTGACGCCGCGCACGGGCTGCGCCTTCATCCCGACGGCAAGAGCGCGTTCGTCGCGTGCGAAGGCAACTCGATGATGGCGCGCGTCGACCTCGAGGGCGCGCACGCCGTCGTCATCGCCGCGACGGGCGACGGCCCGGACGTGCTCGGCATCGACCCCGGGCTCGGCTGGCTCTACGTCGCGGCCGAGAGCGGCGATCTCACGGTGTTCGATATCGGCAAGCCCGGGCTCGTCGCGATCGATCGCGAGCATCCCGGCGAGCACGCACACTCGGTCTCCGTCGACGCCGCCACGCACCGCGTGTTCTTTCCGCTCATGGCGGGGCCGAAGGGCACGCCCGTCCTGCGGATCATGAAGCCATCCGGCACGTGACAGCGCTCGAGTGGCGCGCTACAGCGCAGTTGCTACCCGCCTTGTGCGGTGATCATGCAACTGTGATAGACCCAAGTCAGCGATGGACGCGCGACCCCGAACGGGGCAGCCCCGGTGGCTCCTCCTCATCCACCAGATCCCGCCGAAGCCCGCCTATTTCAGGGCAAAGGTCGCGCGGAGGCTGTTCCGCCTCGGCGCCGTCCCCATCAAGAACGCCGTTTACGTCCTGCCCTCGAACGACCAGACGCGCGAGGACTTCCAGTGGATCGCGCGCGAGATCGCGACCGAGGGCGGTGATGCGACGGTCTGCGCCGCCAGCCTCGTCGACGGGCTCAGCGACGCGCAGGTCGAGGCGCTCTTCCAGACCGCACGGGAGAAGGATTATGCCGAGATCGCCGCGGACGCTCGTGTGCTCGCGCGCGGGCCGATCGCCAGACTGAAGGACGACCGACGCCGCGCCGAGCTCGAGGCGGACATCGTCCGCCGGAAGAAGCGCATCGCCGAGGTGATCGGCGTCGATTTTTTCGGCGCGCCAGGTCGCGAAGCGGCGGAGGCGAGCGTGCTGGCGCTCGAGGAGCGCCTCCGTGCGAGCGCACCTTCGCCCGTGCTCGCCGAGCGACCGGCTGCGAAGCCCAAGCTCGCCGACTATCGGGGCCGGACCTGGGTCACGCGCAAGAACGTCCACGTCGACCGCATCGGCAGCGCCTGGCTCGTCCGGCGCTTCATCGACCCGAAGGCGCGCTTCAAGCTCGTGCCCGGACAAGGGTACGTCGCCAAGAAGAGCGAAGTGACATTCGACATGTTCGACGCGGAGTTCACGCACGTCGGCGATCGCTGCACCTTCGAGACGCTCATCGAGCGCTTCGACCTCCGTGAGCCGGGCCTCGCCGTCGTCGCGGAGATCATCCATGACATCGACGTCAAGGACGCGAAATTCGGGCGGTCCGAGGCCGCCGGCGTCGCCGCGCTCGTGGCCGGCATCGCGGTCGCACATCCCGAGGACGACGAGCGCATCGCGCTGGGCGGTCGAATGTTCGACGCCCTCCTGGAGCTCTACAAGAGGAGACGCTCGTGAAGCGTTCGTGCCGACGCGTCGCGCTGGCGGTCGGCGTCGCGCTGATCGGCTCGGCGCGCGCCGCCTCCGCCGGAGATGCGGGCGCGGCCGGCGCTCCGGACCGTGCCTACACGATCGAGCAAGCCGTCGCTGACGCGCTCGCGACGCATCCGCGGCTCCGCGCGTCGACCGCGGAGGAGACGGCCGCGGACGCGCGCATCGACGAGGCGAAGACTGCGCAGCTCCCCGACGTCGGCGTCAGCGCGCAGCTCAATCGTTCGACGGGGAATACCGTGCCCGGAGCGTTCCTCCCGACCACCGGGTTCGTGCCGATCGCCGGCCCGACGCGCGGCAAGGCGCTCGACGGCGGGGAGTGGCAGACCGGCGCGAGCCTGTGGGGGACGTGGGACGTGCTCTCGCTCGCGCGGCAGGCCGCGGCGATCGACGTCGCGATGGCTGGCCGCAGCGAGGCCGCGGCGTCGTCTTCGGCGCGCCGGCTCGAGATCGCGTATCGCGCGGCGGACGCATTCCTCCTCGTGCTCGAGTCGGAGGAGGCCGTTCGAGCGTCGCGCGCGAGCGTCGAGCGCGCGCAGGTGCTCGCGACGGTGACGAAGTCGCTCGTCGATCAGAGCTTGCGTCCCGGCGCCGACGCCGCGCGTGCCGAGGCGGAGCTCGCCAGTGCGCGTACGTCGCTCGCGCGAGCGGAGCAGGGCAGGGACATGCGGCGGGCGCAGCTCGCCGAGGCGGTCGGCACCACGGGGATCGTCGTGGATCCCGCGCCTGGAGCTCTGCTCGGACCGGTCGACGGCATCGCCCCGCGCGCATCGGCGCCTCCTGCGCCGGCGTCGCATCCGGATGTGGCGCTCGCGGCGGCTGCCGTCACGCGCGCGAGCGAGGCAAGGCGTCTCGTCGACGTCGAGTACCTTCCGCGCATCGATCTCGTCGCCGCGCTATGGGCGAGGGGCAGCGGTTTCTTCCAGAGCCCCGCGGCCGGGCTCGTGCCCGATACCGCGAACTGGCTCGCCGGCGTGAACGTGACGTGGTCGTTCCTCGACATCCCCACGATACGAGCGCGCGCGCGCGTCGCCGGCGCGACCCATGCCGTTGCGGTCGCGCGACGCGAAGAAGTGACCCTGGCCGTCGCCGGACAGCTCGCGACGTCGACGGCCGTGCTCCGCGGCTCGCTGAACGTGGCACGACAGACGCCTGCGACGCTCGCCTCGGCGCGCGCCGCGGAGCAGCAGGCGGTAGCGCGTTTCAAGACCGGCCTCTCGGCGGTCACCGACGTCGCCGACACGCAGCGCGTGCTCGCGCAGGCCGAGATCGACGACGCCGTCGCGCGTCTCGAGGTGCGGCGCGCGCAGCTGCTGCTCGCACGCGCGTCGGGCGATCTCGGACCGTTCTTCGCGCAGGCGCGCTCGGGGAGACCCTGACATGTGGCTCGTTCACCTCGCGCTCCGGCGGCCGATCACGATCCTCGTGCTCGTCCTCGCGATCGTCGCCGGCACCGCGCTCTCGCTGCGCCGCGCGCCGGCGGACATCTTCCCGAGCCTCGGCGTCCCCGTCGTGTACGTCGTACAGCCGTTCGGCGGAATGTCGCCGTCGCAGATGGAGGGACAGCTCGTCGGCTACTACGAGTACCACTTCCTCTACATCAACGGCATCGAGCACATCGAGTCGCAGTCCATCCAGGGCATGGCGATGCTCAAGCTGTACTTCCACCCCGGGACCGACATCGCCCAGTCGCTGTCGCAGGTCACCGCGATGGCCTTCCGCGCGACGTCCTTCATGCCGACGGGCACGCTGCCGCCGTTCATCGTGCGCTTCGACGTCGGCTCGGTGCCGGTCGGCCAGCTCGTCTTCTCGAGCGAGACGAAGACCGGCAGTGAGGTCCAGGACCTCGCGCTCTTCAAGGTGCGGCCGCTGCTCGCGACCCTGCCCGGCGTATCCGCCCCGCCGCCCTCCGGCGGGAAGGTCCGCACGATCGTCGCCTACGTCGACCCCGATCGCCTGCGCTCCTACAACATGTCGACGGACGAAGTCGCAACCGCAATCGCGAAGGGCAACGTCACGCTCCCTGCCGGAAACGTGCGCATCGGCGGGCGCACCGCGATCGCGGCGACGAACGCGATGGTCGAAACGACGAAGGAGCTCGAGACGCTTCCGTTGCGGCCCGGGGTGGGCGCGCCCGTGCTCTTGCGCGACGTCGCGCGCGTCGAGGACAGCAGCGACGTCGTCACCAACGTCGCCCTCGTGAACGGCCGCGACACGGTCTACATGCCGCTCACCAAGCGCCCCGATTCTTCCACGCTCGACGTCGTGGACAGCATCAAGAAGGCCCTTCCGGCGATGCGCGCGCAGGTCCCGGACGACGTGCACGTCGACTTCGAGTTCGATCAGTCCATCTACGTGAAGAACGCGATTCGCGGCCTCGCGCTCGAGGGCATCCTGGGCGCCATGCTCACCGCGCTCACGGTGCTGCTGTTCTTGCGTAGCTGGCGGTCCGCGCTGATCGTCGTCATCACGATCCCGCTGTCGATCATGGCGGCGTTGATCGCGCTCGGCCTCGCAGGCCAGACCATCAACATCATGACGCTCAGCGGGCTCGCGCTCGCGGTCGGCATCCTCGTCGACGAGGCGACCGTCGCGATCGAGAACGTGCACACGCACCTCGCGATGGGGAAGCCTTCGGGGCGCGCCGTCGTGGACGCGATGAAGCAGGTGATGCAGCCGCGTTTCCTTGCGATGCTCTGCATCCTGGCCGTCTTCATTCCGACGTTCTTCCTCGTCGGGATCAGCCGCGCGCTGTTCCCCCCGCTCGCGCTCGCGGTCGGTTTCTCGATGATCGCGTCGTATCTGTTGTCGAGCACGGTCGTGCCGGTGCTCGCGACGCGGCTGTTTCGCAACATGAAGCACGAAGTCCCCGCTGAAGAAGGGGAGGATGCACGCAGCCGCCGCGGCCTCTTCACGCGGATCGGCGACACCTACGGCCGCTTCGTCGCGCTCGTCGTCCGCGCGCGATGGCTCGCGGCCGCCGCGTACGTCTTGCTCTGCGTGCCTGCATTCTTCCTGGTGCGCAGCCTCGGCACCGAGCTCTTCCCGCGCGTCGACACCGGACAGTTCCAGATCCGCATCCGCGCGCCCGCCGGCACGCAGGTCGAGCGTACGGTCGACATGGTGCGCGGCGTCGACCAGGCGATCCGAGAGGAGGTCGGGCCGTCGCACGTGCGCATGACGCTCGCCAACGTCGGCAACCCCGCATGGACGTATCCGGTGAACGCCCTCTACGTGTTCAACTCGGGGCCGCAGGAGGGCATGCTCCTCGCGCAGCTCCAGGGCAAGGATCGCGTCGGCGTCGACGCGCTGCAGGAGCGCCTCCGCACGCGGCTCACCGCGGCGTATCCGGGCACGAAGTTCTCGTTCGAGGCGGGCGACATCGTCTCGCAGGTGCTGAACTTCGGCGCGCCCACGCCGATCCAGGTCACTGTCTCCGGGAAGAGCATGAAGGAGACGCGTTCGTTCGCGGAGCGCATCGTCAGCGCACTGTCGAAGATCGACGACCTCCGCGACGTCCAGATCCCGCTTGCGCTCGACTACCCGACCGTCGACGTGAACATCGATCGCGAGCGCGCCGGGCAGTTCGGGCTCACCGTCGACCGCGTCGGCAAGTCGCTCGTGTCGGCGACGTCGTCGAGCGCGCTCACCACCCCCATTTTCTGGACCGATCCCGTGTCGGGTGTCGGCTACCGCGTGCAGATCCGCGTGCCCGAGGAGCGCATCCAGTCGCTCGAGGATCTCGCGGCTCTGCCGGTGATGCAAGAAGGCTCGGCGCGGACGTTCCTGCGCGACATCGCGACGATCCGCGAAGGCGCGGTGCCGGGCGAGATCGACCACTACAACAGCCAGCGTGCGATCCAGGTCACGGCGAACGTCGCGAGCGCAGACCTCGGCAAGGCGGCGACTGACGTCGAGCGCGCTATCGCGTCGCTCGGCCCGCCGCCGAAGGGAACGACCATCGCGCTCCACGGACAGGCCGAACAGATGCGCACGACGCTCCAGAGCTTGCGGGAAGGCGTCGGCCTCTCCGTCATCGTCGTCCTCTTGCTGCTCGCCGTGAGCTTCCAGTCGCTCCGCGAGCCGCTCATCGTCATGCTGACGGCGCCCGCGGTGCTCGGCGGAGTGCTCGTCGCGCTATGGCTCACCGGGACCACGCTCAACGTGCAATCGATGATGGGCGCGATCATGGCCATCGGCGTGTCCGTCGCGAACGCCGTCCTCATGGTCACGTTCGCGCACGACCGCTGGCATGCGGGCGCGGCGCAGCACGAGGCGATCGTGGAATCGGCGCGCGGCCGCTTGCGGCCGATCCTGATGACGACCACCGCGATGATCGCCGGCATGGTCCCGACGGCGCTCGCGTTGGGCGAAGGCGGCGAGCAGTCGGCGCCGCTGGGGCGCGCGGTCATCGGCGGCCTCGTCGCGTCGACGCTGGCGACGCTCGTCTTCGTCCCCGCCCTCTACGTCATCCTCGGGAAGCGCGGCGTCGCGCGATCGGCGTCGCTCGACCCGGACGATCCCGCGACTGCTTCCGGTGACGCTTCCGGTGATGCCCAGGTGCACGCATGAGCTGCCGTCTCTTCGCTCCCTTGGCCCTGACGCTGTTCGCTTGCGCGTGCAACGGCGCGCGCAGCGAACCGTCGCCGGCACCGAGCGGCAGCGCGGCCGCCGCCGCCGTGCCGACCGTCGAGCCGTTCACGGTCGCCTCCAAGACCCTCGACACCACCATCCAGCTCGAAGGCGAGATCGCTCCGTACGAGCGCGTCGCGATCTTCGCGCGCGCCAATGGCTTCGTCTCGCAGGTCCTCGTCGATCGCGGGACCAAGGTGAAGCAAGGGCAATTGCTCGCGACGATCGTCGCGCCCGAGCTCGGCGCGCAGCGCGCGGAGGCCCAAGCGAAGCTGCAGGGCGACAAGAGCACCTTCGATCGTCTCAAGGCGGCAGCACAGACGCCGGGAGCGGTGGCCGCGCACGAGGTGGAGGTCGCGGAGGCGACGGTGCAGGCCGATCAGGCACGCCTCGATTCGGTGCGCGCGATGGAGCAGTACCTCGCCGTCACCGCGCCGTTCGAGGGCGTCGTCACGGAGCGCAACGTGCATCCCGGCGCGCTCGTCGGTCCCCAGGGCGGGGCGACCGCCGCGCCGCTGCTCAAGATCGAGCAGGTCCACAAGCTGCGTCTGACCGTCGCGGTGCCGGAGAGCCTCGTCGGCGGCATCGCCGAGGGCGTGACGGCGACCTTCAACGTACGCACGTTCCCCGGCGTGAAGTTCACCGGCGTGACGAAGCGCGTGTCGGCGTCGATCGACACAAAGACTCGATCGATGCCGGTCGAGCTCGACGTCGACAACGCGGACGGTCGTCTCGCGCCCGGCATGTTCGCGAACGTGGTGTGGCCGGTGAAGCGAGCGATGCCGTCGCTCTTCGTGCCGCCGTCCGCCATCGTGCAGTCGACCGAGCGGACGTTCGTTGCACGCGTGAAGGACGGTACGGTCGAGCAAGTGCCGGTCGCGCGCGGCATCGCGCAGGGCGACCTCGTCGAGGTCTTCGGAGCGCTCGCGGCCGGCGACACCATCGCAAAGCGCGGCTCGGAGGACCTCAGGAACGGCGTGCACGTCCAGGTC
The DNA here is from genome assembly GCA_028287065.1 of Labilithrix sp. Classification (GTDB taxonomy): domain Bacteria; phylum Myxococcota_A; class Polyangia; order Polyangiales; family Polyangiaceae; genus Labilithrix. The sequence goes on along the minus strand of JAQBQJ010000098.1, from coordinate 13,567 downwards.
AAGGCTCCGGCGAAGCCCGCCGGATCGAACTGATACTCGCACATGACGCATGAGTCGCCGCGCATCCGCTTCCTCCACTGTCGCGCCGTGCTCAGGGGGTGTTCGATGAGGGCGCCGGCTCACGCGGATCCCGCGCGTTAGCCAGGCATTGGCTCAAACGAAGCCGGCCTAATTCGGGCCGCCGGCCCAATACGGGCCAGTGAGATCGTCAGCTATCCGTACGTCATTGCTTCGATCTGCGCCGAATTCGGGGACGGCACACCACGTGTACATAGGTGTGGCATGAACCGAACGCCGCTCGCTGCCCTCCTCCTTTTGTTCGTCGTCGCCGCGCCGGCCTGCGCCGCGCCCAGCGGCGAGGACTCCGAGCCGTTCGACACGGCCGCCACCGAGAGCGCCGTCACCGGCGCGCACTGGCAGTCGATCTATCGCTGCGACGACGGCTCGGTCCTCGACGTGAACACGAATGAGCGACGCGAGCTCCAGTTCGTCGTCCGTAACGCCGCCGCGAAGAAGCACCTCATGACGGCGTACAGCACCGCGACCTTCGACTGGAACCTCAGTCCGAGCGGCGAGGTGATCTTCCGCGGCACCGTGCAGTACGGGATCTTCAACCCGGGCGACTTCACGCGCGCCGTCGCGATCAGCGGCCGTCCCAAGGTGCAGGTCGGCGATCAGTGGGGCCCGACCGTCGAGATTACGCGGACCGGCAGCGACATCACGCTGCTCGCCAGCGAGTACGTCAACTGGACCTTCCGTAACTGCCGCTGAGCGGCTTCTTCCGTCATCTCTCTGTCACCACCAAGGAGTCGTCATGAAATCGCTCGCGCTCGTCGCTCTCGCTGCCTCCGTTACTGCTCTCTCGACCGCGGGTTGCTCCGCACCCGCACAGGACGAAGGCTCGACCTCCGAGACGTCGGAGGCGGCGTACTCGTCGGGCACGTGGACGAAGGTCGCGACGTGCAACGGCGGAGCCGCCGTGCTCGACGTCGATACGAGCGAGCGTCGCAACGTCCAGCTCGTCATCCGCGACCGCGCCGCCGTCGACTACCTCCAGTCGAAGTCCGGAGCTCCGATGGTCAACGCCCGGCACGAGATCGTGGTGCAGGCCGGCGAGCCGGTCATGCACGGGATCTACAAGGCGTCCGACTTCGGCGCGGATGACTTCTGGAGCTACCGCGTCCCAGACTTCTACGACGCTGCGATCGTGCAGCGCGTCGGGCGCGGCATCAAGGTCACGATCGCCAAGCGATTCACGCCGGTCTGCGAGGGCGGGCAGTGGGGCTATCAGGGCGGATGCTGGGGCGGACACACGATCCGCGCGCAGGTCCAGGAAGAGCTCGCAAATTGGTACTTCGACGACTGCCGCTGAGCGTCGATCGAGGCCGGGAGACAAGGTCGACATCGGCCCGTTCGAGGCGATCGTCGACGCGGCGAAGGGCCTCCGGATCGTCTCGCTGCCCTTCGAGCCCGCGACCGACCCGGGTCGAGCGCGATCAATGGCGCGCGAACCAGGGGCACTTCGCGAGCAGTGCCTTCGCCGGGATCCGGTTGCACTTGAAGCCTTCCTCGACGCCGTTGGCGACGATCGGCTCGCACTCCTGGACCGTGTCGAAGGAGGACAGATCGTCGTCGTCGGGCGGGCGCAGGCAGCCGCCCATCTCGTTGACGTCCCAGTCCCACACGCCCTGGCGGCTCTGCCAGTGGTACTCGACCCGCACCTTCACGTCGTCGCCCGGCTTGTACTGCTTCATGCAGTCGGCGAACGCCGCGGTGCCGCGGATGATCTCGATCTGCGTGCCCGGGCACTGGAACCAGTCGAACTCGACATCGAGGTCGAGCGGCTTGCCGTCGGGCGCGACGCGCACCGGCATGATGCGGTTGATCTTCACGCGCGAGTCGTAGAAGCGCGCCTTGTTGCACGCCGGCGTCGTGGCGAGCAGCGCGAGCGATGCGAACGCGAGGACGAGCGACCGCGAGAGAAGCTTCATGCGCGCGCGTACGTTACCAAGTCTCGTTCGTCGAGAAGCGCGGGAAGTGGCTCGTGCCGCGAATCGCTACGGCGCTCACGAGGCGCCTTCGTCCGGCGGCTCGCGGCCCTCGACGCGCTTCAACAAATCGTAGAGGTGCTTGCGGCTGAGCCCGGCGGCGTTCGCCGCGCGCTGGATGTTACCGGGATGACGCTTGCGCAGCGCTCCGACGTACGCGCGCTCGAAGCTGTCGACGAGCTGCGCCTTGGCTTCCTTGTACGGGACCTCCCCCGTCACACCAGGGAACTCGAAGCCGATCGTCACGGGCGAAGACGACGCGGGGCCGAGGTTGAAGACGAGATCCGCGAAGCGTGCGGGCGAGCCGTCCGCGAGGGTCCCGAGCGCTACGGCGCGCGCGAGCGTGTTTCGCAGCTCGCGCACGTTGCCCGGCCACGCATACGACGTCAGCTTGCGAAGGTTCTCTCCTTCGATGCGATCGCCCGGCGGCACCTGCCCGGTGAGCAGACGCGCGACGAGACCGGCCACGTCGTCCGGGCGCGCGCGGAGCGGTGGCATGCGGAGCCGGACGACCTCGAGCCGGTAGAGGAGGTCGGCGCGGAATCGGCCCTGCTGCACCTCGGCGTTGAGATCGCGGTTCGTCGACGCGATGACGCGCACGTCGATCTTGCGTGCGGCGTCTTCACCGACGGGGCGGACCTCCTGGTTCTCGAGCGCGCGGAGCAGCTTCGGCTGGAGATCGAGCGGCAGCTCGCCGAGCTCGTCGAGGCAGATCGTGCCTCCGTTCGCGCTCTGGAATGCGCCCGCACGATCGCTGGTCGCGCCGGAGAACGCGCCCTTCTTGTGACCGAAGAGCTCGCTCTCCGCGAGGTCCGCGGGGACGGAGCTGCAGTCGAAGACGACGTACGGACCGTTCGCGCGTCGCGACGCCTTGTGGATCGATCGCGCGACGAGCTCCTTGCCCGTGCCGCTCTCGCCTTCGACCAGCACCGTGATGTTGCTACGCGCGATGCGCTCGAGGATCGCGAACACCTCGCGCATCGCGAGCGACTCGCCATAGAGCTCCCCGAACGACGTCGCAGTCGAAGGCGCGACCTCCTGGATGCGCCAGCGAGGCTGGACCGCGACGAGAGACTTGCCGAGGCGGAGCACGCTGCCGATGCCGACCTCCGCCTCCTTGATGCGCGCCTCGCCGACGAACGTGCCGTTGCGGCTGCCGAGATCGGTGACGAGGATCCGCCCGGCGTCGATCGCGACCCGCACGTGCCTCCGCGACACCGCAGCGTCGGTGAGCACGAGGTGGCACGACGGGTCGGCGCCGATCTCGGCGGCGGACGCGATCGGCACCTCGGTTCCGGCCTCCGCGCCGGCGAGCACGACGAGCTTCAGGGCGACCGGCGCTGCGCCTCCACCCGCTCCGATGTCGATCGTCAGCGATCCGCCCGCGCCCATGGCCGCATTGTGCCGGAAATGCACGAGGATCGCTTATCCTTCCGTCTGTCATGACCGACGCTGCCGACGCCGAGCCGCGGTTCCGCCGGGGGGCCATAATCCGCGCGAAGTACCGCGTGGAGCGCGTGCTCGGCGAGGGCGGCATGGGCGTCGTGCTTCTTGCGACGCATCTCAAGTTGGAACAGCGCGTCGCGCTGAAGGTCCTGTTGCCGAGCGTCGAGAAGCGGGCTCACGTCCAGGCTCGCTTCGCGCGCGAGGCTCGCGCCGCGGCGAAGCTCCGTAACGAGCACGTCGTGCGCGTCCTCGACGTCGACGAGACCGAAGACGGCGTTCCGTTCCTCGTCATGGAATTCCTCGTCGGCTCCGACCTCGATGCCGTGCTTCTTCGCGAAGGGCCGCTCGAGCCCGAGCGCGCCGCCGATTACGTGCTGCAGGCGTGCGAGGGGGTCGCCGAGGCGCACGCCGCCGGCATCGTCCATCGCGATCTGAAGCCGTCGAACCTGTTCGTCGCGAAGACGGAGGACGGCGGCGAGGTCGTCAAGGTCCTCGACTTCGGGATCGCGAAGGCGCTCGAGTCCAACGACGACCTCTCGCTCACGGCGACGAGCGGCGTCGTCGGTTCGCCTCTCTACATGTCGCCCGAGCAGCTCAAGGGCTCACGCGACGTCGACGCGCGCACGGACGTGTGGTCGCTCGGCGTCGTGCTCTATCAGCTCGTATCGGCGAAGCTTCCGTTCGAGGCGACGAGCGCGACGGCGCTCGCGGCGGTCATCGCTTCGGAGGCCGCCGTACCGCTGGCGAAGGTCCGCCCCGGCTTGCCTGCGGCCTATCTCGAGGCCGTCGACCGCTGTCTTCGCAAGGATGCGTCGCAGCGGTTCGAGAGCGTCGTCGAGCTGGCGCGCGCGCTCGCCACGCTCGCGCCGGGCGCGAACGGCTCGGCCGATCGCGTCTCACGCGTGTCGCGCGCGGCAGCGACGCGCCGTCTGTCCCTCGCCGCGACGCAGCCCGAGGAAGATGCCGCGCCGGAGCCGGTTGCGCGGTCCCCGCGCGTGACCGCAGCGCTCACGGAGGAAGAGGAACGACCCGTTGCTGCTCCTCCGCACGCTGCCGCCGGGCAACGCACGGACTACGGGAGCGAGGTCGTTCGCAAGCCTTCCACGCCGCCCAAGGAGCCGCCGCGTCGCGGACTCGGAATGGCGGTCGGGGCGGCGATCGTCGTTGCAGCGGTCGTGGGCATGGCGATGCGCGGTCGCTTCGCGCCGAGCGCGCCCGTCGCTGCGCCGCTGCCGAGCGAGGCTGTCGTCGTCGTCGAAGCAGGCACGGCGACGATGGCGTCTCCTGTCGTCGGAGACGCGAGCGCGACGACGACGGCGAGCGCGATCGCAAGCAGCTCGGGTGCGCGAGCCGTGAAGGTCGCGCCCATCGTCCACACGAAGACATCTCCTCCCGCATCCGCTAGCGTGACGCCGCCGCCGTCCACGGCGAGCCCGCTCGACATCGATCTGAAATGACCGCTTCTCGAAGCAGCATCGTGGCGTTCGTCGTGGCTGCTCTCGCGGCGTCGTCCGTGCAGGCTGCTCCGCCCGCGAGACCCGCGCCCGCGCCGCTGTCCGACGAGCCGCGATCGCTCTCCGACATCCTCACCGGCGATGCGAAGACGCAGTACGACCTCGCGCGCATCCTGTACCGCGACGGCGACTACGCGAGCGCCGTCGCCAAGTTCCGGCGCTCGTACGAGATCTCGAAGGACGTGCGCCTGCTCTGGAACATGGCGGCATGCGAGAAAAACCTCCGCCACTACGTGAAGGTACTCGGGCTGATCGAACGCTACGTGAGGGACGGCCAGCTCGACGCGCCCGATCTCGAGCGCGCGCTCACGTTCGCCACCGCCGTGCGCTCGCTCGTCGGTGAGGTCGCGTTGCGCGCCGACGAGGCGGGCGCGACCGTCGCCGTCGACGAAGAGCCCGTCGGAGAGACTCCGTTCGACAAACCGCTGCTCGTCGACATGGGCCGCCACAAGATCCGCCTCGCGAAGGCGGGTTTCCGCCCGCTCGAACGCACCATCGACGTCGAGGGCGGCGTGAAGCAAGAGCTCGCCGTCGCCCTCGAGCGCGAGGTCGGACGCGTGGTCGTGCGAGCCCGGAGCGGAGACTCGATCCGCGTCGACGACAAGCTGGTCGGGGAGGGGACGTGGGCCGGCGTATTGCCCGTCGGTCCTCACGCCGTCGTCGTGTCGCGATCTTCGAAGACACGACGTGCCGACATCGTCCTCGCCGATCGCGAGACCCGCGAGCTCACGCTCGAGACCGAGAGCGGCGTCCCCGCGTGGGTGTGGTGGGTCGGCGGCGGCGTGCTCGTCGCGGGCGCTGCGGTGGGCGGTTACTTCCTGTTTCGTCCGTCGCGCGACGAGGCTCCGACCGGCACGATCGGCGCCTATCAGGTGCCCTGATGAAGCGTCTGCGACTTGCCATGCTCGGGCTCGCCGTCGCCGGTTGCGTCGTCGCGACCTCGTGCAAGCCCGATCCAAAGGGCGCGCTCGTGCTCGCGGTCGACAGCGATCATGCGCCGGGCGTCGACTTCGATCGCTTCCAGATCCAGATCACGAGCTCGAATTCGAACGACAAGTACGACAACCCCGTCGACGAGCTCGGCCGACCGGGCCTGCTCACGTTTCCGACGACGCTCTCGATCGTCTCGAATGACGACCCTTCGACCAGCGTGCACATCCGCGTGCTCACCGGTCGTGCGAGCGGCGGCGGAACGCGGGTCGGCGCCCCGCGCACGCTGCGCGAGGTCGTCACCAACGTTCCGTCGGACCGCGTCGCGCTCTTGCACCTCACGATCGACTGGCTCTGCGTCGGTGCCGCGAAGCCCGAGCCCGACGGGTACGTCGAAGGGCTCTGTCCGGAGGGCCTCACGTGCATCGCCGGACAGTGCGTCGACTGGACGATCGATTCGGCCACGTTGCCCGCCTACGACGAAGCCGATGTGTTCGGCGGCGGCTCGCGTCGCGGCGAAGGAGAGTGCTTCGATACCCTCGCGTGCTTCGCGCAGGGAGCGATCGCCGACGTGAGCCTCGACGACTGCAGCGTCGCGCTGCCCGGCGGAGGTTCGGGATCGAACGTTGCGCTCGTGGTGGCCCCGACCGAAGGCGGCATCTGCGCCGACGCAACGAGCGGCCCATGTCTCGTTCCGCTCGGCGCCGGCGCGCGCGAAGGGTATGCCGTCACCGGTGGTCGTGCGCTCTTGCCGCGCGCCGCATGCGATCGACTCGCCGAGCCCGCGAACGCCCGCAAGGTGCTCGGCGTCGCGACGACCGCGGCGTGCGCGACGAAGACGGAGCGCGTTCCGACGTGCGGGCCCTGGTCGCCCTATCGAAAGCCGCTCGGTGCTGCCGGCGCGCCTGCCGGCTACACGCCACCTGCGCCGCGCGATGCGGGCAGCGACGGCTGAGCGCGCGCGCGCCTCCGGATCAGAAGATGCCCACCGCGCCCATGCCTCCGCCGTCGAGCGAGAGCATCGGCACGGGCATGACGCGGAGGTCGGACGGCTTCGCGGAGGCTTCCGCGGCAGCGTCATTGCCTCCTCGATAGTGCAGCAACGGCACGAGGAAGCCGGACGCGAGCCCGATGCCCGCGCCGACGAGCACGTCCGTGGCGTAGTGCTTGTCGGCGAGCAAGCGCGCCGTGCCGCCGGCCGTCGCTCCCGCGAGCATCGAGATGCACGCGATGGTCCCGCCGGCGCCGCTCTTTCCGTAGAGCGGCAGGTGCGCGTGGTGCGAGCACGTCAGCGCCGCGCCCGTGTACGCGATCGCGGTGTGGCCGCTGAAGAAGCCTTCGCCCTGGCCGCCCGTCTCGCACGCGGGGAAACCCTGATCCGGCTTGCCCGCGCCGCACTCGCGCAGGTAAGGACGCTGTCTGCGGATCGTCGCATTGCTCAGGAAGCTGAGGAATCCGGTGATCGCGAAGGCCTCGGCGTCGATCAGCGCCATCTGCGCGGCGACGTCCGGTTTCTGATGACCGATGAGCGTCACGGCGACGACGTCGACGAGGAACGGATATGCGAGCCCGCCGTAGTAGAAGGCATCGCCGACGGTCTGCGCCGCGCGACGGCCGTCGCGCGTCGAAAGGCGCAGCCCGTTGCGGACGCCCTTGTCGAAGAGGATCGGCCCTCGCCAGTTCGGCTCGGCGTCGGGATCTCCGAGAAAGACGAAGGCCGCCGTACCTGCGAACAGCGCTCCCGTGAGGATGTACTCCGCCGTCGAGAAGCGCTTCCACGACGGTCGCCACGCCACCTCGCTGTTGCGCGAGGCCGTGGGCTCGACGGACGGAGGCTCGAGGGGCGCCGGCGGCGCGACCGGCGGTTCGACCGCCGCGGGAGGATCGACCTGTGCTGGCGGGGCTGCCGCCTCGTCTTCCCTCGCGGGCTGTGCCGCGAACGCATCGCGCGACGTTGCACCGAGGATCAGCACGGCGGCTCCCAACGCGACCGCAATGCGCATCTCCACGATGGTGCGCAGGACGATCGCGTGGACGCAATGTCGAAATCTGCAACGCCGAGCGATGTCGCAGCGCTGCGCGGTCACCAGTCGAGGTCGACGGCGAAGCGCAGCCCGAAATCGAGGGTTCCGTGGACCCGCGCGCCGTCGATCCCGTGCCGCGTCACGCCGGGCGCTTCGAGGCTGAACGAGGTGCTGCGTGCGATCGAGCCGCCGACGACGAGCCCGAAACGCGTGTGCACGCCGAGTCGGATCGACGGCACGAGCGCGCCACGCAGCAGCACCGGGCCGTTCCACGATCGCGTCGATACGGCGTCGCGATCGACGAGCGAGCGCGACGACCACGACCAGCCGGCGCCGATCTCGGCCTCGGGAAGGACGAAGGCCATGCGCGGCGCGTGCACGCGCGCGAGCATTCCGAGCTCGACATCGGAGCCGATGCTGGAGATGCACTCCGGCGCGCTCGTGCACAGCGTCGGGATCGTCGGAGCGTAGGCGACGAAGACGCCCGCCGCAGCGCGCCAGCTCGTGTCCACGCGCGCGCGCTCGATTGGCTGGAGGCCGAAGGTCGCGTCGAGCGCGAACGGGATCGCGCCGAACGATCCGTCGCTGGCGTGCGTTCCGAGGTCGAACGCGCCGACAGGTCTCGCATAACCGGTGCGAAGGCCGACATCGACGAGGTCGGCATGTGCAACGGCGGGCAGCGAGACGAGCACGAACGCGAGCGCGCGCGCGCTCATGGCGACCCCGCCCACGACGGGAACGGATCGCTCACGCGACGAACGCCGCCCTCGGAAGGAGCGCATACCCACGCATGCCCGCGATCGTCGGCGACCGCGCAGTGCGTGTCGGACGGCGCGTCGAACCGACCGAGCACGCTCAGTGTTCCGGTCGGCGCGAGCCCGACGACCGTGAGACACGCGCATGCGCCACCTGCTAGATACACGTGCCGCGTCGAGCGCGCATAACCCATCACGTCGAAGCCTGCGCCCGCCGCGAGCACCGAGAGCACGCGTCCGCCTTGCTCGGGATCGAGGACCGTCAGCGTACCTTCGTTGCACGCGGCGAGCACCCAGCCGTGCTCGGGCTCGAGCTCGATGCCGCGCGACGCCGCGCAGCCGTTCGGCCACGTTCCGAGCAAGGCGCGCGTCCGCACGTCGATGCCGACGGTGCTCGACTGCCAGTGATGCGTGTACGCGCGACCGCGAACGGGATCGATGACGAGCGATTCAGGGCCATTTTCCACGGGGATCGTCGCGACCGAACGGAGCGCGGGAGGAGCCCCAGCGACCGATGTCCCGACGGAGAAGATCTCGATCTGAGCGCCGCTGGGCTCGCTCACCCAGAGCTCGCGTGTCGTCGCGACCCAACGCACGTAGTCCGGCGTCGTAGCGAGCGGCACGTTCCCGACGATCGCTTGCTTTGCAGGATCCACGACGGCGAGCGTCGTCGTCGTACGATCGGTCACGTACAGGAAGCCTTCGGCCTCGTCGACGGACGTCGGGCCGTCGTCGTGACCGCCGGAGTAGTCTCCCGTCGTCGCGAAGCCCTCGATGCCGACGACCTCTCCCGTGTCGGGCGTGACGAGGTCGAGCACACCGGAGCGTCCGCCGGGGACGAGCACGCGGCCCAGCGACGGCGACCAGCGGAGATCGTCGAAGCCGATGCCCGGTGAGCTGTGGATCATCGCGATGGCATCGCCGTCGGGAGAAGCGCAGCACGCAAGGACGGCCGCAGCTCCGAGGACCGCGGCCGTCTTCACGCGCGCGATGCTCGAAGCGTCACGAGATGAAGAGGTAATGCGACTTCCCATCGGTGCCGAGGACGTAGACGCCGTAGCCCGCGCGCGTGTCGCGGATCGTCGGGATCGCCCAGTACACGAAGCCGCCCGGGATCGCATGCTCCGCCGACGTTACCGCACTGCGGAGGCTGAAGCCCGCGGCCTGCACGAGCGTGAGGTCGCGCGACGAGCGCGTGAGGTGCTCGGCGTCGGGGACCTTGAACTCGGTCTTCGACGGGGCGAAGTACGTCTTCGTCGGATCGCCGGCGAGCTCGAAGAACGTGTTGCGCTCCGAGTCGGTCGCGATGCCCTTGCCGACCGGATAGATGCTGAGCGACAGCTTGCCGTCGTCGCCGATCTCGTACTTCGCCTCGATCGTCGCGCCGTGGTGCTCCTCGGCCTCGGCGAGCGCCGCGGACATCTCGATCTTCGCGGTCTTGAGCACGCTCAGGTTGGTGCCGAGCTCGGGGACGCGCTGGTCGGTCGCCTTCGCGCCCGGACCCGTGCCGAGATGGAGAAGAGCATGCGCGTGGCTGCCGCCGCCGTCGATGAAACGATACTGCTGCGCCTTGCCCTGCGCGCTGTACACGCCGACGCCCGCGCGACCTGCGCGCATCGTCGGAATGGCCCAGAACACGAAGCCCGCCGACGCGGGGACCTCGGCGACGGCCTGCGCGAGCGACTTGGTGCTCAGCTGCAGGAGCGTGAGGTCGCGCGCGGAGCGCGTGAGGTGCTCCTGATCGGCGAACACCTCGACGTTGCCCTTGAACGGCGCCTTCGTCGGGTCGCCGGCGAGCTCCTTGAACTCCTGGCGCTGCGCATCGACGGTGATCGGCTGCGACGTCGGGTAGAGGCTGAGGCTCAGCTCCTTGTCGTCGTTCAGCTCGAACTTCGCCTCGATCACGGGACCGAGCTTCGCCGCTTCGGCGATGCCCTGCGCCATCGTGATCTTCGACGTCTTGAGGACGCGGAGGTCGTTGCCCATCTCCGGTGAGCGCGCATCGGTCGCGGCGGCGCCGGGACCGCGCAGCTCGTCGGCCGTGGAGTCGACGCCGTCCGACGTGGTGTGGTCGGTGGGCGCGGCGCAGCCCGCAGCGACGGCGAGCATGGAGGCGATGGCGAGCGAACGGAAAGCGAATCGACGAGTGATCATGAGAGCGGCCTTTCGGGTCTGAGTCCCTCTTCCCGACGGCGCCATGAGCAAGGTCGATGCCGTACGGCGATGCATGCAGAAGTGCGTGAATGCGGGGCGAACGCGCGTGTGGAGTGGCACGTCGACGTGACGGTCGCGGCGGACGGGCGAGCGCGAGGTGTCACCTCGAGGGGACAGTCGACGCGGAAACGACGGAATCTACCCCGCGGCACATCCATTGCTGCCGTCGGGCCGCACCATGCGATCGCTCCTCGGTCTCTCCGTGATCGCTCTCGCAGCGGCATGCACCACGGCGCCGAACGACGAGCCTCTCGCCGGACAGGCGGAGACCGCGCTGCAGATCGAGCAGGGCTCCGTCGGCTTCGACGAGATCACGTGGGCGCCGGGGCTGCATCGCGTCGTCGTACCCGCAGGCGGCACCGGGCAGGTGCATCTCGTGGATCCGTCGACGCGCTCGACCGAGACCGTCGGCGGCTTCAGCCGCTCGAGCACGTTGCGCGGCGGACACACGCAAGGGCCGACGTCGGCCGCCGAGGCCGACGGCTTCGTGGTGACGATCGACCGTACCGCGAAGCGTGTCCTCGTCTTCGATCCCGTGACTCACGCGATCCTGGCCGCGCACGACCTCGCGGCGATCCCCGACTACGTTCGCTACGAGCCGGCGGCGCGCGAGGTGTGGGTGACCGAGCCCGACGCCGAGCGCATCGAGGTGTTCTCCCTCGATCCTCGGCGTGGCGACGCTGCGTTCGCTCAGGTTACGACGATCGTGGTGGCCGACGGTCCCGAGGCGCTCGTGTTCGATCACCCGCGCGGTCGCGCTTACGTCAACGCATGGCGGGGCGTCACCGTCGTGATCGATCTCGAGAGCCACACCGTGCGGGGTGCGTTCGCGAACGGCTGCGACGGCTCGCGTGTCCTCGCCATCGACGAGCCTCGTGGGCTGCTCTTCTCCGCCTGCGTCGAGGGCAAGGTCACGACGATGGACCTCTCGCACGGCGGGCAGGTGACGAGCCGCCTCGTGTACGGCGAGGGGATGGACGCGCTCGCCTACGATCCGAGCCGCGGTCTGCTCCACGCGCCGAGCGGCGTCACGGGGACGCTTGCGACGATCGCCGTCGGCCCGCAGGGCGAACTCTCGCTCGTCTCCAAAATCACGACGGCGAAGGGCGCGACGTGCGCCGCAGTCGACGACGACGGCTCGGTCTGGATCTGCGATCCCGCCCACGGCCGCGTGCTCTTGCTCGAACAGGATCGAAGGACACCGTGAACACAGCCATGCGCTCGCTCGCCACTCTCGCGCTGCTCGGCGTCGCCGCCGTCGCGTGCGCCGCCGATCCCACGCCGTACACCTTCACGGACGGCGGCGCCTCGACGCCTGCGGTGAAAGGAACGGCGCGCAAGGTCGACTTCGAGGAGCTCTCGCTCGGCAAGGGCACGCCGGCGCCGTTCGCGCACGTCCTCGGCGACTGGACGATCGAGCAGGAGAACGGACACCGCGTGCTCGCGCAGATCGGCGAGCTCGAGGATCCGGATTTCCCGCGCCTGCTCCTGCGCGATACCGCCTTCACCAACGTCCACGTGAAGGTCCGCTGCTCGATGCGCGGCGGCAGCACCGATCGCGCGTGCGGGATCATCTGGCGCGCGAAGGACAGCGACAACTACTACGTCGCGCGCGCGAACGCGCTGGAGGACAACGTGAACGTCTATCGGGTGGTCGCCAACGATCGCCAGCAGCTCGGCGGCGCCGGGATGAGCGTGACCTCGAACGACTGGCACACGCTCGAGGCCTTCATGGAGGGCGCGCACATTCGCGTGGTGTGGGACGGCCACGAGGTGGTGAGCGTCGACGAGGGCACGTTCCCTGCGGGCGGAAAGGTAGGCGTGTGGACCAAGGCCGACTCGGTCACCGCGTTCGACGATCTCGAAGCGACCGAGCTCTAGCCGCTCACAGCGGCGCGATCTCGAAGTCGTCGAAGAGCACCTTCGAATCGGCCTTCGACCACAGCCCGACGCGGCCGTGCGGCACGCCATCGAGCTTCTTCTCGAAGCGCTTTGCGCCGTCGATCGTCACGAAGAGGTTCGTGCCGCGCAGCTCGAGAGCGAGCGTGTGCCATGTGCGGCTCGGTGTGGCGACGCCGCGGACCGTGTCGTGGACCGTGCGCTTGCCCTTCACGACGGTGAAGTAGAGGAGGTTGTCCTCGAGCGCGTTCGCGCGCACGCCGGTGTAGCTGCCGTCGGGCGCGATGCCGAACGCGATGCCGGCGGCCTGATCGACGCTGCCGGCGATCGGATAGAAGCGAACGCTCAGCCGCATGTCGCCGGTCGGCGCCGGCGCGCGCGCGACGGCGAGCGGATAGAACGCGAACGTCTTCACGCCGTCGAGGAACTCGGCGTAGCGATCGCCGTAGAGGCGCTTGGCTTGATCGGCGAGGTTCACCGACGGCGTTCCGTTGCGCCACTTCGAACCGTCGACCATCAGGCCCTTGGCATCGCCGGCGCGGCCGATCGTCCAGTCGCCGACGACCGGCTCGACGCTCGCGGGCATCGCGCCTTCGGTCTCGTCGTCGAAGCGCAGGACGGTCGCTCCCGGCGCGGGCGCGGCGCTCGCGGCGCTCGGCGTGCTCGAGGCGCTCGATGCCGCGGGTGCCGCGGACGGGGCGGGTGGGGCGGGTGCGGGCTTCGCGCTCGTGACCGTC
>JAQBQJ010000094.1 GCA_028287065.1 Labilithrix sp. | reverse complement strand
TGCTCGGCGGGCGCGGCGCGTCGGCGCCCTACGACCTCGTCGGCATCTCCTGTTACTCGTCGTTCGACTACCTCAAGGCCTCTGCGATCGCCGAGCGCGCGCGCGCGATCCTGCCGCGTGCGTGGATCGTGACGGGCGGCTATCACCCCAGCGCACGCCCCGACGACTTCACGGGCCCGGGCTCGCCGTTCGACTTCGTGGTGGTCGGCGACGGCGAAGGACCGATGGTGCGCCTCGCTCGCGCGCTCGTCGCGGGCAAGCGCCCGCTCGTGAACGTGCTCGGGCCCGAGTCGGTCGGCGACGTCGGCGCGATGCCCCCGCTGCAGTGGGAGCTGCTCGACCGCTACCGGCCCGTGGCTCGGAGGATCGCATCGCAGGCCGAGATCTACCTGTCCCGCGGCTGTCCGTACGACTGTGCATTCTGCATGGAACGCGCGAAGCGCGACACCTCGTGGCGCGCGCTCGATCCGCTGCACGCCGTCGAGGAGATGCACCGGCTCGATCGCTTCCTCGATCTCTCGAGCTGGACGCTCTTCATCGCCGACGCGCTCTTCGGCATGAAGACGTCGTGGCGGCGCACGTTCCTCGAGGAGCTCGCGCGCCGCCCCATACGGGCCCGCAAGACATGGCTCCTCGTGCGCCTCGATCTGCTCGAGCGCGAAGACGTCGCGCTCATGGCCCGCGCGAACGTGTCGGCCGGATTCGGCCTCGAGTCGGGCGATCCCGATCACGTCCGCACGATCCGCAAGGTGGGCCGGCTCAGCGATTACCTCGAGCAGATGCAGCGCGTCGCCGAATGGGCGCGTGAGCTGAACGTGCCGTGGGGCGCGAACGTGATCGTCGGTCATCCCGGCGAGACGGAGAAGACGCTCCGCACCACGGCGCGTTACCTGGAGCGGCTCTACCTCGACGACTCGCGCGGCACGACGGGGTTCCTGTCGGTCGATCCGTTCCGCCTCTATCCGGGCTCGCCGATCGACGAGGAGCGCGCGGCGTGGGAAGAGCGCACGGGGATGCGCGTGCATCGCTATCCGTGGTGGCACGACGGCGATCAGGACTTCCTCGCCGAATGGGTCGATCCGTCGAGTGAGCTCGATTTCCGGCGCTGCCACGAGCTCCGCCACGAGCTCTTCGAGCCGATCGTGAAGGGCATCGCGACGAGGTTCGCGTACGACGGACCGGCGCGCGACTATTTCGAGCGCGCGATCGAGGAGCAGATCGATCTGTTTGCGCCGCGGCACGCCGCACGGACTCTCGCGCTCGATCACCTCTGGCGCTCGGTCGCGCGCGCCGAAGCAGGCAGCAGCATCCCGCGTGGACCGCTGGCCGTCTCCGACGACCCGGCGTTCGCGGCGTTCTCCGCCGCGGCGCGCGCCGAGGCCATGAAGACGAGCCCCGCCGGGGACGCCGGCGATCTCGTCGACGCGGCGGTGCGAAAGGTCCCGCGCGAGCGCTTCGTGCCGCTCCCGTCGCTCCCCGACGCGCATCTCGATCGCGCGCTGCCGCTCGACGACGAAGGGCTCGCGACCGTGTCGGCGATGCATGCCTACGTCGCGCAGTTCCGCGCGCTCGCGCTCGCGCCGGGAGACGCTCTCGTCGACCTCGGAGGCGGCAGCGGCTACGGCGCGGCGATCGCCGCCGCGATCGTCGGACCTCGAGGTCGCGTGACGAGCCTCGAGATCGATCCGCAGCTCGCGGCGAGCGCGGCCGACGTGCTGGCGAGCCTCGGCCTCGACGGCGTCGTCACGATGCACGCGCGCAGCGCCCACGATGTCGAGGTCTGGGCGGGCGCACGAAAGGTGAGCGTCGGCTTCGACGTCGGCGCGATCCCTGCGGCGTGGATCGCCGCGCTCGCGCCCGGCGGGCGGCTCGTCGCGCCCGTCTCGGGAAAGCTGATGCTGCTCGACAAGAGCGACGACGGCGTCGTCACGCGGCGTTCACTCGGTCCCGTCGTCTACGTCCGGGATCGAGCCCAGCGCGCCGAGATCGAGCGTGGCGAGCCAGCGCCCGTGCGTGTCGCCGAGGCCGACACGACGAGCGCGTGAACGAAGCAGGCCGAGCGCAGTTCGCTCGACGGCTTCGTAGCTGCTTGCCTGACGTGCGAGCCACGCCGCGGAGCGCTCGACCTCGAGCACGGTCGCCTCGTGCGCGGCCTGCCACGCGACGTGAGCGACATCGGCGCCGGCGACGCCGGGCGTGCCGACGAGGATCGATCCGCGCCACGCGCGTCCGCGACGGGGCAGGGGACGCGCGAGCCCCACCGAAACGCGCGCCAGCTCCGGTGCCGCGGCGCTCACCTCCGCGAGCTCGATGTCTAGCGCGACGGCATCGATGCAAGATGCACGCATCCCGGCGAGCAGCGGCAGCTCGAGCTCGGCGGCGGCCCGCAGCACCTCGGCGGCGGGCCCCACCGATCGCGCCGTCGCGAGCGCGGCAGCATCGGCCACGTCGGCCTCGCCGAGGTCGGCGAGCTCGCGCGTGCGGGCCGCGGCCACCTGCTCCTCGGTGTCGAACACCCAGGCGAGCGCGTGCGCTGCGGCGAGACGCTCGTGCGTCGCGAGCGCGGCCGAGAGCACGCGCACGTCCTCGCCGAGCGGCCGGTCGGATGCCGGTCCGAGCTGCTGCTCGGACCACGCGATCCATCGTAAATCATGGCACGACGACGCGAGACGCCCCGCATCGACATGTGCGAGCACGTGGAGGACAGCCTCGGCCCAGAGCGGCGCGAGGCGCGCTCCGAGGACGCCGATCAGAAGCTGCCGGTGACGCCCGCGGTCGTGCCGCCGAAGAACGGCGTCATCGAGATGCCGCTCTTCCGCGAGACGCTCTCGTGCCCGGTCTTGACGGTCGCGTAGCGCGAGCCGCCGGCAGAGGCAGCGTTGTCCTTCGGCGCGGTGAGGAGGAGGACGAGACCCGTGACGCCGCCGACACCCGCGATGACGAAGCCGACCGTGGAGATCGCGCCCATCGTCTTGTAGCTGTCGACGTTGTCCTGCTCGGCGCTCGGACACGCCTTGTCGGCGTTGCATGCGGTCTTGAGGTCGCCTGCCTTGCCGAGCGCGAGGATGCCGGTGATCGATCCGACGACGAGGCCGGCGCCGCCGACGCCGAACGCGACGAACGCGAGCGTCTTGTTCATCGAGCCCTTGCTGCTGCTCGTGTCGGCGCCGGGCTCGGTCGGCGAAGGTCCGGGGCCGGATGTGGGGCCGGGGCCCGCGACGACCGCCGCGCCGCCTGCGGCCTTCTCCATCTTGAGCGTCGCCGCGGCGGTGCCGCCTTCGGCGACGGAGAACGTGGTCTCGGCGGGCTTGTAGCCGTCGGCCGTGGCCGCGACCTTGTGTGAGCCCGGATCGACCGGCCGCTTCAGACCGAGGGCCGCGGCGGGGACCGCCTGACCGTCGATGGTGACCTGCGGAGCGGTCGGACCTTCGACGTTGACGGTGACGCTCGCGACCTTCGCGGAGACGGCGACGACCTCGGTCTTCGCGGCCTCGACGGCGTCCTTGAAGGCGGGCGGCGGGCTCGGGTTGTTGCCCCACTCGCGGATGATCTTGTTGTAGCTCTCCTGCGCCGCGACCACCTTCCCGAGCTTCGCCTGCGTGCGCGCGAGACCGAGGGTGAGCGTGGGGGCCTGCGCGTAGAGCTTCGCTGCGGCGTTCCAGAGCTTCTCGGACTCGGTGAAGTTGCCGGCGTCGTACGCGGCCTGCGCTTGCCCCCCGAGCTGACGTGCCTGCGCGATGTCCTGCGCGGCAGCCTCCTGCGCGAAGGCGGGAGCGGCCGAGACCAGCAAGGCCCCCGAGACCGACGTGGCGGCGACGAAGCAGCGGAGGGACGTCGAGAGGAGCGTGGAAGCGCGCATGGCAGAGTCATATCAGCGTTGCGCGTGCTAGGTAAGATCCCCATACCGGCCATGGTTTCGCCCGCCCGGCTCGCGCTGTCCCTCGGCCTTGGCCTTGCCGTCGGTGTGAGTGGATGCGCGACCATCCTCGGCTTCGAGGACACGACCCTCCGCTCCGAGACGGACGAAGCAGGCACGATCGAAGGCGGAACGCTCGAAGG
Organism: Labilithrix sp.; assembly: GCA_028287065.1. Taxonomy (GTDB): domain Bacteria; phylum Myxococcota_A; class Polyangia; order Polyangiales; family Polyangiaceae; genus Labilithrix. The sequence continues at coordinate 2,499 of JAQBQJ010000094.1, read as the reverse complement.
CGGCGGCACGGGCGCCGGCGGCGGCGCCCTGAGCACGAAGCCCGCGTCGATCGTCGTGCGTCGGGGCGCGACCGTGGACGTCGAGATCGATCTCGCGCGGAGCAGCGGCGTGACCGGCGCCGTGACCGCGCGGCTCTCCGATCTCCCGATGGGCGTGACGGCCACGACGGCGACGCTCGCGCCCGCATCATCGACGGGTACGCTGAAGGTCAGCGCGATCGCGACGGCGGCGCTCGGGCCTGCGACCGTCACGCTGGTCGCGGACGGCGCCCCGCTCGCGCCGTCGAAGGTGCCGCTCCTCGTGAGCGATGCTCCAGGCTCGCTCGACATGACGTTCGACAGCGACGGCCTCGTCAACGATGCGTCGCGCGGGATGGGCACGACGTTCCTCGCGCTGGCGGTGCAAGCCGATCAGCGGATCGTCGCGGGCGGAGGAGTGGCGGCGGCCGCGGGCGCGCCGCTCGGCGGTTGGATCGTGCGCCGGTACGCGAGCAACGGCGTGCCCGACACGGCGTTCAATACGCTCGCGAGCGCGGCCGGTGTGATGCCGGCCGATGGTCAGCTCGACGCGATCGCGATCGACGCGAAGGGCAACATCGTGTGTGTCGGAGTCTCGCAGCCCGCGCCGACGCAGCAGCTCACGATCGTCCGTCTCTTGCCGACGGGCGCGCTCGATCCGTCGTTCGGCAACGGCATCGTGCGGATCGCGCCCGAGGTGCCGGTGTCCGCCACCGTCGGCCTCGGCGTCGTGGTGCAGGCGGACGGCGGCGTGATCGTCGTCGGCGCGCGCCACGAGGCCGTGGGCAACAAGGACAGCGGCATCGTCGTGCGCTTCACCGACAAGGGGGTGCGCGACCCGACGTTCAACGCGGGTCAGACGGTCGTCGTGCCGGGCGTGCGGTTCGTGGGCGCCGCGCTCGAAGGCGGAGCGATCGTGGCCTCGGGCAGCACCGTCGCCGGCGCGCCTTCGTATGTCGTGGTGCGCCGTACCGCGCAGGGCGCGGTCGATCCGACGTACGGAATGGCGGGGGTCGCGACGTTCGGGACGACGTATCGCGCGAACGCATCGACGCGCCTCGCGGACGGCACGATCGCCCTCGCCGGCGACGTGCAACAGGGCGCGGCCGGATACACCGCGGGCGCCGTGTCCGCGAAGGGAGCGGCGCTCTTCGCGCGGACGTACGCGAGCTCCGCGGGCGCAGGCCTCTTCGGCATCGCCGCGCAGGCCGATGGTCGCGTCGTCGCGGCGGGGCATACGGCGGCCGCGAACGGCGAAGCGCGCGTCGAGCGCATCCTCGCGGACGGCAACAAGGACACGTCGTTCGGCATGGCCGGGACCGCGATCGTCGAGCCGGCAGGTACGCCGAACGGCTTCGACGTCACGCTCTTCGCGGCGGCGGTGCAGGCCGACGGTCGCATCCTCGCCGCCGGCAACCGCACGAACGCCGGCGCGGTCGTGTATCGCCTATGGCCCTGAACGTGGCGACGACGCCCATGCGACGCCCGCTCGGCGCAACGGGCATCGAGGTCTCGGTGCTCGGCCTCGGCGCGGGACCGCTCGGCGACGCGCGCATGAGCGAGGCGGATGCCGACGCGCTCGTCGGCGCGGCGCTCGACGAGGGTGTGACGTTGTTCGACACGGCTCCGAGCTACGGCAGCTCGGAGGAGCGCCTCGGGCGCGCGCTCGGGGCGCGCCGTCGCGACGCGATCATCGTGACGAAAGGCGGGTACGGCGTACCGGGTGTCGCGGACTGGACGGGCGACGTGATCCGCCTCGGCATCGAGGCGGCGCTGCGGAGGCTCGGCACGGACGTGATCGACGTGTTCCTGCTTCACTCGTGCGACGCGTGGACGCTCGGCCGCGACGACATCGCCGCCGAGCTCGATCGCGCGAAGGCGGCGGGGAAGATCCGTGCGTCGGGGTACTCGGGCGAGAACGAGGCGCTGGCGGCGGCGGTGGCCTCGCGACGCTTCGACGTGGTGGAGTGCTCGGTGAACGTCTTCGACCGCGCGTCGCTCGGCGGTGCGGTCGCGGGGGCGGCCGCGGCGGGCCTCGGCGTGCTCGCGAAGCGTCCGCTCGCGAACGCACCGTGGCGCTTCGAATCGCCGCCGGACGCAGGCGACGTGCGGACGTACTGGGAGCGCGCGAGGGCGATGTCCGTCGATGCGTCGCCGCTCGGGTGGACGGAGCTGTCGGTGCGGTTCGCGGCGTTCGCGCCGGGCGTGAGCGCGGCGCTGGTGGGCACGTCGCGGCGAGAGCATCTGGAGGAGGCGATCGCGGCGGTGAAGAGGGGACCGCTGGAGGAAGGCGTCGAGAGGATGCTGGAGGAGCGGTGGCGAGCGAGCGGCGGGGAGGGGTGGCCGGGAGTGATCTGATTGCGGCGGGGGCGTGCTCTTCCAGGTCAGAAGAGAACAGGTGATGGAAACGGAAATGGAAATGGAAATGGCGAGAGCGCGTCTCTCTCCGGCATTTCCATTTCCATTTCCATTTCCATCACC
>JAQBQJ010000091.1 GCA_028287065.1 Labilithrix sp. | reverse complement strand
AAATCCAGCGGGCGGAATCGGGCCGCGCGCAGGAACGACCCTTGCGGACTCGGGATGACCTCGCCGCGCGCGGCCCGATTCCGACCGCAACCGCGAGGCTACCGTCGGCGATCGAGACCAAACCCCTCCGCGTACCTCCGCGGCTCTGCGTCTCCGCTTGTTTCTACTGGCCGGTCGACGCGCCCGGGTTCGTCGTCGCGCGCTTCGAAGGCGTCAGCGACGGGTAGATGAACAGGAGGCCGAGCCAGTACAGCACGCAGAAGACGGCGGTCGCGATCGCGCTGCGGCGCACCGCGGACCTCACCGTGCCGCCCTTCGAGGCGAAGAGCGGGATCACGATCGTCGCCGCCAGGATGCTGATCAGCAGCGCCTTCTGCACGGGCTCACCTTACCACGGGCGCGCCAGGCGCTCCCTCACCAAGCGCCCCCACGGGCTCGGCTGGAGCGGAGCGCCGACGCCGCACGTGCCCGCATGCTCGACGAGGAGGTTCGGCGGGCAGTTCGTGTGGAACGTATAGGCCAGCCATGGGACGTCGAGCTTCTCGGCGAGATCCATCAGGCCCTCGCAGTCCTCCGCGAGCATGGTCGCGTTCTTGTCGTTGATCACGCCCATCTCGCCGATGATCACCGGGAGCTTCCGCGACGGGCGCGTCACGAGCTCGTCGAAGCGATCGGGACGGTTGTACACGTGCGTCTCGTACGCGATGTTCGCGCCGCCGCCCGCCGTGATCGGATGCGCCAGGTAATAGTCGAGGACGCGCCCCCATTCGCGCGTGCCTTGCACGGTCACGATGTGGTTCTTCCCGGCCTCCTCGACGCTGCGGATGGCGGCGACCGTCTCGTTCATCGCCGTCCAGACCTCGCCGTCGAGCAGGCCGCCTTCGTTCTTCTCCGGCTCGTTCACGAGACCGAACATCACGAACGGCATGTCGCGCAGCGCGCGCGCGAGCTTCTTCCACACGGTGCGCGTTCGCTCCGTCGGCCAGCCCAGCGGGCCGAACGTCGGGTCGTGCCAGAGAGACACGAGCACGTACACGCCGCGCTTCTTCCCGACGTGACCGATGATCCGCATCACGTCGTGGAAGTAGTCGTCGTCCTCGAGGACGTTCTTGTAGTGGACCCGCCCCGGCGTCGGACCGCGATCGGGATAGCTCTCCAGCAGGAGCCGCACGAACGTCGCATGCCAGTCGTCGACCAGCGTGTCGATCCGGCGGAGCACCTCGTCGACATGCGGCGGCTCCCACGAGCACGCGTCGCAGCCGCGCGTGTCCTGCAGGTTCGCGCCGCGACCGTGGAACGGCTTGCCGTCGGGCGTCATGATGCGCGGACCCTGCACCTTCAACCAGCCGGTGAGCGGCCGCGTGTCGACCGGCGGCAGATCGGTCACCGGCGTCGTCGTGCCGGGACGGACCGTCATCTCCGTGCTGGGCACGACCGGTACCGGCGCGTCGTGACACGCGGCGACCGCCGACAGCGGCGCGACCAGCGCGAGCGCGAGCGCCGGCGCCAACGCGAGCCCCCGCCGGCTCACGTCACGTCTCACGTCACTTGGCGAGCGAAGCGTTGAGCACGACCGAGCCGAGGAACTTCGCGCGGCCGACCTCTTCGACGGTGCGCGACGATGCGATGACGCTCGTCTCACCGATGAAGACGCCGAGGAGCGCGGCGTCGACGTTCTGCGCCATCGGCACGGTCGTCGCGTTCTCCGTCACGAGCTTCAGGACCACGATGCAACGCTTGCCGCGGCTCGTGATGCTCTGGATCTGGGCGAGCATCCGGCCCATGTCCTTCAGGCCGAGGTTGCGCGCGTCGAACACGGTGAGCTCCTGACCGAGCTCGCTCGCGAGGCGCGCCATGCCGTGCGCGATCTCGAGGACGCCGTCCGGATCGCGCTTGCTCGAGCCGATGAACGCCATCGACTGCCAGTCGTGCTGCTGGCAGCGAAGCCAGAGACGCTGCCAGACCGGATCCATCGTGTTCGAGCTCGAGCCCGACATCGAGTGCATCGAGTCGAGGCCCGGCGAGGACGTCTGCGAGGTGGCAGGGGCCCCTGCGCCCATCGGCATCGTCTCGTTGATCGGACGCTTGTTCACGGCACCCGCCTTGCCGCGGCGCGCCTTCGCACCGCCCGATGGCTTCGCGCCGCTCGATTCCTTCGAGCTGCGCGACTCGGCCCTGGGCCGTTCGTCGACGTCGACGCCACCAGTGTCTTCGACCCCCCAACGGGTTGCGTCATCACGAGCGAGTATAGCCATAACGTCCTACTGGTCAGAAGGTCGAATACGCGAGGTTTTTTACGACGGCCCCCGTTCGGCATCTGCCGCCGGAGTCCCTCGACAGCTCGTGTTTAGCGCCTCTCGTGCCATGCGAGAATGCAGCGGAACTCATGCATCGAGGCCTCGTCCGATGTGGCATTTACGTAGCGATCACCGCCGCTCTTGCGTGCGCGTGTGGCGCGCGTGCGCGCACCTGCGGAGCCGGTCCGCCACCGACGGACGGAGCCGCGCGGGCCGCCTCGATCCGCCTGATCGGCCGGTTCGATCCACGCGCTCCCGACGACGCCGGAGCCGGACAGGAACGGCCGCTGCGGTTTGCGTGGTCGGGATCGTCGTTCGAGGTGCGCTTCACGGGGTCGTCGGTCGCCATGCGCCTGCGTGCCGCGCCGCTCGCGCCCCACGTCGTCATGATCGACGGCAAGCCGGTCACCCTCGACGAGAAGACCACCGCGTATACCGTCCGCGTCGACGACCGGCCGCCCGTCACGGTCGAGGTCTCGCACGACCGCGAACGCTACGAGCTCGCGTCCGGCCTCGATCCGCAGGTCCCGCACGTCGTGCAGGTCACGCGCGAGGCGGAGGCCTTCGCCGGCGTCCACGAGCTGCTCGGCATCGACCTGGCGCACGGCGGGCAATTCCTGCCGCCGCGCCCGCGCCCGCTGCGCATCGAGGTCGTCGGCGATTCGATCTCGTGCGGCTACGGCGTCCTCGGCAGCGACGCGCACTGCCCCTTCACCTACGCGACGGAGCGGGCGACCGCGGCGTACGGCGCTCGACTCGGCCGCGCGCTCGACGCGGACGTCACCACGATCTGCTGGTCCGGCCGCGGCGTGCTCCGCAACTACGACGGCGGGGCGACCGGAACGATGCCCGAGCTCTTCGAGCGAACGCTGCCCGCGGACCCGCCCGTGCCGTGGTCGTTCGACGGAGCTCCCGCGCCCGACGCCGTGATCGTGAACCTCGGGACGAACGACTTCCTCGGCGCCTCGGGTCGCCCGCTCGATCTCGCCGCATTCGAGGACGCGTACGTGCGGTTCATGCGGCACGTGCGCGATGTCTATCCGAAGGCGTTCGTGTTCCTCGTCACGAGCCCGATGCTGAAGGGCGAGACCGCCGGCATCGCACGCGAGCGTCTCGAGCACGTGGTCGCACGCCGCACCGGCGAAGGGGACACGCGGATCGAGCTCATCCCGCTCGAGCCCGAGAAACCCACGGCGACGTGGGGCTGCGACTCGCATCCCGACGCGGAGATGAACGGCCGCATGGCCGCGCGACTCGAGCCTGTCATCCGCGCGAGACTCCGTCCCTGAGCCCATCGCCATGCTAGATTCGTGGCGATGTCGCTCGGGACTGTACGGACGGCCGCGAGCCTGTTTCTGCTCACTGCGCTGCTCTCGCCCGCGTGCGTCGTTCGCCTCAGCGACCGCAATGCGCCGCTCGAGAACGGCGGAGTGTCGGGACCGAGCGCGGATTGCTCCACCGTGCAGCCGCTTCCGGCCGGTGGACCGTCGGGGCCGGCGGCCACGCGCTTCGTCGGTCGCTACGATCTGACGAAGGACGCGACCAAGCCGCGCTTCGATTGGTCCGGCAACTACATGACGGCGCGCTTCGAGGGGACCGAGGTCACGTGGGGCGTGGAGGCCGGCATCGAGATGGTCTTCGAGCAGATCATCGACGGCAAGCAGGAGCAGATCGTCCTCGGCGGTGAGATCGCGAGCAAGACGGTCACGCGCAAGCTGCCCGCCGGCACGCACGAGATCACGGTGATGCGCTCGAGCGAGGCGCTCTACAGCGACTGCAGCTTCATCCCGTTCACGTTCGGCGCCGGCACGACGCAGCTCCCGCCCACGGTCCATCCGCGGCGCATCGAGTACATCGGTGACTCGATCACGTGCGGCTACGGCGACGAAGGGCCGAACGCGACGTGCCCGTACGACATCCCGATCCGCCAGGTGAAGAACGACAAGGGGCAGCTCGAGGACGTGAAGATCCCCGAGACGCAGAACATCTATCTCGCCTACGGCTCGCTCGCCGCGCGCAGGCTGCAGGCCGATGCGGTCACGCTCTGCTTCTCGGGCAAGGGCGTGTACCAGAACTACCGCGAGGCCTGCCCGGGCGAGGCCAAATGTCCGGAAGGCAGCAAGCCGACCGACCCCGACGCGAAGACGACCATCCCGCAGTACTACCTGCGCCAGCTCGCGACCGAGAGCGCCGCGCAGTACGACTTCGCGAAGGAGAGCCCGGCCGATCGCCCGCAGGTCGTCCTCATCAACGTCGGGACGAACGACTTCGCACGCGATCTCGATCAGAACTCCGTCGCCGACGGCATCGACCTCGGCAAGTTCCGGAGCAGCTACAAAGAGTTCGTGCAGTTCGTCCGCACGAAGCGGCCCGAGGCCGAGATCTTCCTCGCCGTCCCGCCGATGGTCACCGACAAATTCCCGCTCGACAACGCGCGCACGGACCTCCGCAACGTGCTGCGCAGCATCGCGCAGGACCTGAACAGCGCCGGTGACAAGAAGGTCTACTCGATGGAGCTCGTCGAGATGGGCGTGCGTTACGGCCTCGGATGCGACTACCACCCGAACCTCGAGGTGCATCGCATCATGGCGGATCAAGTCGTCGGGGCGATCCGCTCGAAGACGTGCTGGTCGACGACCGAGGCCCAATGAACCCGTCACGACCGCCGCGCGGCGGACCGCTCCCGCCGCACCTCGCGGATCAAGAACGACTCGCTCAGCTCACGGAGCAGGTCGCGCAGAAGTACGGCGCGTTCGGCGCTCGTCCCGACGAGGAGGAGCTGGACCGCAAGGTCCTCCAGGACAACTTCTACAAGCCGACGCTCCAGATCGTAGGCGGCGTGTTCCTCGCGACGCTGTTCGGCGCCTTCGCCTCGAGCCCGAAGTTCTCGGGTCCGGGTGCATGGGCGAACTCGTTCCGGCTCGACACCGCGCTCGTCATCTTCTGGGGACCGCTCCTGTACTGGGTGATGTCGAAGCAGAAGCTCTGGAAGAGCCTCCGCGTCTACCTGGTCCTCGCGCTCTTCATCGAGGCGTTCAGCGAGGCGATGTTCAAGGACATGGGCGCCGTCGCGGCAGGCGAGGGCGGCTACTGGAACACCGTGATGTGGCCGGCGGCCGTCGCGTTCTTCGGCACCATCAAGGAGTTCGCGGGCGTCCCCGGCGCGTCGCTCTCGGTCTTCTTCTTCGTGACGGTCGGTCTCCTCTACCGCGCGGTATGGGGGAAGAAGGGCGCGACGTACTCGCCGCCGCCGAAGTTCGCGCGGCGAGCGCTGCTCGCGTTCCTCTTCACGGTGCTCGGCCTCGCGGTCCTCGGCATCGCACGGGGCGGCGGCATCGAGCCGGCGTTCCGGCAGACGATCCACTTGCTGCAGCTCCCGCTCGTCGCGCTGCTCTTCCTGTATGCGCTCCGCGTCCCGGAGGATCTCGCGTCCGTCGGTACGGCGTTCGTCACCGTGGCGATCGCGCGGAGCCTGCTCGTCACGTACGTGTACTTCGGCGTGTGCGCGCCGGCCGGCATCACGAGCATGCCCGGCAAGCCCGAGTGGTGCACGAACCACTCCGACACAGTGCTGTTCGTGACCGCGCTCATGGTGCTGCTCGCGCACGCGCTCGAGCAGCGCACGTCGAAGATCGTCACGCGCTCGCTGCTCCTCGCCGCGCCGATCCTCCTCGGCGTCGTGCTCAACAACCGCCGCCTCGCGTTCGTCAGCCTGGCCGCGGCGCCGCTGGTCATCTACCTGGCGCTCCGGCCGAGCCGCAGGAAGCGCCGCGTCACGTGGGCGCTCGCGGTCGCCGTGCCTCTGATGATGGGTTACGTCCTCATCGGCTCGGAGATCCCATCGCCGTCGCCGCTGCTCAAGCCCGCGAAGCTCGTCGTGTCGGTCATGGACCAGAAGGACAACTCGAGCATCTCGCGCGACATCGAGAACGAGAACCTGATCTACACGCTGCGCCAGAGCCCGGTCGTCACGACGGGCTTCGGGCACGAGTACCAGTACTCGCCGAACAACCCGCCGGTCGACCTCGGGGAGCTCTTCAAGAACTTCCGGCTCATCGCGCACAACGGCGTCCTCTGGATCTGGTCGCTCGCGGGCGTCGTCGGGTTCACTCTCCTGTGGATGATCTACCCACTCGCGAGCACGCTCGCCCTCAGGGGGTATCGGGCCGCCCAGACCCCGCTCGAACGGAGCTCTGCCCTCGCGGCGCTCGGCGCGGTCGTGGTCTGCGTCATCCAGATCTGGGGCGACCAGGGATTCAATAGTTACATGACGCTCGTCACGTTCGGCGTGGCGTTCGCGATCGCGACCAGGCTCGCGGTCCGCGCCGACTAGTCGCAGTGCCGCGGGTACGGACCTCGGCACCAGTCGTGCTAACGTTGAGACCCTAGGCTATGATTCAGCAGGCCGAGCGGCGTGTCGGGACGATCATCGGCGGCAAGTGGCGCGTCGATGCGTTGCTCGGCTCCGGGTCGATGGCCGCGGTCTATGCGGTGACGCACCGCAACGGAGCGCGGGCGGCGCTCAAGATCCTGCACCCCACGTTGTGCACGGACCCGGCCGTCTGCGAGCGCTTCCTCGGCGAGGGCTATCTCGCCAACTCCGTGAAGCATTCCGGCATCGTGCGCGTCCTCGACGACGGCGTGACCGACGACGGCTGCGTCTTCCTCACGATGGATCTCCTCGACGGAGACACCCTCGAAGCGCTGCGTCAGAAGCGCGGGAACCGGATCCCCATCCCCGAGGCCCTCGACCTCGCCGACAAGCTGATGGACGTCCTCAGCGCCGTCCACGCGGCCGGCATCATCCATCGCGATCTCAAGCCTCAGAACGTCTTCGTCTGTGACGACGGCGTGCTCAAGCTGCTCGATTTCGGCGTCGCGCGCGTCTTCGACCGCACGTCGCAGAGCGCTCTGTCCATGTTCGGGCTCGTGCTCGGCACGCCCTCGTTCATGTCGCCCGAGCAGGCGCTCGGCTCGCGCGACAAGGTCGATCATCGCAGCGATATCTGGTCGTTCGGCGCGACGATCTTCACCGCGCTCACGGGCGAGACGGTGCACCTCGGCGCGAACGTCCAGGCGAAGCTGCTCGCGGCCGCGACCGTGAAGGCGCGCTCGATCTCGATGGTGATGCCGGAGCTCCCGCCCGGGATCGCCGCCGCGATCGACATGGCGCTGCGCTTCAAGAAGGAAGATCGCTGGCAGTCCGTCGACGCGATGCGCCGCGCGTTCCGCGAAGCACGCGACAACGCAGGACTCGGTCGCGGCGCGGAGCCTGCGCGCCCGTTCGACATGTCGCTCGACGAGTCGACGCACGTCGACAAGGGCGGGCCTTCGTCGCTCGTGCCGAGCCAGCCTCCGCATGCGAGCGCCGCCTTCGACGGGGATCGCACGCAGCCGCTCTCGGGTTCGCCCGGCAGCGTCCCGCCGCAAGGACCGGGCGGAACGTTCATCGGCATCGGCAACGGCCCGGCGAAGGACGGATCGATCCCGCCGCCGCCCTCGTTCATCACCAATCGCCCGCCCGCGAATGCCAGCACGGGCTCGCGTCCTCCGCCGAAGAATTCGTCGAACGCGCCGCCTCTCCCGGGTCGCGCGCGCATGGCGTCGATTCCCGCGGCTGCGGGAGGCGGCACCGGCATCCCGTACACGTCGACCGAGCGCAAGGCCGGCCCTTCGAAGCCCGCGCCGCCGGGCGTGCTGGTCGAGCCTACCAAGCCGTCTCCCGCGGCCATCGTGCGCCGTCTGCCCACGCCCGATCCGGCGGGGTTTCGGAGCTCGCGTCCCGATCCCGGCGAGCGCGCGGAAGGCAGCATCCCGGCCTACGGGAACACCCTGAATTTCGGCGCCGACGACAGCGCGGGCGACATCGACCCGCGCGACGTCGGGATGCGCCCGAAGAGCAGCGTCGCCGTCTGGCTGATGGCGGTGCTGCTCGCCGCTGCGGCACTCGGTGGCATCGCGTTCTTCGCCGTGAAGCGCGCGCCGAGCGATCCGAACGGCAGCGGCTCGCGTCCCGATCCGGGTATGCCTGCCACGTCGGTGCTGTCTGCGACGGCGCCGACGCCGGGGACGCCGCCAGGGACACCCGTGCCGCAGCCGACGTCGATGGTTCCGCCGGCGCCGGTCGTCGCGCCCGTGAATGGTCCCGTCGAGACGAGCGCTGGGACCGTCGCAGTAACCAAGGACGCGTCGGCCGCTACGCCCACGCCGCCGGCGATCACGCCGACGCCTCCGGTGCGCGGCGGGGGCTTTCCCTGGCGACCGTCCAATGGTGGAGGTAGCGGGCACGGTCCTCGCAACCCCGGCCGTCCAACGACGCCCACGAACGAACCGGCACCGAGCGAGCCCCCGCGCCCGCCTCCGCCGGGACTGGCGCCGGATCCCTTCGGGACGCCCGATTAGAGAGAAGCGAGCGATAAACAGATGGCACGTATCGAGGAAGCAACCCTCTTCCGACCGGACTCCAAGCTCCAGTACCCCGGCGCTCCGCGCGGCGGCGGCGGCGGTGGAGGCGGCGGAGGTCGTAGCAACGACGAGGACGACGGGCCGAACATCGCCCTCGGTGCGCGCGTCGGTGAAGCCGCACGCTCCGCGAAGCGTCGGAAGGGCCTCTCGTTCGTCGTCATGATGATCTGCGGTGCGCTCACCGTGCTCGGCGCGATCTTCGCGCCGCGCAGCTACGAGGTGGAGTCGCGCGTCCTCGTGCAGAAGACCTCGTCGCTCACCGGACCGCAGCAGCAGTACGTGAGCCCGGAAGAGATGCGCAACCTCGCACGCGAGTACGAGGAGCAGGTGCTCGCGCGCGACAACATCCTCGCGATCGTGAAGCAGAAGAACCTCGTCGCGCGCTGGGACGACATGCGGCAGCCGCATCGCCGCCTCATCGACAAGATCAACCGCAAGCTCGGCAAGCCCGCGCCGTCGGACGACGAGAAGTTCGAGGCGCTCGTCTCGAACATCGAGCACCGCATGAAGGTGTGGGTCGACGCGACCACCGTCACCGTGAAGCTCGAGTGGTCGGAGCCGCTGGCCGCGCGCGACATCGTCGACGCCGCCGTGAAGAACTTCCTCGACGCACGCTTCCAGTCCGAGGTCGGCGTCATCCCGGCGCGCCTCAAGATCCAGGAAGGCTTCGTCGCGCAGGCGCACAAGGACCTCGAGTCGGCGGCGACCGAGCTCGTCCGCCTCCAGAAGGCCAACGACCCGACGAAGAAGATCAACGTCCTCATCCCGCAGCTGCCCCAGGGCGTGAACGACAAGCCCGTGCCGATCGACGCCGACCCCGCGCTGAAGGCGAAGCTCGAAGGCGTGCGCGGGCAGATCCAGACGGCATCGCAGGCGAAGCAGCAGCGGCTCGCCGAGCTCAATCAGCAGCTCATCGAGAAGCAGCAGACGCTCGCCCCGGGACACCCCGAGGTCATCGGCCTCAAGCAGACCATCGCCGCGACCGAAGCGTCGCAGCCCGCGGGCCTCGCCGGCCTGAAGGCGCAGGAGCAAGAGATCCTGAACGAGATGGCCGCGCAGCAGCAGCGCGCGCAGGCCGCCGCCAAGGCGGAGGCGCGACCCGTGCCGCGCACGGTGTCCGTGGCCGCGCCCGCGCCGCCGCCCGAGGTGATCGCGGCGACGGCTCCGAAGTCGGTGCAGGATGCACAGGTCCGCTTCGACACCGTCACGGCGACGTACCAGACGCTCGTGAAGCAGCTCCAGGAGCTGCAGGTGCAGATGCAGGAGCAGGAGGCGCAGTACAAGAACCGCTACAAGATCACGCACCCCGCCGAGGTGCCTGCGGGCCCGAAGCGCCCTGTCGCGTTGATCGCGATCGCGATTGGTCTCCTCTCGACGATCGCCGCGGTTCTGATGGTCGCTGCGCTCGCCGATCGCTTCTCGGGCATCTTCTTCGAGCCGCGTGACGTACGAGACCGCCTCGGTCTCCCCGTGTTCGCCACGTTCTCGTGAGATCCTGAGCCGCAAGGCTCGAAAAAGAGGCCGATTCGCTCGTGCGAATCGGCCTTTTTCGCAGTCGTGGCATACGCACTGCACCGATCTCGCACATGCCGCGCGTTTTGGTCGTAGGGGGCGCTGGTCTCGTCGGGTCGCATCTCGTCGATCGTTTGCTCGCAGACGGACACGAAGTGATCGCGATCGACGATCTGTCGCGCGGCTCGTACGCGAGCCTCGGACATCTCAAACGAGAGCCGCGGTTCGCGTTCGTGGAGCACGATGTCACCGCGCCGTTCCGCGCGAAGGTCGATCGCGTGTTCCATCTCGCCGTGCCGTCGACGCGCATGGCATGCGCACCGGACCCCGTGAAGGCGACGCTCACGTGCGTGACGGGCACCATGAACGCCCTCGAGGTCGCGGTGGCGAACGGCGCGCGCATCGTGCTCACTGCGGCGACCGAGCGTTGGGGAGAGGGCGTTCGCTGCGCCGAGGCGCTGGCCGTCGACTTCGCGAAGACGCGAGAAGCCGACGTGCGCGTGGTGCGACTCCCGAGCGCATACGGACCGCGCATGGCGCCGGACGGCGATCATCTCGTGACCGAGCTCGTGCTCCAGGCGCTCCGCGGCGAGCCTCTCACGCCGCGCGCTCGTCTCGATCGGCGCATCCACCTCTGCTACGTCGACGACGCCGTCGACACCCTCGTCCGGGCGATGAACAGCGAGGGGCGTATGCCCCCGGTCGTCGCGCCGTCGGCGGAGACCAGCGTGGCCGACCTCGCCCATGCGATCGCGGAAGCGGTCGGGCTCGCGGGCGTCGACGTGAGCGATGCGTCCGTCGACGATGCGACCGGTCCCGCGTCGATGCCGGCGTCGAGCAAGCTCGCTCTGGCGGATGCGCTGCCCGCGTCGATCGCGTTCGGCGTCGCGCCGTCGGTCGACCTCGCCCTCGGCCTCACGCGTACCGTGCGCTGGTTCGAGGCGCGCACGAGCCGCCGGCCGGCGGACCGGCCGAGCGGCATCTATGTATCTGGCTCTTCCCCCGGCACGGACGCCGGGGCAGAGCGAGACAAGCCCGCGCGTGGCGTGGGCTGAGCGAGCTCAGCGCTTCGACGTCGAGCGCTTCTTCGAGGTCCGCTTCGCCGCCGGACGCTTCGTCGACGCCTGCTTCTTGGCCGAGCGCTTCTTGGCGGCCGGGCGCTTCGAAGTGCGAGCCGCCGCCGCACGTGTCGTCTTGCGCGTGGTCGAGGCGCTCTTCTTCGCCGCGGTGCGCTTGGCCGCGCCGCCCCGACGGGGTGTGGCTGCTTTGCCGCTCCCGATGCTCCTGACGTTGTCGCGCGCGACGAGCTTCGAGAAGCGGCTCGGCGAGCCCCCTTTCACGCTGTCCTGATAGAGGAATGCGAGATTGTTCTTCTCGAACGCGTCGAACCATTGGTCCCAGCTGATCGGCTCGAGCGTCTCGACGCCGCTGAACCCCGGGTAATCGATTCGCAGAATGCCGGGATCGCCGCGGCCACCGGTGCCCTTCACGCGCGCAGGACAACCGCCGCGCGACTCGACCCACTTCTGGATTTCCTTGCGATTCGTCGTGACCTTCGCTCCCGACATGACTGCCTCCTTCTCAGCATGGATGCTGAGTAAGCGCCTGCGCGCGGGACGCGTTCAGCAAACCGCGCGCCACACGCGGCACGTCGCAGTCGACTGCCGAGCGTCGACTCGGGTATGGTGGGCCACTCGCGATGCTGCCGTTCCTACCTGTGATGATGGACGTACAGCAACAAGCGTACGTCCAGGTGCGCGCCGAGGAGCGCATCCGCACCGGCAACGACGTCACCGCCGAGGAGACCGAGCTGCAGCCTCAGCTCCGCTACGACTTCATCTGGAAGGGCGGGCAAAACCACCTCGTCGCGATCTATAGGCCGCGTTTCGTCTATACCCACACGTTCAGCCGCCCCACGGTCGATCCGACGATCGTCAATCCCGACACGCTGAACCTCACCGATCCGAACAGCACGCCGCTCTCGACGCTGCACAACGGCGGCCTCGGGTTCGAGATGGTGCGGCCGCGTTACCGCATCTCGCTCTATCAGTTCGGCGCGTACGGTCCGATCACGACCACGGCGCTCCTCGTGCAGGAGCCTTGGGGCGGCGACGGACCGCCGCCGGATCCCAACCCGATCATCCCATCGACGATCGCCGCTCGCTTCACGCTGCTCTTCTTGCAGACGCAGTTCTTCGCGCCGATCAAGCTGAGTCGGCGCGTCGCACTCATCCCGGGCGCCGTGTACAACGCGTTCGGCGGCGCGGACAACGCCTCACGCGGCGTCATCGCGCTCACGTCGGGCCCGGGCGCGAGCCTCGCGCTCGAGGTCGCCGCCACGCGCGCCGATCGCTTCACGACCACGATCGGGGCCGGTATCACCACGATCGCCTTCGAAGGCGATCGCACGGGCGCGACCATCTACCGCGCAGAGGCCACGCAGTCGTGGCGCCACTGGTACTCGCGGAACATCTCGACCGAGGTGCTCGGCGGCGGGAGCGTGGGCGGCGACGCGATCAGCGGTTACTCGCTCTACTCGGTCGCTTCGGCGGGGATGTTCTACGACTCGTATCCGTTCTTCCGGCTGCCTCCTGGCGCAGCTCCGCAGGCGGGTCCGCCGGGCCACGGCGGCCGCGTGCAGGTCGGGCTCGTGGTCAAGGCGACGCCGTGGATCGATCTCTTCTCCGGCGAGCTCGAGCAGCGCGGCGTCGGCCTCGCGGCGATCAACTACACGATCGGGAAGGTCACGCTGCGCGGACAGGCCTCGTCGGCGCGCGTGTTCAACACGCCGCGTTCGGTCGCGAAGTACGACATCATCCAGACGGACATGGGCGTCCGGTATGCGCTCGCGCCGACGTTCGCGGTCGACGGCGGCCTCCGCTACGGCTTCCAAGAATTCTCGAACGCGATCCGCACGAGCTCGATCACGCAGACCACCGCGTACGCGGGTCTCACGTGGGTCCCGCTGCCGGCGCGCTTCTAGGCCTGGCGAGATCCGAGCAGTCTGAGAAAAGCGCGAAAAGCGCGATTTACGAGGCGGCCGCTTTTTTGCGGTCCTTTACCATCTTGAGCACCGCCTTGATGTCGCTCGGGGCGATCACTCGCAGTGCGATCGCGAGCATGCCGTACAGCGCCGCGTCGGCGGCGAGGCGGAGCGGGGGGATCGTCAGCTTCGTCAGGTAGTGGTCCGCGACGGCGACGATGGCGCAGATCGCCAGCGACTTCATCGTCGACAGCGCACCGCGGCGGTCGAGCGCCTTGTCGCGCAGGAACGCCAGGAACACGAGCACGATGATCAGCTCGCGTGTCGACAGCGCGATCGCGACGCCCATGCCTGCGCCGCCCGGGCCGAGCGGCGCGAAGAGCGGCACGGCGATGATGATCAGCACCGGCAACAGGAGGAGCCCCGCGATCGACACGATCGTGATCGTCCACGAGCGATCGAGGATCATCAGCGCGAGCCACAACAGCACGTTCGCGTACGCGAACACGAACGTTGGCGCGAGCCAGCGCAGGCTGTCGGCCGCCGGAAGGAACCGATCCTTGATCGTGATGTGGATCCAGTACTCGGCGCCGAGCGCGAGGAGGAGCGTGAGCGGCAGCGAGATCACGATCACCGCCTCGAAGCCGCGCCGCAGGATCCGATAGAAGTCGTCCTCGTTTCGCGCCCTCGCACGGCTCATCATCGGGATGAGCACGCCGCTCATGATCGGCGAGAGCAGCGCGGAGAGCTGCGCGATCTGGCGCGCCGAGCCGTACCACCCGACCTCCTCGGAGGTCTTCGACACGATCTTGCCGAGCACCACGACGTCGATCGACGAGCCGAGCGAGACCGCGACGTTCGCGATGTAGAACGGGAACGCGATCTTCAGCACCTTCTTCGTCTGCTCGACGTCGATGCGGAGCTCGAGATCCACGGCGTCCTTCGTCGCGATGTACAGGAACGCCGCCTTCAGCCCCTCGCCGACGATCATCGGCAGCGGCAGCATCCAGAACGGCGCCTGCATGGTGACCGCCGCGAACGTGCCACCGCCCCACAGCACCTTCGCGACGACGTTTGCGACGGCGAGGCCGTCGACCTTCGATGCGGCTTGGAGCGTCTGCTGGAACGTCTGGTTCAGCGCCGTGAACAGATACGCGACGCCGAACAGCGCCGCTGCGAGCCGCCGCTCGTGCACCTCGCCGTCGAGGAACAGGAACGCGACGACGATGAGCGGAAGGATCACGATCGCGCGCGTGACGAGCACGCCGCCGAAGAACTCGCTCGCGTGCTTCGGGCGGACGGCGATCTCGCGGGAGATGTACGTATCGACGCCCAAGCTCAGGAATACCGCGAGCGACATCGCGAACTGATCGCCGAACCGGTAGTGCCCGAAGCGCTCGGGACCGAGGTACTTCGGCAGCTTGAACGTGACGATCAGCGCCACGCCCCACGTCAGGATCATCGACGCAGCGAGCTTCGCTCCGTTCCGGAGGGCGAGCAGGCCCTCACGGCGGGTGTGGTCCGCCGAATGATCTTCCTGCGGCGGCGGGCTCGCCGTCATGGGAGAGCACGCTATCAGGAGTCGCGCGTTTAGGGTCGCGCCTGCATGGCTCCGCGCGTACGATGGCCCTCGTGCAGCTTGTGCCCGGCTCCCAGATCGGGGTGTACGTGCTCGAGTCGCTGCTTGGTTCGGGCGCCTTCGGGGTGGTGTGGCTCGCGCATCGCAGAGACCCGGCCACGAACACGAAGGAACGCGTCGCCATCAAGGTGCTGCATCCCGAAGCCGCAGTCTCGCGCGAGAGCGTGGAGCGGTTCCGGCGCGAAGCATGGGCTCTCTCGCGGCTCCAGAGCCCACACATCGCACGGATGTACGAGTTCCTCACGGGCCCGCCGTTCGAGATGGCGCTCGTCATGGAGTACATCGAGGGCGAGCTCCTGTCGGACGTCCTGAAGCGCGCGCGCTTCTCCGTCGAAGACGCGACGGGCCTCGGCATCGGCGTCCTCAGCGGTGTGGCGGAAATGCAATCCATCGGGATCATCCACCGCGACATCAAGCCCGAGAACATCATCCTCCGCCCGAACGAGAACGGCTGGCACGCCGTGATCTTCGATTTCAACCTGAGTCGCGTGAAGAACCCGAACGGGAAGATGAGCAGCCTCACGTCGGTGCACGCGGCGATCGGAACGGTCCCGTACATGGCGCCGGAGCAGCTCCTCGACGCGCGCCGCGTGAACGAGGCGTCCGACGTGTACTCGGTCGCCACGATCCTGTACCGCTCGGTCGCGGGCGCGCTGCCCTTCGACACGCGCGAGAGCCTCCGCGAGAAGCTGCAGCGCGAAGCGCGGCCGTTGGCGACCGGTCGCGACGACCCGATGGCCAAGGGCTTCGAGCGCATCGTCGGGAAGGCGCTGCGGCGTAGGCCCGCGGAGCGTTTTGCCAACGCTCAAGAGATGCTCGACGAGCTGACCGCGCTCGTGACTGCAGCCCAGTAAACGTCGTATCTTCGCGGTCTGGTGAAGAGCACGACCTCGCGCGCACGTCTCTGGGTAGCAGCCGCGGCGCTCGCGTTCTACCTGCTGTTCATCCTTCGAACGAGCTTCTCGGTCGGAGGCGTCCGCTACTTCGTCCTCTTCGAAGACGCGATGATCTCGATGCGCTACGCGCGTCATCTCGCGGACGGGCACGGGCTCGTGTGGAACATCGGCGAGCCGCCGATCGAGGGGTTCACGAACCTCCTCTGGGTGCTCTGGATGAGCGTCGCCCACAAGCTCGGTCTGTCCGAGTCGAAGATCTCGCTCTTCATCATGCTGAGCGGCGTCGCGATCATGCTCACGACCGGCCTCGTGGTGGCGAAGATCGCGCGCAAGGTCTCGAGCGCCGCATGGGTGCCCGTCGCGGTGCTCGCGGCGACGCTCTTCGATTATCCGCTCGTCTTCTGGACGCTCCGCGGCATGGAGGTCGGCGCGCTCGCTCTGTTCGTCTACACGCTCTTGTGGCTCGTCCTCGAGAACGAAGAGGAGTTCAGCTTCCCGCGCACGATCGCGATGGGCGCGCTCACGGCCGGCGCGCTCTTGATCCGCAGCGACTCGGTCGTGCCCGTCGGGCTCATCTGCCTCTACGGCTTCCTCACGTGCGAGAAGCGCTGGCTCTTCGCCGGCGTCATCGGCGCGTTCGCCGGCACCGCGGTCGGCGGGCAGACCGTGTTCCGCAAGGCGTACTTCCACGAGTCGCTGCCGAACACTTACTTCCTGAAGCTGTACAAGATCCACACGCTCGATCGCGTCAAGCGCGGCGCGTTCGTCGCGCTCGAGGTGCTTGCGCTGCACCTCGCGCTCCCGATCAGCATCGTCTTCGCGAGTGTGACCGGGATCCGCAAGGACTTCTACAAGGACGTCCAGCTCCGTCGCATGGTCCTCCTCGGGACCATCTTCGTCGCGCAGATCGGCTACGCGACGTACGTCGGCGGCGACGCGTGGGAGTGGATGCTCTACGCGAACCGCTACATGTGCGTCGGCATGCCGGCGCTCATCGTGCTGGTCGCCGTCGTGCTCTCGCGCCTCGTCGAGCAGAAGGACGAAGCGGGTAGCGCGTTCTTCGTGAATCGCCTGTCGCTCTGGATGATCGTCTGCGGCCTCGTGCTGGTCGCGCTCAACGTCTACGCGAAGAAGTTCCCCGAGCCGGGCATCGCCGCGACCATCACGTTCAGCAAGGTCGCGGTCGCCATGGGCGGCGCGTGGGTGTTCGTCGGGTTCCTGCTGCGCCTCAAGGATCTCCGCGAGGGCATCGCCGACGGGTTCGGGGCCTTGGAGCGCCGCTTCTCGAGCCAGCGGACCATCGCCGGCGCCGCGCTCGTGCTCATGGCGCTCGTATGGGCGCCTTCGCACCTCCTGCCGCTCGGCCGATGGGCCGCGCAGAATGCTGCACAATACAAGGACGAGGCGAACTACACGCGCCTCGGCATCCTCATCCGCGAGAGCACGCCGCCGGAGCTGCGCATGGCGGTCGCTGCGGCCGGCGCCACGCCGTACTTCGCGCAGCGCCCCACCGAGGACCTCCTCGGCAAGAACGATCGTCACGTCGCGAAGCTCGCGCCGCGCGGCGTGTTCTCGCCGGGCCACGACAAGTGGGACTACCAGTACAGCCTCGGCGAGCGAAACTCCGACCTCATCGTCGAGACCGTCGACATCGGCGAAGGCGACGAGGCCTACATGGAGAGCCTCGGCTTCGAGAAGCTCGAGAACGGCATGCGTCTGCGCGGGAGCGCGCCGGTCGCTCGCCGCGACGTGATCGGTCGCGAGATGGTCGACGGCGACACGCTGCTCACCGCGCTGAACGATCTCGGCAAGACGCTCCCGACCGGGCTCGTCGCGATGGACATCGTCATGGTCCTCGCGTTCGGGCTCGTGATCGGCCTCGGCTTCCGCAAGATCGTGAGCGATGGCGAGTCGCTCGAGGAGCTCTCCCCGGACGAGCCCGAAGTCCCCGAGCTCGACGAATCCGGCGAGGCCGCACTGAAGGGCGCGGACGCGCGCGCCATCCCAACGCTCGACGGCATGCGCGGCATCGCGGTGCTGCTCGTGCTCATGTTCCACTTCGCGTGGACGTTCCCCGGCGACGATCCCACGACCGCGACGACGCTCATGGACACGATCGCCGTGCGCGTCCACGCGTTCATGTGGTCCGGCTGGACGGGCGTCGATCTCTTCTTCGTCCTCTCCGGCTACCTGATCACGCGCGGCCTCGTTGCGCCGTCGAAGCGGCCGCTCGGCGAGCGCCTCAAGATGTTCTGGATGCGCCGCGTGCTCCGGATCTTCCCGCTCTACTACGCGTTCATCATCGTCGGCACGATCGTCGCGCTCGTGGCGGTGGGCGGGTCGGCGTGGATCCCGGGGCCGTCGTACTGGATCTACATGCAGAACTACGCGCTCGCCTTCGACGACGAGGTGCTGCGCTGGACCGCGCACTTCTGGTCGCTCGCGATCGAGGAGCAGTTCTACTTCGTCTGGCCGATCGTCGCCGTCATGGTGTCGCGCCGCCGGCTCATCCCGACGATCCTCGTGCTCGTGCCGGCGGTCGTCGCGCTGCGCGGGATCATGATCTTCAAGGGCGCGCACATCCCGGCGCTCCAGCAGGTGTTCCACGACGAGCACGGCATCGCGAAGTTCGTCTATCGCGCGACGTTCACGCGCGCGGACGGCCTCTTGCTCGGCGCGTTCGTCGCGGTCACGCAGCGCGAGGTCACTCATCCCGTCTCGGTGGCGTGGCGCAGGCTGCGCTTCCCGATCTTCGTCGCCACGGCGCTCGCGCTCTGCGGGCTGTACGTCATGGCGAACGGTCTGAACGACTACGACCGGCGCATCATGGCGGTCGGCTACGTGACGCTCGCGCTGTTCTTCGCGAGCGCGATCTCGATGTGCGCCGATGCGGTGATCAGCGACCGCGCGCGTCGCTTCCTGTCGTGGCGACCGCTCGTCGCATGCGGGAAGGTGAGCTACGGCATGTACATCTTCCACTGGGTGCTCGTGATCCTCCTCGTGCCGCGCCTCGTGAAGATGCAGGCCGGGATGGACGTGACGACGCAGATGGCGCTGGTGAGCGGCGTCATCGTGGGCGGCATCGCGATCGTGTATGTGCTCGCCGAGATCAGCTTCCGGTTCTTCGAAACGCCGTTCTTGAAGCTGAAGAGCCGGTTTCACGACTGAGGCGCGGAGCGGCCTTGCACTCGAAGTGCATTCGCGTTCGCATCGCTCTTCGTGCGGCCGCGAAATGGCGGCTTTTCTCGGGCAAAAACGTGCTGGCCCGGGCTGTGCGTACAGGGCGCCAACCGAGGAGGACTCATCGATGCCTGTTTCTGTCCGGACCGCTGCGCTGTGTCTCGTGATCGTTTCGTCCGTCGCGTGCGGTGGCTCGAGTCCCGCGCCCGCGAGCGCGCCCGGCGCTGCGAAGCCCGACGCCACGGCCAAGGACGGCGCCGAGAAATCCGACGGAGCGATCCGTCCCATCACGCAGGGGCAGCTCAAGGTCGCTCACTACGCGACCGGTGACGGCGTGCTCGGCCTCGTCCTCGACCGTAGCGGCGCGCGACCCAAGGTGCGCATCGACGGCGAGAAGGAGATCACCGAGCTCACGATGGAAGAGGACCGCCACGGCGGCGAGCGACGCGGCTGGTACCTCAAGGCGCCCGACGGCACCAACATCCTCTATCTGAGCGCGCACGGCGGCCTGAAGATCTTCCGTGGTCGCGACGAGCTGCACCTCAACAGCGACAAGGCCGCCGAGGCGCTTCCGGCCGCGACGATCGCCGGCGAGTACAAGCGCCCGAAGAGCGCGTACGACAGCGAGGTCGAGGCGCTCACGCCGCTGTCGGTGATGAAGAAGAACCCCGGCGCGCAGCCTGAGGACTCGGGCAACCTCGCGAAGATCGCCGACGCCTTTGCCAAGGCCACGCCCGACATGCTCGTCCACGTCACCGCGTTCGGCGCGAAGAACGCACGGTGGACTCCCGCTTCGAGTCACATCGGTAACGCGCACCAGGGGCTCGGCGGAACCGTGGTCCATGGGCCTTCCGACGACGCGTGGGACAAATCGAAGGGCGGCATCGCGAAGTTCGGCGGCACGCTCGTTCCGATGCGCTCCGAATACAACTCGCCGAACCGCCTCCACCTGTACGGCCTCAAGGGCTTTCCGGCAGAGCTCGCCGCGCCGACGCCCGG
The DNA here is from genome assembly GCA_028287065.1 of Labilithrix sp. Classification (GTDB taxonomy): domain Bacteria; phylum Myxococcota_A; class Polyangia; order Polyangiales; family Polyangiaceae; genus Labilithrix. Next base: position 10,572 of record JAQBQJ010000091.1, on the reverse strand, counting down.
CATCATCTGGGAGGTCGACGGCGGCACCGTCGTCCTCGTCACGTTCGACGGAGGTCGCTACGAGATCTCGATCGACAACGGAGGCAGCAAGATCGTCGAGCCCGGCGCGGGCCCGTCGGTGAGCTGGCCGGCGCCGCTGCAGCATGCGCTCTTCGACGTCGACAACATCCGCGCGCTCGCGAAGGGCAATGCAGTCGCGGCGCAGGTCGGCAAGGACATCGAGGCGAGCGACGACGCCTGGTTCGACTGCATGAACGAGCAGTGGAAAAAGGCCAAGCAAGAGCTCGACAAGATCGAGGCCTCGCAGGCCAGCGCGAATGACAAGTGGGGTCGCCTGGGCGGCGCCCGGAAGAGCGCCGAGCTCGCGGCGCCGAAGACGTGCGAACCGAAGAAGAAGCAGCTCGACGCTGCGCTGACGAAGTTCATCGAGGCCCGCAACGCGGAACGCCTGGCGCTGTTCGAGAAAGCAAAAGCGAAGTTCAAGTAACCGCTCGTCGCGCCGCCGTGCCCGCGCGCCCGGCAGGGGTGTCCTGGGCCACCCCAAAACTGTCCTGGGCCACCCCCACCCCCTCCCAGACCCCGCTTCGCACGGTCCGTTAGCTTGCGAAAGGAGCCCTGGATTGGGGGATTCGAGGGGCGCCAGGTGGTGGATTTTTTGGCATGGGATGTGCTTTGCGCGCGCTCGCGGTGGCTGACGCCGCGGAGGGTGGCGGGATGCACGCGATGTTTTTCGGGATCAAGTTGGCGCACTTGCGCACGTTGGCGGTGACGAGGCGGTTGCTGCGCGGGATGGAGCTCACGCCGGCGCGGTTCGACATGATGCGCGTCGTCGAGCTGCACCAGGAAGACGGGATCGCGCAGGAGAACCTGCGGCAGTTGCTCGGCGTGTCCGCCGCTACCGTCTCACGCATGCTCAAGTCGCTCGAGGCGCTCGGATTCGTCGTCAGGAACCGCTACGCCCACGACGGGCGGTCGCTGATTGTGCAGATCACCGAGATCGGTCTCGAGCGCGTTCGCGACGCGCGCGATGCGCTCGTCGAGTCCGGGGTCGCCGAGCGCATGGCGCTCCGGGGGCTCGCCTTCGAGCCCGCTGTCGCAAAGCCTCTCGTCGAAACGCTGCGAAGCTTCCTCTCCGGCGTGCGCAAGATCTACGGCTGCTTCGCGCCGTTCGAGCATCCATGGACGACCGAGCAGTTCGTGCCCATCGTCTTCCACCGGTTCGTACGGCAGAGGCTCGCTGCGTCGCCCTGTCGCGCGGCTTTGATTTAGCGCTCACACGTGTCCAGCGATCGTAGACTGGTCGCTCCGGACCGTGAGCTCCTCCAAACGCGTCTTATTGCTAGGGGCCGATTACTACGGAACGCTCGCCGCAGCGCGCTGCTACGGCAAGCACGGCATCAACGTCACGATGGCCGACGAGAGCAAGCGTGCACGCGCGCTCTTCTCGCGCCACGTCGGCGAGAAGCTCGTCCATCCGCCGCTCTCGCAGCCGCAGGCGCTCGTCGACTGGCTCGTCGCGTGGGGCGAGCAGCATCCCGGCACGCTGCTCTATCCGCCGAACGATCACCTCTCGTGGCTCTTCGCGTTGCATCGCGAGCGCCTGTCGAAGGCGTTCGTCATGTACTCGCCGAGCGAGGACGCCGTCATCACGCTCCTCGACAAGAAGCGCCTTCACGATGCGTGCGCGCTCCCCGGCGTGGCCATCGACGTCCCCGAGACGAACGCGCTCGGTGAGGCGGGCAAAGACAACCCCCTCGCCGATCGCCTTCGTTACCCCGTGCTGCTCAAGCCGCGCACGCAGGTCTTCCTCGAGAGCGGCATCAAGGGCTTCATCGTCCAGGACAAGGCGACGCTCGCCTCGGAGCTCGCGCGCTTCCGTTCGCTCGTCGCATTCAATCGCGTGCTCACCGATCGCCATCCGGACATCCAAGAGCCGATGGTGCAGGAGTACCTTACCGCCGCCGAGACGAGCATCTTCAGCGTGTCGGGCTTCGTCGCCGACGACGGCGCGATCGTCGCACGCGCCGCGATGAAGGTACTGCAGCGCCCGCGCAAGGTCGGCATCGGTCTGTGCTTCGAGGGCCGCGAGCTCGAGCCCGTGCTCGTCGAGAAGCTCTCCGCGCTGTGCAAGGCCATCGGCTATCACGGCACGTTCGAGTCGGAGTTCATCGTAGACGGCGACCGGCGCCTGCTCATCGACTTCAACCCGCGGTTCTACAGCCAGATGGGCTTCGATGTCGCCCGCGGCGCGCCGCTGCCCATGATGGTCTGGCATGCGGCGCGGGGAGAGAAGAAGGAGCTTGCTGCCGAGCTCGACCGCGCACGCACGTGGAAGCCGTCGGGCCGCGAGGTCTACTGTCACAAGACGATGCTCGATCTCGTGCTCACGCTCCAGGGCATGTCCGGCCAGATGTCGAAGGACGACGTGAGGCACTGGCGGCGCTGGTACTCGGAGCATCGCGCCACCGCGACCGACGCCGTGCGCGATCCCGACGACAACATGCCGGCCGTGATCGACGCCGCGTCCTGGGTGCAGCATTTCGCGAAGCATCCGCGCAGCTTCGTCCGCAGCTTCGTGCTGAACCGCTGATAGGCTCGGATCACCAGGGAATGGCGTCTTTCGACGAGAGGTTCGGACCGGGACTGTGGGTGAGCGTCGTCATCGCGACGTACAACCGCCAGGACATCTTGCGCCGTCTCCTCGAGCAGCTCGACGACCAGACGATCGACGCCTCGCACTACGAGGTCATCGCCGTCGACGACGGCTCGAAGGAAGACACGCGCGCGAGGCTCGCGGATCTGAAGACGCGCTACGCGCTGCGGATCGACCGCCAGACGAACTCGGGCGCGGCCGTCGCGAGGCAGCGCGGCGTGGAGCTCGCGACGGGCAAGGTCATCGTGGTCGTCGACGACGACATGCAGGTCAGGCCGACGTTCCTCGAGAAGCACCTCGAGAAGCACGTCAGCGACACGACCGTGGTGCTCGGGCGCTTGCGCCCGGACGCGAAGCTCGCCGACATGCCGCTGTTCGAGCGCTTCTATGCGCGCGTGCTTGCCGAGAAGGCCGAGGCGTTCGCCGCAGGGAAGGAGCAGGTCCGCGGGCACCACCTGTACACGGGCAACGTGTCGTTCCCGCGCAAGCTTTTCCTCGAGGCCGGCGGGTTCGACGCGCAGTTCCGCGCGCTCGAGGACGAAGAGCTCGGCATACGCCTCGAGAAAGCCGGCGCGACGTTCGCGTTCGCGAACGAGGCCGAGAGCCTGCACGGCTCCGACTGGACGTCGATGAAGGCGTGGATGGCGCGCGCGTACCGCGATGGCGTGTACCAGGCGAAGGTGTCGCGCAAGCATCCCGACCATCCCGAGTCGAGCCCGTGGCGGCACTTGCCGAACCTCAATCCGGTGTCGCGTCCGTTCATGGCGCTCAGCCTCGCCGCGCCTGCCGCGACGAGCCTGCTCGCGGGCGCCGCGATCCGCACGGCGGCGGCGTTCGACAAGGTCGGCCTCGAGCCGGTCGCGATCGCGGGCGCCACGTTCGTGTACGGCATCCAGTACTACCGCGGCGTGCGGCAGGAGACCGGCGGCGTAGGCGACGTGATGCGCGAGTACCGCGAGTTCAAGCGCGGCATCGCGCTGCTCCGGAGCGGCGAGCGCGGCGACGCGTCGGCATGGAGGACGCTCACCGAGGGGATCCGCGAGGACCATCGGATGATCCGGTTCTACGCGGACAAGTACGATGCGAGGGAGAGGGAAGAGGAGGACCGGAGCACGGCCACGGTCACCGCCACGGGCGGATCCGCGTTTTCGCTCGCTGGCGACGCCGTGAAGAAGATCGGGTTTCAGCTCATGATCGCCTACCGCGTCATGCGCTTCTTCCGGCAGGCCGGCCTCGGGCTCGGGGCGCAGTTCATGTCGCGCTCGATCCGCCATGCCTTCGCCTCCGACGTGCACTGGGATGCCGAGCTCGAGCCGGGCGTCGTCATCGTTCACGGCTTCGGTCTCGCGATCAGCTACGCCGCGAAGGTGCGTGCAGGATGCATCTTGTTTCAGAACGTCACGCTCGGGTTTGGAAACGATCCCGAGACGAAGCAGCCCGGTGCACCGTTGCTCGAGCGGAACGTCCACGTGGGCATCGGCGCGACGCTCTACGGGCCCATCGTCGTCGGCGAAGGTACGAAGATCATGGCCGGATGCGTGCTCAGCCGTAGCGTTCCGGCTCGCTCCATCGTCGAGGCACCAGTGCCGCAGGTGGGAGCGCGCGCGCCCGCCCGCGGTCCGACGAACCGTGTATGATGTCGTCGATATGAACCTCCGTCGCTTTGCGCAGAACGCACGGCTCGCCGCACTTGTCGCCGGCATCGCTCTCTCGCTCGTCGGCTGCGGCGGCACCGGCCCTTACGTCTGGGTCGACAGCTTGCCTTCGTCCTCGGCCGGAGGCGGTGACGTCCTCATCGCCGACTGCGACACGCTCAACGTCCGCGTCTTCAACCAGGAGCCGCTCTCCACGAAGGAGCGCGTGCGCTCCGACGGCCGCATCTCGATCCCCGTCATCGGTGAGATCGTCGCGCGCGGCAAGCGCCCCGCGCAGCTCGCCGCAGAGATCCAGGACCGCCTGAAGGACATCGTGAAGGTGCCCTCGGTCATCGTGACGTTCGAGGCCGGCACCGAGCTGAAGGTCTCGGTCGTGGGCGAGGTCCGTAACGCCGGCGTCTTCCAGGTCGATCCCGGATCGAACGTCCTGCACGCGCTCGCGGCGGCCGGCGGTCTGACCGACTACGCCGACACGGACAAGGTCTTCGTCGTCCGCAAGTCGCTGCCTCAGCGCGTTCGCTTCCGTTACACCGACCTGCGCTCGGCCGATCCGAAGAGCATCGCGTTCACGCTCCAGGGCGGGGACGTCGTCGTCGTCGAATAGAAATGGACATGACCCTGGTTCGTAGAACGAACCAGGGTCATGAAATGAACCGGGGTCAGGCGGTCACTGGACGAGGCCGGCGACCTTCGTCTTGAGCTCGAGCACCTTGCCGTTCTTCGTGCTGACGAAGAGGCTCTTGCGATCCGAGCCGCCGAACGTGAGCGACGTGGGCTCGCCGTCGAGGGCCGTCTGCGGGATCTTCGCGCTCGCACCGCCGAAGGGCTCACCGGTCGCCTTGAAGACCGCGATGCCCGTCTTGAGCGCGAGGTAGATGTTGCCGCTGTCGTCGGTCGCCATGCCGTCCGGCGTCGAGTCGACGGGCAGCTCGAAGAGCTTGCCGCCGTCGGTCAGCGTGCGGTCGGTGTTGATCGTGTACTTGCGGACGAACGGCGGAGTCCCCGCGGCCGGCGCGGTGAAACCGACGAACAGCGTCTTCTGATCCTTGGACAGCGCGATCCCGTTGGGGCTGGGGTTGTAATCGTAGCTGTCGGCGATGACGGCCGCCGGCGCGAGCGGCGCGATCATGAACAGGTGGCCCTGGTCGGGACGCGGGTTCACCTCGTAACCGGGATCGGTCACGAAGATCGTGCCGTCGTCGAGCGCGACGAGGTCGTTCGGGGAGTCGAACGCGACGAGCGCGCCGGCCTCGACGTTCGCCGCCGTGTAGCCCGTCGCGATGGTGGTGACCGGACCGACGCCCTGGGCACTGAGCGGCGTGCGCGTGACCGACTTGAGCTCGGCCGAGATCAGGTTGCCGTCCTTGTCGATCGAGTTGCCGACGACACCGGTGAGCGTCTTGTCGCCCGCGCGCAGCTCGGTGTAGTTCGTGCCGTCCGACTTGAACGTGGTGAGGATGCCCTTGCCGCCGCTCAGGTTCGACGCGAAGGGCAGCGCGACGAAGAGCTGACCACGAACCTCGCTCCACACCGGACCGTCGACGAAGTACGGCGTGCCGCCCGGCGGCGTGAACGTCCGCACCGTGCGCGGGGTGCCGAGGAGGATCGGGTTGCCGCTCGGATCCTCACCGCCCTGCACCGGACCCGCCTCGGTGGTCGTGGTGCCGCCAGCGTCCGGCTGATCCGTCGGCTGCGTTCCCGGGTCGGCGCCGGGTTCGGTGCTGGGGCCGGGGTTGGACGTGCCGTTGTCACTCGACTTCGACGAGCAGGCGACGGCCGCAATGAAGGACGCCACAATCAACGAGTACGGGATGATGCGTTTCATAGTTCAGGACTCTCCACCCAGAGATTCGGGTGCGTTGAAGAAGGGGGTTTCAATCGGCTTGCGGCCTACTGGTTGATGCCGGGGACGTTGACCTTGAGGGAGTAGATCTTCGTGCCCTGCGTCGTGACGTAGAGCGTCTTGAAGTCCGCGCCGCCGAAGGCCATGCCGGTCGGCTGCTCGGGGATGGCGACGTTGCCGAGCTTCTTGCCGTCCGACTTGAAGACGGTGACGCCGGCCTTGTTCGCGACGTAGACGTTGCCGGCCTTGTCGACCTCGACGCCGTCCGGGCTCGAGTCCATGTCCATCTCGATGAAGTGCGAGTGCTCGGCGAGCGTGCCGTCCGGGTTGACGTAGTACTTCTCGATGTACGGCTTGGTGCCCGCCGCGGGACGCTCGAAGCCGACGTAGAGGATCTTCTGGTCGGGCGAGAGCGCGACGCCGTTGGGGCGCGGGACGTTCTCGAACTGCTCGGCGACGGTGACGACGCCGTCGGGACCGATGCGGTAGAGGCGGTTCGTCGTCGGAGGCGGGTCGGCGAAGTAGCCGGGGTCCGTCACGTACAGCGTGCCGTTCTTGTGAGCGACCGCGTCGTTGAGCGTGTCGAACGGTGTGTCGCCCTTGTCGCTCGGGTAACCCGCCGCGACCGGGACCTGTCCGATGCCGGCGCCACCGCGGAGGAGCTTCTTCGCTTCGACGGTGATCAGCTGTCCGCTCGGGTCGACGGCGTTGCCGACGGGGACCTCGCCGTCCTTGATCGTGCCGCCGCGGACCTTCATCGCGGAGCCGTCGGGGCGAACGCGATAGAGGCCGGGCACATCGCCGTCGCCGATCGGAACGGCGAAGAAGAGAACCTGCTCGCCGGCGTGCCAGACGGGACCATCCGTGTAGCTCCCGGTATCGATCAGGACCTTCGCCGCAGCGATTCCCTGGATCGGGTTCTTGGCGAGGTCCTCGGCTGACACGCCGTCCGCGGCGGCCGGATCGTCGGACTTGCTCGAGCACGCGGCCGCGAGGAGGCAGAGCGGAAGGACGAGGACTGCAGAGATGCGTTTCATGATCAAGGCTCCGAGGTTCAGAAAAATTGTGAGGAGACGGGGCGCGCGCGCGGGGTCAGCGTTCCGCGGGCGCCCTCATGCCGTCAGGGGCAGGGGTTGGGGTCGGTCGGGCTCGTCTCGGTGCCGGGGTCCGTGCCGGGCGTCGCGCCGGGATCGGTCCCGGGCGCGGCGCCGGCGCCCTTCGCGTTCGGCAGGAGCTTCGCGATGTCCGGGACCTCGTCGACGCGGACGAACTTGTAGCCCTTCGACTTGAGGATCGGGACGATGTACTGGACCATCTGGTACGTGCCGCCCGAGTCGGGGTTGTTCTGGTCGATGAAGTACGGGTCGTGCATGAGGACGATGCCCTTGCCGACGCTGTCGATCTCGCGGAGGTAGAGGTCGCCGCACTCGGTGACCGTCTTCAGCGTGGCCGGCTTCCAGCACTCGGCGTCGGCCGCGGTCGTCGTGCTCATCGTGCCGCCGATGTTCCAGAGGATCGGGCCGACGTACTTCTTCATGTCGGTCTTCTCGAGCGTCGCCTGCGCGCCGTCGTTCCAGTGTCCGTACGGCGGACGGAAGAGCCAGATGTTGTCCTTCTGGAGGAGCGGCGAGATCTGCTTGTCGACGTCGACGAGCTCCGCGACGACCTGCTCGGGCGTGAGCGGGGTCGGGAGGTTCTCGGTGAGCGAGAGGTGGTGCTCGGTGTGGTTCGCGATGAGGTGGCCGTCGTCGATGACCGTCTGCAGCGTCGTCGTGCCGGCGCCGTCGTTCTCGATCGCCTGACCCCACACGAAGAACGTGGCGCGGATGCCCTGGCCCTTAAGATAGTGCGAGAGCTCGATGGTGCGGGCGCCGGGGCCGTCATCGAACGTGAAGGAGAGGGTCTTCAGCGGCATCGAAGCGCCGGTGAGCGGAGTCTTGGAGAGCGCCTGGCTCCCGCTGCATGCCGTGCCGTCCTTCGTAGAAGCCGCCTTCGAACACCCGACGTGGGTGGCGGCGAGCGCGGAGAGCACGAGGACGGACGCAACGGCGCCAGCCCGGAAAGAACGCTTGTTCGACTGCTTGCTGACCGTGGAGTTCATGACAGCTGGTCAATGCGAAGGGCGGGCCATGGTTGACCTGCGGCGAAAATCGCGCGTGCTCGGGCTTCACCATCATTCGTTGCCGCACATGCGTGAGTACACGCGCCTCGTTCGTGTCAGTGCGCCACGTCACGAGTCGATCCAACGCGCGATCGAACGGGCGAAGACGCGCGCACGACGAGGCTCACTCCGCCACGCCGTGGCCGGGCCGTCTGTGACGCCGTGCCGCGAAGCCCGAACGGAATGCGGATCCCCCGCTTTTCCAGCGGCTCCCTCCCTCCCGTCCTTAGTTCGGTTCGGGAACGGAACTAAGGACGGGTGACGGAACCAAGGACGGGAGGGCACGGGGCGGCGGGGCTCGCGCCGGCGTCGTCGGCCGCGGGCGTCGCCCGGGAAGTCGCGGCGGGGTGGTGAGCGGCGACGTGGGCAAGCGCGGCCGTCGAGGCGTCGGGGCCGGCCCTGACGAGCGGCGGAAGGAGCGCCGCGATGTCCGGCACCGCGTCGATGCGGACGAACGTGTAGCCCTTCGCCTTCAGGATCGGGACGACGTACTTCACCATGTCGACGGTGCCGCCATGCGCGGGGTCGTCGGCGATGAAATACGGATCGTGCATGAGCACGACGCCCCGACCCACGCTGTCGATCTCCGCGACGTAGCGGTCTCCGCATTGCTGCGGCGTGAGCACGGTGGAATCGGCGCCGGAGATCCAGCAATCCCAGTCCGCGGCCTGGGCCGGGCCCATGTGATCGCCGATATCCCAGTTGATCGGACCCACGTACTTCTCCATCGGCGAACCCTCGATCGCCGCAGCGCTCTGCGCGTCGAAGTCCCCATACGGCGCGCGGAAGAGGAAGCGATTCGCCGGTACGAACGGCGCGATGAGCGTGTCCGTTTGCGTGACCTCGTCGATGACCTGCTGCGTGGTGAGCGGCATCCCGCCCGTCGATCGCCCGGTCAGCGACGTATGCGTTTGCGTGTGATTCGCGACGACGTGCCCATCCGCCACGAGCTGCCCCAGCACGGCGGTGCCGTCGCCGAGCATCTTGCCGTTGACGAAGAACGCGGCGCGGATCCCCTGTCCGGCGAGATACGCCGAGAGCTCCGTGGTGCGGGCGCCAGGCCCGTCGTCGAAGGTGAACGCGAGGGTCTTGGCGGGCAGCGATGTCCCGTAGATGTTGGTCGTGCTCATCGCCTGCGTGCCCGCGCACGAGCGATCGGCGGAGCTGCCGTTGCCTCCGTGCCCGCAGCCCCCAACGATCGCAGCGAGGGTCACGACTGCGACGAGCCCGCGCGCGAACACGGTAAAATCCACGCAACGAGGCGATGCAGACCCCGCGCCGCGAGATCGACCTCAGCGCTCGCGCGTGAAACGACCTGAGCGCGAAGCCGCCGCCCCGCGTCACCGCCTCGATCGAGACGATGTGCTACGAGCCGCCACCGTTCGCGTCTTCGTTTTCGCGTTCGCGGTCGCGCCGCGTGTGGACCCTCGCAGGAATGCCGCTGACCACCGCGCCCGCCGGCACATCGGCGAGCACGACCGAATTGGCGCCGATGAGCGCGCCCTTCCCGATCCGAATGGGCCCGAGGATGCGCGCGCCGCATCCGACGATGACGTCATCCTCGATGACGGGACAACCGTTGTCCTTGGCTGTTCCGACCGTGTTGTTCCCCATGAACTTCACGCGAGCCCCGACCTTGGAGGTCCCACCGATCACGGTGCCGAGCGTGTGCGCGAAGTTCACCCCATCGCCGAGCTCGATCTCGTTCCCGATCTCGATCCCGTAGACCACAGTCGTCACGAGTCGCAGCGCATGATTGGCGCCGGGCACGTGCCACCGGCGCGCTGCCTCGCGTAGCCGCGTGGTCAGCAGGACCTTGTAACCGTCCTGCGAAAGCGCGACGCGCACGGCCTCGTTGACGGGCGGCGTCGGCCCCGTGGTCGATGTGTCGTTCCCCTTCCTCCGCATGGACCGCGCAAGCTCGAAGGCATCGTTCACGATGCGTCGAAGGAGAGGCATGCCTGGGAGCGTAGCGCGCGAGCACGGGCAGGGCGAGAGCGCTTCACTTCTCGGGAGAGGGGATCGCGGTCACGAGGCCGCTCACGGCTCGGTGGAGCGGGAGGCAGAGCGGGAGCGAGTGCGAGGGCGAGTGCGAGAGCGAGTGCGAGTGCGAGTGCGAGGGCGAGAGCGAGGGCGAGGGCGGGAGAGCGCGAGGGGGGGGCTCGTCGGGTTCGTGATTGTGGCGCCGTGCTCGGTCGAGTCAAGACCGCTCGCCCGCTACGCGGGCTCGCGCCGGCTTCGCCGGCTGCTTCGCAGGTCT
>JAQBQJ010000075.1 GCA_028287065.1 Labilithrix sp. | reverse complement strand
CGGCGTTCTCGACCTCGACGTACGAGTCGGGCTCGAGCCAGCGGAACGAAAGGTCCTCGAGCTCGCTCTTGAACGCCTGGATCCCGAGGCGGTTGGCGAGCGGCGCGTAGATCTCGAGGGTCTCGCGAGCGATTCGCTCCTGCGCCTCGGGCTTCATGTGCTCGAGCGTCCGCATGTTGTCGACGCGGTCACAGAGCTTGATGAGCAGCACGCGGATGTCGCGCGCCATCGCGACGACCATCTTGCGGAAGTTCTCGGCCTGGCGATCTTCCTTCGAGGTGAAGTTGATCTTGCCGAGCTTCGTGACGCCGTCGACGAGCGAAGCGACCTCGTTGCCGAACTCGCGCTCGATGTCCTTCGTGGTCGCAAGCGTGTCCTCGACGACGTCGTGCAGGAGGCCCGCGCAGACGCTCGCCGTGTCGAGACGGAGCTCCGTGATGATCCCGGCGACGGACGCGGGGTGGATGAAATACGGGTCGCCGGACTTACGCTTCTGGCCGGTATGCGCCTTCGAGCTGTAGTCGTACGCGCGCTTGATCATTTCCGCGTCGGCAGCCGGTTGGTACGCCCGTACGCGGTCGATGATGTCCGTGACCTGGAGCATTGAGGAGGAGCCGAGATTCTCGGGGAAAAGCCCGAATTTGAAGGTAACACCCCCCCCACCGCACGGCAACGTGCCGGCTATCCGACAGCCCCCTCAGGCTACGATGAAACCGTGAAGTCGGGCACGCAAGATGCGCCACCGAGCTCGCACGGCTCGGGCGTCGACTCTCGCCGAACGAGCCTGATGCTCACTGTCGCGCTCGGCTGTGCGTTCTTCGCCGGAGCCTCGTGCGCCGTCCTGCTGGTGGATTTCGGCGCTCATGTCGACGGTCCAGGGATCGGGCTCGAGTGGAGCCGCCCGCTCGGTAGCGAGTACGGGCTCCGTCTCGCCTGCGTCTTCGCCCTCGCGGTGGTGCAGGGAGTGCTCAGCTTGATCGCGTTCTCGAAGGTGCCGAGCAAGCCGTTCGGCATCCTCGCGCTGCCCGGCGTCGCGTTCGCGGGGCTCGTTGCAGGCGCGTTCGGGACCGTGCACGGGCGACGTCGGCATCGCGTGCTCGCGGATCGCACGCGAGGACCCGAGTCGATTGGCGTCGCTCTGCGACGAGACCAGGCGCGCATGCGCAACGCCGAGCGCGCGAGGCGACGAGCGGCCACTCTACAGTCGCTGTCGCTCGCTCGACGACATCTGCCGGAGCGTCGAACCTCAGCCGCAGTGAGCGGCGTGGTACCTTGGGAGCCGTGCCCGTCGCCGTCGGACAGACGTTCGAGCGCTACGAGATCGAGTCGCTGCTCGGACGTGGCGGCATGGGCGAGGTCTATCGCGCCGTCGACACGCGGCTGCGTCGCAAGGTGGCGCTCAAGGTCCTGCGGCCGGATCGCGACGGCGAGGACGCGGTCCGGCGGCTCGTCCGCGAGGCTCGCTCCGCCGCCGTGCTTGCGCATCCGAACACGGTCGCGATCCACGACCTCGGCGAGGCCGAGGGCATCTTCTACATCGTCATGGAGCTCGTCACGGGCTCGTCGATGCTCGCCTACGTCGGTGATGCGCGCGTGCCCGTCGCACGCAAGCTCGCGTGGCTCGTCGACGTCGCGCGGGCGCTCTCGGCCGCGCACAAGGCAGGGGTCATCCATCGCGACGTGAAGCCGTCGAACGTCATGGTCTCGGACGACGGTGTCGTGAAAGTCCTGGATTTCGGGCTCGCCAAGCCCCTCGCGCCGGTCAGCTTCCGCACGCAGCAAGGTCACGTGCTCGGCACGCCGCGCTACATGGCGCCCGAGCAGCTCGCCGGTGCCGAGGTCGACTCGCGCAGCGACCAGTATGCGTTCGCGCTGACGAGCTACGAGCTGCTCGCCGGCAAGCATCCCGGCGGCGCGATCGCAGGACCGGAAGCTCCGCCCGCGCTCGACGAGGTCGTGCCCGAGCTCCCGCGCAGCGTCGCGCAGGTGATCGCGCGCGCGATGGCGAACGAGCCCGAGGACCGCTTCGCGTCGATGGAGGACGTCGCCGTCGCGCTCGAGGATGCCATCGCCGGTCGTGCCGCTCGCGGGATCGCCGCCGACGCGAGGCCGCGCGAGCCGAGCGAGGTGACGATGCTCGAGGCGCCGGTCGCGCCGCCGACGAACGCTCCGCTCGCCGACACGATGCCGTTCGGGAGCTCCGGGGACGCGGCCGTGGCGGCGGTGACGACGAAGCGTGCGGGAGGCGCCGGCGCGGCGGTGATCGCGAACATCGACGTCCTGCCGGCGAATGCGGATCCGGAAGAGGATCGCCCGACCGTGACGGCACGCACGATCGCGGAGGCAACCGCAGTCGAACCAGCGGCAGTCGCGGCGCCGGCAGGCGCTGCGCTCCAGCACGTGATGGGCTCGGTCCCGCCCGTCGGGCCCAACGGCACGTTCGTCGATGCGCGTGCGATGGCGAACGCGCTCTCGAACGCGCCGCAAAGGCCCGTCGACCGCACGCTGCTGTCGAACGAGGCGCGCTCGAACGCGCCCGTCGACACGACGCTGCTCGCCGCCGGGACGCCGTCGTTGCGGAAGATCGTCGAGGACGCGAGCGCGAGGGCGGACGCGAAGAAGAACGAGCCCCGAAAGCCGATCGCCGGCGACGCGCCGCTCTCCGCGTTGCCGGCCGGCGTGGCCGCGAAGAGAGGGCTGCCGCTGCTTCCGATGATGATCGGCGTGCTCGGGGTCTGCGCATTCGGGGCCGCGTACTACGCGTCGAAGCAATTCGCCGGAACGCAGGCGGTACCGACCGCGACCGCCACGAGCACGACCGCGAGCGCGCCCCTTGCGCCGGCGCCCACGCCATCGGTTCGGCCGGCGGCGCCGCCCAAGCCGAAGCCGAGGCCCTCCGCTGCGCCGACCTCACCGCTCGACACGAAGATTCGCTAAGGTCACGCCTTGGCGTCCATCTACATCCACTTTCCGTGGTGTCTGGCGAAGTGTCCGTATTGCGACTTCGTCAGCTACGCGTCCGAGCGCGACGCGATCGATCACGCCGGCTATGCGGACGCCGTCCTCCGCGAAGCCGAAGGACGCGCGAGGCAGCTCGCGAAGCGCGGCCGCACGCTCGAGATCGGCAGCATCTTCTTCGGCGGCGGAACGCCGAGCTTGTGGGAGCCGGCGGAGCTCGGCCGCGTCCTCGCGCGCCTTCGCGAGATCTTCGCGACGAAGCCCGATCTCGAGACGAGTGTAGAGTGCAATCCCACGTCGCTCGACGAGGCGCGCGCACGCGCGCTCAAGGACGTCGGCGTCGATCGCCTCTCGATCGGCACGCAATCGCTGCGCGCGGAGCAGCTGAAGTTCCTCGGCCGCCTGCACGATCCGGAGGGCGCCATGCGCGCGATCGCCGCCGCGCTCGCGTCGGGGATCCCGCGCGTCTCGACCGATCTCATCTTCGGCCTCCCCGATCAGAGCACCGAAGACGCACGCGCGCAGGCCGAGGCGCTCGCCGCGACCGGGCTCCGCCACTTGTCCTGCTACCAGCTCACGATCGAGCCCGGCACGCAGTTCGGGGAGCGCAAGAAGCGCGGGCTCCTTCCGATGGCCGACGAGGCCGTCGTCGCCGATGCCTTCCTCGCCATCGAGGAGGCCCTCGAGGCACGCGGCCTCCGCCACTACGAGATCTCGAACTACGCGGTCCCCGGCGAAGAGGCGCGGCACAACCTCGCCTACTGGCGCGGTGACGAGTACCTCGGGCTCGGCTGCGCGGCGTTCGGCTACGCACGTGACCAGCACCGGACCGGGCACGGCATCCGATGGCGCAACGCGATCGAGCCGAAGCGCTACGTCGAGGCCACGCGCGGGATCAAGGACGACGTGCTCGGTGAAGGCGACGGCGTGAGCATGTTCGCCGAGGACCTCGACCCGACCGCGCTCCTCCGCGAACGGATCATGCTCGGCCTGCGCCTCGTCGAAGGCGTCGACCTCGGACGCGCGAGCGCGGACCTCGGCATCGATCCGTGGACGCCCGAGCGCCTGCGCGCGATCGATCGGCTCGCCGAGCGCGGTCGTCTCACGCGCGACGGTGACGTCCTGCGCATCCCGCGCGCCGCGTGGCTCTTCTGCGACGACATCGCCTCGCGCTTGTTCTAGGCGCTACGCACGATCGCTCGAGCACGATCACTTGCGATCGGTCAGCGCGCGGTTTCCGCTCGATGCGGGCTTCGGCTCGGGCTTCGCGGCGGCCGTCGCGGCCGCGGCGGGGTCGGTCGGAGCGGCGGACACGGCCGCCGTCGCGGCCGTGGCGGTGGCGCGCGGAGGAGGCGCATGCAGGAGGCGCCGCGCGACGCTCGCCGACGCGGCGGCGACCGCCGCGGACGCGGCCTCGTCGACGCTCGGCTGAAGCGGCTTCGGCGGCGTGCTCGCCGTGCTCGGCGTGCTCG
>JAQBQJ010000024.1 GCA_028287065.1 Labilithrix sp. | reverse complement strand
CGAGCACGGCGATGGCGGCGCCTGCGACGAACGGCGTGCGGCCCTTCGCGGGCACGTGCGCGGGCGTGCTCACCGGCGCCGACGCGGTGATGGCGACGGGGTCCGGCATGGATGCAGGAGACGCCGTCGCTGCGTTCGCGGCCGCTTTCGTATCGACGAGGGTGTCGCTCGGCGCCGATGCTGCCGGCTCGGCGGCGCTCAGGCGATCGCTCGCGATCGAGGCGAGGCGATCGCCGAGCACCTTGGCGCGGAGCGCATTCCAGAACTCGGCGCAGCTCGCGAAGCGCTCCTCGGGCTTGACGGCGACCGCCTTCAGGAAGATCGCTTCGATCTCGTCGGAGGTCGCGACGCCGAGCGTGCGCGGCGTCGGACGGACCTTCACGTCGGCGGACGCGTAGGCGAGCTGCATGAGATCGTCGCCGCTCATCGGCTCTCTGCCGGAGACGATCTCGGCGGTGACGAGCGCGAGCGCGAACACGTCCGTCCACGGACCGGTCGAGCCGTGGGTGCGCGTGAACTGCTCGGGCGCGCCGTAGAGCGGCGTGAACGACGTGATGTGCCCGGCCGTGGTGCCGAAGCCCATCTTCTGCGCGTCCTGGACCACCTTCGCGATCCCGAAGTCGAGGAGCTTCACGCCGCCGCTGCCCGGCGCGCCGGTGGTCCCGAGGAGGAAGATGTTCGCGGGCTTCACGTCACGATGGGCGATGCCCTTCGAGTGCGCGAGCGCGAGCGCCTCGGCGACGGGATCGAGGAGGCGCACCGCCTGCTCGAGGCTGCGAAGCGGCGCGCGTTCGGCGCGCTCCTTCGCGAGGACGTCTTCGAGCGGCTTGCCGTCGAGCCACTCGAGCACCATGTACGGCACGCTCTCGTTCTTGCCGGTCACGAGCATGCCGATGTCGCGCGCCTGGACGATCGCGGTCGACCGCTCCGAGAGATCGGCGAGCAGCGCGCCTTCCTGGATGAAGTCCTCGAGGAGCTTCTCGCGCTGGTCCTCGGCGACCTGACCGAGCGCCGTGAAGACCTTCACCGCGACAGGCCGCTTCCAGAGCACGTGCTGCGCGCGGAAGACGGTCGCGAACCCGCCCTGCCCGACGACGGACTCGATGGCGTACTTCCCTGCGATCGTCGTGCCGACGAGGCCGAGCGGATCCGAGGCGGACGTCACGGCGAGCGAGCGTATCAGGAGTCGCGCTACCCCGGCCAAACGCGGCAGAGCGCGACCTTCGTGCGTCCGCGCTTGACAAGAGGCGCCGAATTTCCGATGTTCCGCCCCCCGCAAGGGACCGGTTGCCCAGGTAGCTCAGTTGGTAGAGCAGGGGATTGAAAATCCCCGTGTCCGCGGTTCGATTCCGTGTCTGGGCACTACGACCTCTTCTTCGCCGTCGCGTGACGGCCGGACGATCTCGCCGAGAGCGGCACGCGCGGCACGAAGCGCACGTCCTCGGGCGCACGTACTCGTCGGCGCAAGCGAACTTCAGCGGCTGGCCGCGGGAGTGCCGATGAGCCCGTCGGGCAGAGCGATCTCGACCGCCTCGGCGAGCTTCGCGACCACGCAGTCGTCGGGCGTGCCGTCCTCCCAGACGAACATCACGAACTCGGCGGGCGCTTCTCCGAACACGATGAGAGGCATGTGCCACACACCGGGCCCGTAGATCACGCCCTGCCCGGGCAGCGCGAGGAACGCCTTCAGGCCCTCGAGGTCGGGCGCCTCGACGCCGGGCGCCACGACCACGAGGTAGCTCTCGACCTTCATCGGGACGAAGAGCTGCGACGAGCACGGGTGCTTCTCCATCGACTCGGCGAGCACCGGGAACCTCGACCACGGCGCGCATCGGAACGTGGCGAGGTTCGGCTTCGAGTGCGGACGCGTGCTCTCCAGAGTCCCGGCATCGTTACGCCGCGCGGCAGTGCCGAAGTTGACCATGATCGGCGTGATGTCCGCGCGCTCGGCGACGACGACGTCGCCGAACGGAAGGAACGCCTCGCGGGTGAGGGGCGGAGCTTCGATGCGTCGTCGTGGTGCGCGCTGCATGGCACGAGGATACAGCTCCGCCGGCCAGCGGTCGTCAAACGGAAACAGGACGCCCGCGGGCGGCGGTCAGAGGTCCGATCGCTTGCGGCGCACGAAGGTCGCGATTTTCGCGATCGTGTCGAGGTTCGCCGGGATGAGCTCGGCGTCCTCGACACTGATCCCGAACGTCGCCTCGAGGAAGGCCGTCACCTCGAGCACGCCGGTCGAGTCGACGATGCCTTCATCGAGCAGCGAGGTGTCGTCCGAGAGCAGCGTCGCGTCGGAGACGAAGAAGTTCTCGACGACGAACCGTCGAATCGTCTGCTTCGTACCGGCGCTCGTCCCCGTGCTCGTGTCGTTGCCGAACGTCGTGGTGCTCATGGTCGCCTCCCTTATTTCGTTCGCTCACGCCAGCGCTCGCTTGTCGATCTTCCCGTTGTTGTTCCGCGGGAGCGACGAGGTCACTTCGAATTGCTTCGGCACCTTGAAGCTCTCGAGTCGCTCCTGGCAGAACTGCCGCAGCTCCTTCTCTCCGATCTGCGCGCCCTCCGCGAAGACGATGTACGCCTTGGCGACCTGGCCGAGGACCTCGTCGGGCACACCGATCACCGCGGCCTCCTCCACGCCCGGGATGGCGTAGAGCACGGATTCGATCTCCTTCGGCGCGACCTTCTCGCCGCACGACTTGATGACGTCGTCCATGCGTCCGACGAAGTAGAGGTACCCCTCGTCGTCGAGACGGCAGTAGTCGCCCGTGTAGAGGACGCGCTCGCCCGGGAGCGGCCCCGGACGCAGGCGAAGGGCCGTCTCCTGGGGCTTGCCCCAGTACCCCGCCATCACCGTCGCGCCGCGGATCACGAGCTGCCCGACGACGCCCGGTCCCACGCGATGGTTCTCCTCGTCGACGATCCAGAGCTCCGTGTTGGGGATGGCGATGCCGACGCTCGTCGGCTTGCGATCGAGGTCCTCCGGCGGAAGATACGTGCAGCGCTTGCACTCGGTCAGGCCGTACATCGAGTAGATGCGCGCCTCCGGGAAGATCTTCTTCGCGACCCCGATGTGCTTCACGGGCAGCGCCGCGGCGGTATTCGTGACGAACCGGACGGACGACAGGTCGTACGAGTCGATGCTCTTCATGCTGGTGGCGAGCATCGCGAAGAACGTCGGCACGCCCGGGAAGCCCGTCACGCGCTCCTCCGCGATGAGCCGCAGGATGTCCGGCGGATAAGCGAAGCCCTGCTCGAGCACGAGCCGCGCGCCCATCCGCACGGCCATGATCATCTGATAGAGGCCGTAATCGAACGACAGCGGCAGGACGTCGAGGATCACGTCGTCTTCGCGCAGCTCGAGATACGTGCTGATCGACGTCGCAGCGGTCAGCATGTTGCGGTGCGTGAGCATCACGCCCTTGGGCTCGCCGGTGCTGCCGGAGGTGTAGAGCAGCTCCACGACGTCCATCGGCGCGGCGCGGCGCTCGGCGGTCAGGGCGTCTATGTCGCCGGGGTCTTCTGCGCGCATCGCTTCGAAACTCGAAGGAGCGCCATCGCCGATGGCCAGCAGGTGCTGCAGATGCGGCAGCGCATCGCGCATGCCCTCCAGC
>JAQBQJ010000021.1 GCA_028287065.1 Labilithrix sp. | reverse complement strand
GCGTTCGACGAGATGTCTTCCGCGTACCAGCGCGGCATCGACCTCCTCGTCCGCGAGGTCTCCGGCTCGCGATGATGTCGTCGGATCGCGTACGCCTCGAGGACGCGCACGTCCGGCTCGAGCCGCTGTCGACCGATCACGTCGACGCTCTCACGCACGCCGCGAACGAGGACCGGAGCACCTACGACCTCGCGCCGGTCCCTCGCGACCAAACCGCGATGCGCGCCTATGTCGACGCAGCTCTCGCCGACCGCGCGGCCATCCCGTTCGCGATCGTCGCGAAGGCGCCGGCGGAGCGCGTCGTGGGATCGATGCGCTTCATGAACCTCGAGTGGTGGACGTGGCCGGCCGGCCCGGTCCGCGCGGAAGGCGAGCCCCGCCGTCGTGATGCCGGCGATCCGCCGGACGTCGTCGAGATCGGTCACGTGTGGCTCGCGCGATCGGCGCAGCGCACCGTCGTGAACAGCGCCGCGTGTCTGCTCCTCATGCGTCATGCGTTCGAAGCGTGGCGCGTGAACCGGCTCGTCCTCAAGACCGACGCTCGCAACGAGCGTTCGCGCGCCGCCATCCATCGTGTCGGCGGCGTCTTCGAAGGCATCTTGCGGCAGCACCAGCCCGCCGCCGACGGCATCGTCCGCGACACCGCGATGTTCTCGATCACGCGCGCCGAGTGGCCCGCGGTCGAGCGACGCCTCGACGCCGCCGTGAAGAGGCCGTCATGAAGCTCGCCGTCGGCATCGATCTCGTGATGATCAGCCGCATCGCGGAGTCGCTCGAGTGCTTCGGCGATCGCTTCTTGCAGCGCATCTTCACCGACCGCGAGATCGCGTACGCGACGGCCGCGCCCGCGCTGACGCTCGAGCGCCTCGCGGCGCGCTTCGCCGCGAAAGAGGCCGCGATGAAGGCGCTCGGCCTCGCCGGTCGCGGCGTCGGCTGGCGATCCATCGAGGTCACCACGTCCGAGTCCGGCTCACCCGAGCTACAGCTCCACGGGGCGGCCGCGACGTTTGCCGCCGGCGCCGGCGACCTCGCTCTCAGTCTGAGTCACGAAGGCGACTTCGCCACTGCGATCGTCGTCACTCACATCCAACCGAGCCCAACGCAATGACCGATAAAATCCGCCGCATCCTCAAGGAACACGGCCGTCTCAGCCAGGACGCCGAAGGCCTCGGCGACGACGCTGACCTCTATCAAGCAGGTCTCACCTCGCATGCGAGCGTGAACGTCATGCTCGCCCTCGAAGGTGAATTCGAGATCGAATTCCCCGACAACATGTTGAAGCGGTCGTCGTTCCAGACGATCGGCTCGATCCGCGTGTCCATCGAGGAGCTCACGCGTTGAACGGGCGCGTTCGCTGCGTCGCCGGTCACGCCGACGTATCGATCCTGGAAGACTGGGAGATGGCATCGACCGCTGCGGGATCGATCGTCGATCTTGCCGCGCTGGAGAACGCCCGCCTCGCGTGGACGCGCGCGGACGCGCCTTCCACGGCCGCGGCGACGCTGCGCGCGGCGGGGCAGTGGAGCCTCGACGGACCGGCGCGCCGGTTCGACGCCGACGACTGGTGGTGGCGCGTTCGCTTCGCCGCCGATCTCGCGGGCGCGCATGCCGCACACGACGAGGTCTCGCTCTGCTTCGACGGGCTCGCGACGCTGGCCGACGTGTGGCTGAACGGCGAGCGCCTGCTCACGAGCGACAACATGTTCGTTCGCCACGAGAAGCGCATCCAGCTCGCCGCGCACAACGAGCTCGCGATCCGATGTCGTTCGCTCGACGCCGCGCTCGCGGCCAAGCGCCCGAGGCCGCGCTGGCGAGCGCCGATGATCGAGAACCAGCAGCTCCGCTGGATACGCACCACCCTGCTCGGACGAACGCCGGGCTGGTCGCCGCCGGCGGCCGCCGTCGGACCGTGGCGTCCGGTGCGGGTCGTGCGCCGGCGCGGCATCGACGTCACCGACGTCACGGTGCGCGCGCGCGTCGAAGGCGAGAGCGGCGTGCTCGAGGCGTCCGCCAGCGTGCGCGATCTCGAGACGCGCGCGAGATTCGACGGTCCGCTCGACATCGTCGTTTCGCGTGACGGCCGAGAGCATCGCGCGAAGCTCGCGCCATCGAGCACGGGCGAGAATCGATTCGAGGGCCGCGTCGTCGTCGCCGACGTCGCGCGCTGGTGGCCGCACACGCACGGCGAGCCTGCGCTGTACCAAGCGCGACTCGAAGCGGGCGCGATCGCCGTCGACCTCGGCAAGGTCGGCTTCCGCGAGGTCTCCGTCGACACCTCGAACGACGGCTTCGCGCTGCACGTGAACGGCGCACGCATCTTCTGTCGCGGCGCCTGCTGGACGCCTCTCGATCCCGTCGCGCTCGTCGCGAGCGCCGACGAGAGCGCCGCCGCGCTCGCGCAGGCCGCGGCCGCCGGCATGAACATGGTCCGCGTGGGCGGCACCATGGTCTACGAAGACGATGCGTTCTTCGATGCTGCCGACGCTGCGGGCGTCCTCGTGTGGCAGGACCTGATGTTCGCGAACATGGATTATCCGGAGGACGACCCGTCGTTCGCGGCGTCCGTGGCGCTCGAGGTCGCGCAGCAGCTCGAGCGGCTCAGCGGACGTCCGTCCGTCGCCGTCGTATGCGGCAACAGTGAGGGTGAGCAGCAGGCGGCGATGTTCGGCGCCGGTCGTGATCGCTGGAGCCCCAAGCTGTTCCACGAGACGTTCGCCGCGCTTTCGAAGGAGACGCTGCCCGGCGTACCGTACTGGCCTTCGAGCGCGCATGGCGGCGCGTTCCCGCATCAGGCCGATCGCGGAACGACCTCGTATTACGGCGTGGGAGCGTACTTGCGGCCGCTCGACGACGCGCGTCGTGCGGAGGTGCGCTTCGCGAGCGAGTGCCTCGCGTTCGCCAACGTTCCCGCGCCGAGCACGCTCGCGCGCATGCCGGGCGGTGAGTCTTCGAAGGTCCATCACCCCACGTGGAAGGCGCGCGTGCCGCGCGACCTCGGCGCCGGTTGGGACTTCGACGACGTCCGCGATCACTACCTGGAGCGGCTCTTCCGCGTCGACGCGGCCAGCCTCCGCTATGCCGATCACGAGCGCTACCTCGCGCTCGGTCGCGTCGTCACCGGCGAGGTGATGGCGCAGACGTTCGCCGAATGGCGTCGCGCGCGCTCGACGTGCGCGGGCGGTCTCGTGTGGTTCCTCCGCGATCTCTGGGCCGGGCCCGGCTGGGGCGTGGTCGGCGCCGACGGCGCGCCGAAGGCCGCGTATCACTACCTCCGTCGTGCGCTGGCGCCGGTCGCGGTCCACCTCAGCGACGAGGGCGGCAACGGGCTCCACGTCCACGCGTACAACGACGGCGCCACGCCGATCGAAGGCGAGCTCACGATCGATCTCCATCGCGGCGAAGCGTCGGTCGGGCGCGCGAAGGGCGCCGTGATGGTTCCGCCGCGCAGCGCAGTAGAGCTCCCCGTGCTGTCGCTCTTCGAGGGCTTCATGGACCTCGGGCACGCCTACCGCTTCGGGCCGCCCACGTGCGATCTCGTCGTCGCGACGCTTCGGGCCGCGGGGACGACGGCCGAGGCCTTCCACTTCCCCGTCGGCCTCCCGTCCAGCCGCGGCAATCCCGGTCTCACGGTCGAGCTCACGGAGAAGACCGACCACGTCGTCACGCTCACCGTGGCGACGCGAGGCTTCGCCCAGTCGATCGCCGTCGAGGCCGACGGCTGGGCTCCGGACGACGACTTCTTCCATCTGGCGCCCGGCGCGCGTCGCACGCTCCGCCTGCGGCGCGTCGATGCTAAGGCAACTGGGCGGCTCTCCCCGGGCACGCCCCGCACGCCGCGCGTGAGCGTCCTGCCGCTGAACGCCGAGAGTGCTATTTCCGTCGTGATACCCGCGTGACTGCTCCCCGCGCCGAGCCACTCTTCTTCGGTCCACGAGCGCGCCCGCTCTCGGGATGGATACATGGCGCAGCCGGCGATGCGACGGACGGCGTCGTCGTGTGCAACCCGTTCGGGTACGAGGCGATCAACGCGCATCGCGCGCTCCGTCGTTTCGCGGAGAGCTTCGCGTCCGCCGGAATCGCGACGATCCGCTTCGACTACGACGGCACCGGCGACTCGGCCGGCGACGATCGCGATCCCGATCGCCTCGACGCATGGCTCGCGAGCACGCGCGAGGCGGCGCGCACCTTGCGCGAGACCTGCGGCGTTCAGCGCGTGTGGCTGCTCGGCCTGCGTCTCGGCTCGCTGATCGCCTCGCTCGCGGCGAAGGACCTCGATGTCTCCGGGCTGATCGCGATCGCGCCGGTCGTGAGCGGAAGGGTGTACCTCCGCGAGCTGAAGCTGCTCCAGGGCGCGCTCGGCCTGCGCGAGCGACCCGCCGACGTGCCGTCCGACACGGAGGTCGACGAAGGCGGCCAGGAGACGCACGGCTTCGGCGTGTATTCCGCGACGCGCGCCGCGCTCACGAAGGTCGATCTCGTGAAGCTGCCCGAGCCGCCGGCGAAGCACGTCCTCGTCCTCGATCGCTCCGATCTGCCGAGCGCCGGCCCCTGGATCGCCCATCTCCAGAGCCAGGGCGCCGTCGTCGATGCGCAGCAGTTGCCTGGCTACGTCGACATCAAGGAGCAGGTCCCCGAGGAGATGATCCGCGCCGCGAACGCGTGGCTGGCGGCGCGGGTCGCGGAGCCCCGCGCGCAGCGCGCGTCATCGACTCCGGCGCGCAAAGCGATCGATCCGGAGCCGCGCGCCGCGCATTCCGACGTGGTCGAGCGCTCCGTGTTCGTCGATCCTGCGCGTCACGTGTTCGGTGTGCTCACGACGCCGCTCTCGGCCGCGTCGTCGGGACGCGCGGTGCTGCTCCTCAACGCCGGAGCGATCCATCACATCGGACCCAACCGACTCTACGTCGCGCTCGCACGACGCTGGGCGGCCGCGGGCGATCACGTGCTCCGTCTCGACATCAGCGGCATCGGCGAGAGTCCCACGCGCGCCGGCGAGGTCGAGAACATGGTCTACAGCCCGCGCGCGCTCGAGGACGTGGGCGCGGCGGTGGCCTGGCTGCGCAAGCAGCCGAACGTGACCTCGGTCTGGAGCGTGGGGCTCTGCTCGGGCGCGTATCACGCGATGAAGGGCGCGGTCGCCGGTCAGGACGTCTCGGGCATCATCGCGATCAATCCGCTCACGTTCTTCTGGACGCCCGACACGCCGCTCGACTTCCCGGCGTTCCGCGTCGTGTCCGAGGCCGACAGCTACCAGCGCGCCGCGTTGAATCCTGCGAAGTGGAAGAAGCTCCTCCTCGGCCAGGTCCCGGTGCGTCGCGCGCTCGAGACCGTCGGCCGTCGCATGCTCGGTCGCATGCGCGATCGCGTCCGCGACGCTTCGCGCCTGCTGAACATGCCGTGGAAGGACGACGTCGGCGTCGAGCTCGACATCCTCGCGAAGCGCAACGTGGCGCAGCGCTTCGTCTTCGCGGGCGGCGATCCGGGCCGGCAGCTCCTCGCCGATCAAGCCGGCTCGGCGCTCGTGTCGCTCCGGAAAAAGGGGCGTGTCGTGATCGACGAGGTCCACGGCCCGGATCACACGTTCACGCCGATGTGGTCGCACGCGCCGCTCGCGAGGGTGCTCACGGCGGCGCTCGCAGCCGAGCTCCCGCAGCAGAAGCCGTGACGCTGCCCGAGACGATCCTCGAGGTCGGCGGACGCCGCGTGATCGCCGTCGGCGATCGCGAGGGCGCGCGCGCGATCGTCGTCCTGTCCCACGGCTTCCAGATGGAGCCCGCCGATCTGTCGCCGTTCGCGCACTCGCTCGGACTGCCGGCCTGGTTCCTCTTCCCGGAGGCGCCGCGCGTCGCCTTGCCGCGCGGTCGCGCGTGGTGGCACATCGATCCCGAGCTCCGCGACGAAGCCATCGCCCGCGGGCCGCGCGACTTTGCGGTGCAGTACCCGCCCGACCTCGCGGACGCACGCGCGGCCCTCGGCGCATTCCTCGATGAGGTGATCGCCGATTCGGGCGGACGACCCGTCGTGGTCGGCGGCTTCTCGCAAGGCGCCATGCTCACGTGCGACACGCTCCTCCGCTCGCCGCGGCCCGTCGCGGGTGTCGCGCTGCTCTCCGCGTCGCGGCTCGCGTTCGACGAGTGGCGACCGTTCCTCGCCGCAGGCAACGTCCGGGGTCTACCGATGCTGGTCAGTCACGGTACCGCCGACCCGGATCTCGCGTTCTCCGCCGGCACCGCGCTCAAGGACTGCCTCGTCGAGGCCGGCGCGGACGTCACCTGGGTTCCGTTCGAGCAAGGTCACGAGATCCCGCTCGTCGTATGGCGACGGCTTCGCAAGTTCGTCGAGCGCGTTGCCCCTTGAAATGAGGGTCCGCGTGATATGCTGTCTCCCGAGATCGCATGCAAGACACCGCCCTCAGACTCGATGCTCTGCGCGAAGACCTGAAGAGCTTCGGTGTCGCCGCCGTGCTCC
>JAQBQJ010000438.1 GCA_028287065.1 Labilithrix sp. | reverse complement strand
TCACTTGCATCGCGAAGCGTCTCCGTGGGGATCGCCGAGGATCGAGAGCTGTACCTTGCGTGAACGGTATTGCTCGTCGACTTCCTTCGGGGGTGTCGGAAGCGGAGTGCTGTCCTCGAGGAGCTTGAGCAGCATGGCGCGCGCCGAGTCGTCGAACATCGGGTTGCCGCTGGCCTTCACGGGCTCCTGGCGAACGTGGAAGATGCGCATGGTCGGACCGAGGCGGATCTCGAAGACCACGCAGAGCCGCCGCGCCTCGCCGACGGAGATGATCGTCGGGACGTGATTGCGCTCGGAGAAGAACTGCCCGAGCTGCGCGGCGTACATGTCCCCGGCTTTGACCTTGTTCGGGTCCGTCTCCTGGCCGCCGTCGATGCCGGACGCATGCCCTTCTTCGGGACGCGCCTTGCCGCCGTCCTCCGCGAAGGGATCGGTCTTCGCGATCAGGTTCGCGAGATCCGAGTCGTGGGTGTTCGGCGGCGGCGGGGGCACGCCGGCGTCGGGCTTCTTCGGCCCGGGATCTTCCTGCGACGCGACCACCTGCTTCTTCGGCGCGGTGCGCGCCTGGGGCACGAAGCGATCGGGGAGCTTCTTCGGATCGATCGGCTTCCCGAGCTTCAGGAGCGAGGCCTGGATGACCGGACGCGCGACGAGCGGCTTCTCTTCTTCGGCGCCGATGCTCGGCCATATCGCCTTCGCGACGAACGGCCCCACCGCGAGGAGGTGAAGCGCGGCGGCCACGACGACGCCGAGGACGAGCTCGTCCGCGGTGTAGCGAGGCTGATAAGGGACGCCGGGAAGCTTCATAAGATCGAGCGACCGAACTCTACTCCACGATGTCGGACGGACCTAAGCCCGCGTCGATCTCGTAATTTCTGGCCCCGTCGCTACTTGACGACCATCGGATCCGTGATCATGCCGAGCTTCTCGACGCCTGCCGCACGTGCGGCAGCCATGACACGGAGCACGGCGCCGTACTTCACGTTCTCGTCGGCCTGCACGTAGAGCTCCTTCTCTTCCTGGAGGCGCGCGTTGGTCCGGAGCTTGTCGTCGAGGGCCTGCGTGATTTCGTCCTTGCCGAGGTACACGTGCTCGTCGGCGGTGATGATCACGAGGAGCTTCGCGTCGTCCATCTGCATCGGCGCGCTCTTCACCTTCGGGAGTTCGACCTGCACGCCGGTCGTGAGGAGCGGCGCGGTCACCATGAAGATGACGAGGAGAACGAGCATGACGTCGATGAGCGGCGTCACGTTGATCTCGTTGAGCCCTCCGAGACGACGGCGCCCGCGGCCCGCCCCGCCTCCCGCCGCCATCGCCATGTCAGACGCCTCCGAGCTTGGCGCGTGACGCGACGTCGAGTGCGAAGCTCTCCATCACGTCCGAGAGCTCGCCGACGCGGCGCGCGAAGAAGTTGTACGCCATGACGCTCGGGATGGCCGCGACGAGACCGATCGCGGTCGCGATGAGCGCCTCGGCGATCTTCGGCGCGACGACCGGGAGGTTCGCGCTCTGCTGGTTTCCGATGCTGAGGAACGCGTCCATGATTCCGTAGACCGTGCCGAACAGGCCGATGAACGGCGCCGTCGACCCGATCGTGCCGAGGAGGCTCATCCACGACTCGAGGTGCGTCACTTCCGCAGCGGCAGCACGACGCGTGATGCTCTCGACGTGCGTGCCCTGCGCCTCGTCGAGGCGCTTGCCGCGCTCGCCCTTCGTGAGGCGGACCATCTCGTCGTAACCGGTCGCGAAAATACGCGCGAACGGCGAGCCACGGAAATTCGAGAGGCCCTGCTGCGCCAGGCCGTCGAGGGTGCCAGCGGTGTCGAAGGCCTTCATGAACCGCGCCGAGTCGCTGCGCGCGCGCGCGATGTGCAGCGCCTTCGCGAAGATCACGACCCAGCAGAGCAGCGAAAACGCGACCAGCACGATGATCACCAGCTTCACGGGGATCGACGCGTGCAGGACGAGCGCCATCGGGTCGAGCTTGGGCGGGTCTCCGGCGGCGGCTGCGGGGGCCGCGTGCGCTGCGAGGAAGTCGAAGCGGAGGGTCGAGGCAACGCCGTTCATGCGACCCTTATCATCCCGTCCGTTCCGCGCTGTCAAAGCCCGTTTGCACGAACCGTTTGTGTGCGAGGCGGTACGATCGTAAAAGGCTGGGGTGTTCCGCGCGCGTTTGCTCTTTGTCGCTATTTTCTCGCTGCTTTTGGCCTGCAGCGGGACCGGCACGTCGGACACGCTCTCGCCCATCACCGGCGTCACGATCCGCGCGGAGAGCCTGACCGCCTCCCGCGGCTGCGGCCGCGGGACCACGCAGATCTTCAAGTACGCCGTCGTGATCCTCGGTCGCAATCCGAGCTCGACCGGTACGTTCGACGTGTTCATCGCGGGCAACGTGTACGACTGCTTCAGCGACGCGCAGTTCGTGAGCCTTCCGGCGAGCGCGAACAGCTTCGAGTACGACGTGCAGGTCTACGCGTACAACGAGGCCGCGTACCAGGCTGCCGGCGGCGACGCGGTGGTGAAACCTGCCGCGGTGAATCCGACCGCGCTGCCGCGGACGAACCCGACGCTCACGACGACCTGCACCGCGCAGCAGATCCCGGAGGTACAGTCGCTCGCGGTGTGCAAGCCGTTCTCGGTGGGCACCGGCGCGTTCGGTACGCCGGCACAGCCGGCGACGGTCGTGCTCTCGGCGGGATCGTTCGCGCGCGGCGACGGCGGCGTGGTCGTTTGCGACACGGACTACGCTTCGGTCCGCTATCGGTCCGGCGCCGGCGGCGCGCTCGGCGCCATCACCGAGGCTCGCTGCAGCCACCTCACCGACAAGGGCATCGAGCCCATCACGATCACGGTCTCGCCCGCGGATGCGCCGGCGTCATACACGATCGAGGTCGCGCTCCTGCGCGCCGACGGCACCGCCCTCGGCCAGACGACCTGCGGCGCGGAGACGAGCCCGGGCATCACGAGCTCGGCTGTCTGCCAGCCGATTCCTTGAGAGCTGCGCGCGCGGGCAGCCTTCTTTTCCGAGCCCGCGTGATGACGCCGGGTGCACGCCGTCCGGCGCTCCTTGCCGCCCGCTGCCCACGAAACTACAGTCACTAGAGGATGAGAGAGCCCGGCGAGGTGGTTTCGGCTGCGTTCCCGCGGCCAGGTCGCGCCCTCAAGGCCGTGCTCATCACCATTGCCGCCCTCGCGATCGTCGGAGCGATCGTCGTCAACTGGGCGCCCGGCGCGCTCGGCGAGCAGATCTTCGGGTGGCTCGTCTTCCAGCCGCACCAGTTCCCGCACGAGCCGTGGAAATTCTGGACGCTGCTCACCTCGGGCGTGCTCACGAGCCCGCAGAACTTCAGCCACGCGCTGTGGTCGCTCGTGGGTCTGTATTTCCTCACGACGGACCTCGAGAAGAAGTGGGGCGGCGCGCGCATGCTCCGGTTCCTCGCCGTGAGCGTCGTCATGGGCAACCTCACGGTGCTCGCGATCGATCAGCTCCCCGTTCCGCAGGGGATCTTCCACCCGGCGCTCACGCTCGGGCCCATGGCGGCCATCACCGCGACGGCGATCGCGTGGTCGAAGGAGAACGCGACGCGGCAGATCCGCCTGTTCTTCTTCTTGCCCATCAGCGGCAAGGTGCTCTTCTGGATCACGATCGGCTTCGCGGTCCTCGCGGTCCTCTTCAATCAGGGCGCTCCCGAAGGCGCGGCCGCGCCGTTCGGCGGCATCCTCGCGGGCCTGATGTACGGCGGGACTCCGTCGCCCGTGCGCTCGATGTGGCTCCGCATGAAGCTCGCGCTGCTGCGGCGCAAGGGTCACACGCTCACGGTCGAGTCGATCACCGGCGGCAGCGATCGCCCGCGTGCCCCGAAGCGCGCGTCGAAGGGCGGCCCGCCGCTCCGCATCGTGCAGGGCGGCCTCGACGAAGACCTGAAGAACCGCAAGCCCCCGAAGGACAAGCGGTACCTGAATTAGCGTCGAACGTGGTACGAAGCGGTCGGGATGTGGACGCATCGCCATCTGCTGGGGATCGAGGACCTCTCGAGCGAGGACATCGACACCGTCCTCCAGCACGCGGAGCAGTGGCACGCGCTGTCGCGTCAGACGGAGAAGAAGGCGTCGGTCTTGCGCGGCCGGACGATCATCAACCTTTTCTTCGAGGCGTCGACCCGCACGCGCACGTCGTTCGAGATGGCGGCGCAGCGGCTCGGCGCAGACGTCGTGAACGTGAGCCCGGCGCTGTCGAGCGTGACCAAGGGCGAGACGCTCCTCGACACGGCGAAGAACCTCGAGGCCATGCGCGCGGACGCCATGGTCGTGCGCCACGCGAGCTCCGGTGCGCCGGCGTTCCTCGCGAAGCGGCTCGAGCACGCGCGGATCGTCAACGCCGGCGACGGCGCGCACGAGCATCCCACGCAGGCGCTGCTCGATGCCTTCATGATGAAGCGCGAGAAGGGCAAGCTCGAGGGCCTGGTCGTCGCGATCTGCGGGGACATCGCGCACTCGCGCGTGGCGCGCTCGAACGCGCTGCTCCTGGGGAAAAAGGGCGCTGAAGTGAGGCTGTGCGCGCCGCGCACGCTGATGCCGATCGCGGCGGAGACGATTGGTCCGACGGTGAAGGTCGTGCCGCGCCTCGATGCGGCGGTCGAAGGCGCGGACGTCGTGATGATGCTCCGCGTGCAGAGCGAGCGGCTCGCCGGCGCGATGATGTCGACCACGCGCGAGTACGGGCGGACGTTCGGGCTCAACGCCGCGATCCTGGCGCGAGCGAAGCCGGACGCGATCGTCATGCATCCGGGACCGATGAACCGCGGCGTCGAGATCGACACGCGCATCGCGGACGGCAAGCAGAGCATCATCCTGGAGCAGGTCGAAGCGGGCGTCGCGGTGCGCATGGCGGTGCTCGAGCTGCTGCTCACGGCGCAGGCATGAAGCCTGCGCCCCTGGGGGTCTTCGACTCGGGGCTGGGTGGCCTCACGGTCGTGCGTGCGCTCCGTGCGGCGCTGCCCTACGAGGAGATCGTGTATCTCGGCGACACGGCGCGCGTGCCGTACGGCACGAAGGGGCCGGCGACCGTGACGCGTTATGCGCTGACGTGCGCGAATCATCTGGTCGCGCGGGGCGTGAAGGCGATCGTCATCGCGTGCAACACGGTGAGCGCGGTCGCGCCGGAGCGCCTGCGCGTCGAGCTCGACTTGCCGGTGCTGGGCGTGATCGAGCCGGGCGCGCGAGCGGCGGCGGAGGCGACGCGCACGTTCAAGGTCGGCGTGCTGGCGACGGCCGGCACGATCGCGTCGGGCGCGTATCCGCGCGCGGTGTCCGCGTGCTCGACGCGCATCGAGACGTACGGCCAGGCCGCGCCGCTCCTGGTCCCGCTCGCGGAGGAGGGCTGGACGGACGGCGACGTCCCGAGGCTCGCGGTGCGACGCTACCTGGAGCCGCTGGCGCGTGCGGGCGTCGACGTGATCGTGCTGGGCTGCACGCATTATCCGCTGCTCTATCCGGTGATCGAGTCCGAGGCGAAAGCCATGATGGGCGACCACGTGCAGATCATCGACAGCGCGAAGGCGGTCGCGAGCGAGGTCGCTCGGTTCCTCGAGTCGCGGGCGCTCCTCCGCGACGCCTCGCTCGGCCCGGGCAGCGTGAAGCTCCTGGTCACGGACCTCCCGAAGAGCTTCGACGAAACCGCCTCCCGCTTCCTGGGCAGCGAAGCGGGCCCAGCCGACCAAGTCGACCTCTAACCGAGGGTTCCTTTCTCCCGTCCTTAGTTCCGGCGACCGTCCTTAGTTCCGGTGGCGGTCCTTGGTTCCGGTCACGGCGTCGGGCAGACTTCGTCGACCTCGCACGCGCAGCCTCGGTCCTTCTTGTGGCAGGCCTTCTCTTTTTCGATGCAGCCGTTGCCGCACGCCTTGCCCATGTGGCTGCAGATGATGCAGCACTTGGGCTTCGGGGTGCACCCGGGCATCTTCTCGCCCACGCTGCTCGCCTCGCTTCCGGCGCTCAGCGCGACGCTCTCGTCCGCTTCGGCCGGGCCCGTGAAGCACGACACGACCAGCCCCACCACGACCGCCACACACGCCCCAAAGCGACGAAGCTGAATTTTCATCGATCCCTCAGTATGGCACGGAACACTCCGCGCGCACGTCCGCCTCGATGCTCAGCTCAGCTCAGCACTCGAATCATCCGCGGCGGCTTCGCGACGTAGTCGCTCGCGCCGATCGCGTTCAGCGCGGCCTGCACGGCCGATTCCTTCGTCTCGTGCGTGAGCATCACGACGTCGACCGGCACGTCCTCCGATCCCCTACCCTGTTGCACGAGCTGCTCGATCGACACGCCGCGCTCGCCGAGCGCGCCCGTGATGCGCGCCAGCACGCCGGGACGGTCGTACACCGAGAACCGGAAGTAGTACCGCGACTCGACGTCGGCGAGCGGCGCCACCGCGCGCGACGCGAGCCGGATCGCCCGCGTGCTCTGGCCCGACACGCCGCTCTTCTTCGCGATCGCCACGTCGACGACGTCCGCCACCACGCTCACCGCCGTCGGCATGTCGCCGGCGCCGCGCCCCGACAGCAGACACGGTCCGAGCGCCCGTCCTTCGACCGCGATCGCGTTGAGCACGCCGTTGATGTTCGCGAGCGGCGCATCCTTCGCGACCAGCGCCGGATGAACGCGCAGCTCGAGCGCGCCCGCGCCGGCACCACCACCCTTGTCCTTCGCCACCGCGAGGTGCTTCACGACGTAACCGAACCGCTCGGCGAACGCGTGGTCGACCGGCTCGACGCCGCGGATGCCCTCCGTCGGGATCTGCGCGCCATCGAGACGCGCACCGAACGCGAGCATCGCGAGCACGACGAGCTTGTGCGCGGCATCGCCGCCGTCGACGTCGAGCCCGGGATCCGCCTCTGCATAACCCTTGGCCTGCGCTTCCTTCAGCGCCGCTTCGAACGACAAACCGTCCTGACGCATCCGCGTGAGGATGTAGTTCGACGTCCCGTTCACGATCCCCGACAGGCTTGCGATCGTGTCGCTCGCGAGCGCATCGCGCAGCACGCGGATGACCGGGATGCCGCCACCCACGGCGCCCTCGAAGGCGAGGTCGACGCCGCGCTTCTTCGCGCGCTCGAGCAGCTCGCCGCCGTGGATCGCGAGGAGCATCTTGTTCGCGGTCACGATCTGCTTGCCGGCATCGATCGCCCGCGTGAGATACCCGCGCGCCGGATCGACGCCGCCCATCACCTCGACGATCACGTCGAGCGACGCATCGCCGAGCACCGCCTCGGGATCGGTCGTGAGACGCGCCCGATCGAGCTCCGCGACGCGCTCCTTGTCGGGATCGCGAACGAGCACGCGCACGATGTCGATGGGAGCGCCGACGCGCGCCTCGAGATACGAAGCATTCGCACGAAGCAGCTGGATGACGCCGCCGCCGACGGTTCCACAGCCGAGCAGACCGACCCTGATCATGGGGTCGATAGTACGCTGCCTCCGGCCCGACGGGATCGCTCGATCAGAAGCCCGGGTCGCGCACGAGCGCCGGCTCCTTGAGCGGCCCGCTCGGAGCCGTCGCCGAGTCGTACGGCGTCGGCGTGTCGCGCGATGGGTCCTTCTTCTTCGCGCCCGTGCCCGTTCCCGTCTTCATCGCCGCAGCACCGGCGTCGGTGCCCGCGCTCGCCGTGCTCGGTGCGGCCAGCGCGGTCGCCGTTGCGGTCGCGGTCGTCGTCGCAGTGGCGGTCGTCGCAGTCGGCGCAGGCTCCGAGGTCGCGGTGGTCGCCGGCGTCGCGCTCGCGGCCGGACCCGCGCT
This sequence comes from Labilithrix sp., assembly GCA_028287065.1. Lineage (GTDB taxonomy): Bacteria > Myxococcota_A > Polyangia > Polyangiales > Polyangiaceae > Labilithrix. The sequence continues at coordinate 10,587 of JAQBQJ010000438.1, read as the reverse complement.
CGGCGCGCTCGCGCCGCCCGACGCCGGCGCTCCCCCGGGACCGCGAACGAGCGCGACGACGGACAGAGCAACCGAAGCTGCGACGACCGCGCCGACGATCCGCAGAGCACGCTGCCTCGCGGCCGGCGACGCCCTTCTCGACGGTGTGCTGCCCGTCGACGAGTCGCCGAGCTCCGCGTTGCCGACCGGCGGCACCGAGACGTGCGAATCGCCGCCGAGCGGCTTCGCGATGCTGCGAACGCTCGCGGGTACGGCGGCCGCAGGGAACGCGCCCGAGTCCGTCGCCGTCGACCTGCCTGCTGCCCTGCGCAGCGCGATCCCGAGCTCGGTCGCATCGGCGAACCGCGCCTGCGGATCCTTCGCGAGCGCCTTTGCGAGGACGTCCCAGATCGGCTCCGGTACCTCCGTCAACCGTACCGGCTCGCGATGGATGATCGCCGCCACGACGGAGTGGAAATTCTCGCTCTCGAACGGGTTCTTCCCCGCGAGCATCATGTAGAAGAGGATGCCCGCGGAGAACACGTCGCTCCGGGCATCGAGGTCGCGCGCGCCGCGCGCCTGCTCCGGAGACATGTAGCTCGGCGTGCCGAGCATCACTCCGTCGAGCGTGAGCGGTTTCGAGCTCGCGGGCCGCACGGCCGCATCGCCGGCCGGAGCCATCTTCGACACGCCGAAGTCGAGCACCTTCGGGATGGTGTGCCCGTCGGGATCGGTCGCGAGGAAGATGTTGTCCGGCTTCAGGTCGCGATGCACCACGCCGGCACGGTGCGCGTGCGCGAGCGCCGAAAGGAACGGAAGCGCGAGATCGACCGCCTCTTCGAGCGGCAGCTTCCCCTTCTTCATCAGGTAGTCGCCGAGCGTCTCGCCGTGCAGCAGCTCCATCACGATCGCGAGCGCGGCGGGCTTCTCGCTCGTCGCCTCGCCGTCTGCGCCGAGCTCGACGAGATCGAACACGCGGACGATCGCGCGATGATTCAGGCGCGCGCCGGCGTGGGCCTCGCGGCGGAATCGCTCGACCGACTCGTCGTCGCTGCCCTCCGGCACGAGGATCTTGATGCAGACCTCGGCCCCGGTGGCCTGGTTCGTCGCGACCCAGAGCTGAGCCATCCCGCCGAAGCCCGCGGGGCGTGTGAGGCGGTACTTCCGCGCCAGCAACGCGCCCTCTTCGAGGACGATCGAAGGCAAGCCGAAGCCATCCCCGTCGAGCACGTACCGATCGTGAAGGGTTCCTCACGCCACGTCCAGCGCGGCAAGTCGCACCGAGATGGCTTACGTGCGCCTACAAGTGGCGGACCCCACAAAACGCCGACGCCCGCAGGCGGGTCACACCTACGGGCGGCAGCGGGATTGTGAGCGAGACCGAAAAGGATGCCCCGGCATTCATGCCGGGGTCGATCGGTTTCAGTTCGGAGTAACGACCGGAGTCTCGCTCGCGGGCTTCGGTGTCAGCTTGTCCTCGAGCGCCGCCTCGAGCACCTGGTCCATCTTCGTGCACGCGATGAACTCGAGCTCGTTCTTGATCTCGGCCGGCACCTCGTCGAGGTCCGCCTTGTTGCGCTCGGGGATTAGCACGCGCTTGATGCCTGCGCGGTGTGCCGCGAGGACCTTCTCCTTGAGACCGCCGATGGGCAGCACGCGGCCGCGCAGCGTGATCTCACCCGTCATCGCGACGTCGTGACGGACGCGAACGCCCGTGAGCATCGAGACGAGCGCGGTGAACATCGTTACGCCGGCGGACGGTCCGTCCTTCGGCATGCCGCCCGCGGGGATGTGGATGTGGATGTCGCTCTTCTCGAGGAAGTCCTTCGGGATGCCGAAGCGCTCCGAGTTCGTGCGGACGTACGAGAGAGCCGCCTGCGCGGACTCCTTCATGACGTCGCCGAGCTGCCCGGTGAGCTGCAGCTTGCCCGACCCGAACATCTTCGTCGCCTCGATGAAGAGGATCTCTCCACCGACGCTCGTCCACGCGAGGCCCGTCGCGACGCCCGGCTCTTCGGTGCGCTCGGCGACTTCGCTCGTGTAGCGGGGCGCGCCGAGGAACTCGATGACGCCTTCTTCGTCCTTGATCTGACGCGGGGTGAGATCGCCCTCGGCGATCTTCACGGCCACGCCGCGGATGACGCTCGCGACCTGACGCTCGAGGGTACGAACGCCGGCCTCGCGCGTGTAGTGGTCGATGATCGAGTCGACCGCGCCGTCCTGGATGTCGAGCATCTCCTTCGTGATGCCGTGCTCCTCGATCTGCTTGGGGATCAAGTGCTGGCGCGCGATGGCGAGCTTCTCGTTGCGCGTGTAGCCGGGGATCTCGAGGATCTCCATGCGGTCACGCAGCGGAGGCGGGATCGGGTCGGCGACGTTCGCGGTCGCGACGAACATCACGTTCGACAGATCGTACGGGATCTCGAGGTAGTGATCGGCGAACGTGTTGTTCTGCTCGGGGTCGAGGACCTCGAGGAGCGCCGCCGCGGGGTCGCCGCGGAAGTCGTGGCCGATCTTGTCGACCTCGTCGAGCATGAAGACCGGGTTGATCGTCCCGACCTTCTTCATGCCCTGGATGATCTGTCCGGGCAGCGCGCCGACGTACGTACGGCGGTGACCGCGGATGGCGGCTTCGTCGTGCACGCCGCCGAGCGAGATGCGGTGGAACTTGCGACCGAGCGAGCGCGCGATCGAGCGGCCGAGCGAGGTCTTGCCGACGCCGGGCGGGCCGATGAGACAGAGGATCGGGCCCTTCTTGTCCTTCTTCAGCTTCCGGACGGCGAGGTACTCGAGGATGCGCTTCTTGACCTTCTCGAGGCCGTAGTGGTCCTCGTCGAGGACCTTGCGGACCGCGGCGATCTCGAGGTTGTCGGGCGTCTGCACGTGCCACGGCAGATCGAGGATCCAGTCGAGGTACGTACGGACGACCGTGTACTCGGCCGAGCCGACCTGCATGTTGCGCAGGCGCTTCAGCTGCTTCTTCGCGACGCCTTCGGCCTCGGTCGGGAGCTGCGCCTTCGCGATGCGCTCCTCGATGCCGTCGAGATCGCCCTGATCGCCTTCGTCCTCGCCAAGCTCCTCCTTGATCGCCTTCAGCTGCTGGCGGAGGACGTACTCGCGCTGGTTCTTCCCCATCTCCTCTTTGATCTGGGAGTTGATGCGCTCGCGCATCTTGAGGATCTCGAGCTGGCGCGTGAGGAGGCGCAGCACCTTGCGAATGCGCTCCTTCGCGTCGACGGTCTCGAGCAGCTGCGCCTTCTCTTCCACCGGCGCATCGAGGTTCGCCGCGACGAGATCCGCGAGCGCGCCGGGCGCCGTGATCGAGTCGATGAGCGAGCCCGCTTCGCGCGGCAGCTCCGGCATCAGCTGGATGACCTGCTTCGCGATGTCGCGGAGGCTCATGGAGAGCGCCTCGGCCTCGTCGTCGTCGACGCCGCTCTCTTCGAGCTTCTTCACCTTCGCCTTGAGATAAGGCGCGGTCTGCGTGACGGTTTCGAGCTTGATGCGCGTGAGCCCCTGCAGGATCAGCGAGTAGTTGCCGGAGCTGTGTTTCAGCGCCTTGAGAACGCGCGCCGCGCAGCCCACCTGATGCAGCTCGTCGGCCTGCGGATCGTCGGTCGCGGGATCCTTCTGCGCGAAGATCGCGATGACGGGTGACGGGAAGTTGTCGACATCCTCGACGAGGGCGACGGACTTCTCACGCCCCACGTCGAATGGAGCCACCGCGCCGGGGAACAGGACGGCATTGCGGATCGGGAGGACCGGCAGCTCGTCGCCGAACTGGACCGCCTCGTCGTCCTTCTCGCTGCGTGCTCCGCCAGAGCCCTTCTTCTCGGACATATTCTCTTACCTCACAGAGGCTCGCTGCTTCCGAGCCTGGGATTCGCTTACGTCTATCTTCCGTCTTATCGCGTGCTTCGGGGCGCTCCTAGGGGTTTCCGAGCGCCAAGTTGATAACGTTAGTCACCCACATCGGGCATGGGTAGTGCCGGAATTCCGACAGCGCCTCAGCCGTCGTCGTTTCCTCGTCAGCTCGCGCCCGCGACCGAGCGCGTGGGCTCGAGCGTGTGGATGCACAAGCCGGTCAGCACCTTCGGATAGAAGAAGGTGCTCTTCTGCGGCATGACCTCGCCGGCCTCCGCCACCTCGCGGACCTGCGCGACCGGTGTCGCGTTCATGAGGAAGAGGACCTGCCCCTTCCCGGAGCGAAGCTCGCCGAGCGCCGCCACGGCATCTTGAGGGTAGTAGATGTTCGTCTTCGCCGCCTGCGCCTCGGGCGTGATTCCGAGCATCGGCTCGAGCACTCCCATGTGGAGGATGGCGACGTCGGTACGGCGGAGCGGCTCGGGGCGCTTGCCGAGGATCGGATGAGCGGCGAGGTCGGCGCCGTTCTTCAGCGACAACAACGCCGCCTTTCCGTCGCCCGAGCACGCGACCAGGCTCGGCGCCTTCTTGCCGGCATCGGCGAGCGCGGCCGTGAGCACGTGCGCCGACGCGCCTCCGGGAAGACGCGTCACGTCGAAGAGAGCTGCGGCGCTGTTGCATAGCTCCTCGAAGTCGAACTTCGGCAGCGAGTGGATATGCCGGTGCGTCGGGAACACGACGAGGTTCGGATCGTCGCCGTTCGCGAAGAACACCATGAAGTACTGGTGCTCGGGCCGAGCGGCGCCGCCGCTGGTCGTCTCCTCCATGTAGCGGAAGGCCGTCTCGTAGCGATGATGGCCGTCGGCGATCAGCAGCGACGATTTCGCGATGCCCTGGACGATGGTGCGCATCGCCTCGGCGTCGGTGATCTTCGCGAGCGCGTGATGGATGCCGTCCGCCGTGTCGAACGAGGCGAGCTCGCTGGCGCGCTCCAATGCCGCATCGAGGGCGCGGGCCGGATCGCGATAGAGCATGAAGCCGGGCGACAGGTTCGTGCGCGTCGCGCGGAACAGCTTCAGGCGATCTTCCTTCGGGCCGGAGAGCGTGCGCTCGTGCGGGAGGACGATGCCCTTGTCGAGCGCCACGAGCTTCACGAGGCCGAGGAAACCGCGACGCGTGATCGGCTTCGCGCCGGGCGTGCCGGGCGGCGTGAAGGTTTGGTCGTAGCGATAGAAAGCCGGGACGTCGTCGCGCACGAGCGCGCCTTCCGTGCGCCACGCCATGAGGAGATCGCCCGCGTGGCGATACTTCTCGTCACCCTCGCCGTCGGGGAGGATCAACTTCACGACGTTGTTCGGATGTCGCGCGGCGAGCTCGGCTCGCTGGGTCGCGTCGATCACGTCGTACGGTGGCGCGACGACCGACGCGAGACTTCCGTCTCCGCCATCTCCTGACGAGGCGAGGCGTGCGAGGTCGTAGCGAAGGGGTGTGAGGGGAGCGATCTCGGCCATGAGGCGCGTACTCTGCCACTCCCGGAGGCCGCCGAGAAGCACCGCCGATGACGAAAACCGCGCCTTTCGCGATCAGCGGACGCAGCGGGCGTGCGCGTTCTCCGAGCTCGCGCGGGCTTCCATGAGACCGGTGTTGAAGCTCAGCGTCCAGAACTTGTTGCCGGGCGCCGGGGTGCTCGACCAGTACGGCAGATCGACCGGCGCGTCGCCGAACGCAGGCGCGTCGATGAACTTGGTGACGAAGTGCCCGAACTCGTAGCGAGTGTCCGGCTCCTCGTCGAGGATCGTCAGGAGCTCCTTGATGCTCGGGAGCCTTCCCAAGCTCTGGAGCGTGCCGAGCGTCGCGCAGTACGAGAACGCGATCGGCAGCGTTCCTCCCGGATGGATCGCATTGCGATCCCATTCGAGCTTCGTGCGGAGGTCCCTGATCGTCACGCTGTCACTGTCGAAGCGATCGTACTGCGGCGGATTTTTCGGCGCATCGGCGGCGGCCGGGAGCGCGAGGAGGATCGCGGCGAGCACCGCGCGCGGAAGCAGCTTGCGTCTCATAGCTTGGCCCTCACGCAGAGCGCCTTCGCGGCGAGATCTCCGGCGAGCGGCTCGACCGCGCCGGTCTCGAAGTTCACGACCCAGTACGGCTGATCGGCCTTGCCGGGCACGAAGGGCCGCACCTCCGACGTGGTCCACACCTTGAAGTTCTTCATGTCGGTGAATTTCGTGCGGTCGATGAACGGGGTCTTCTGCGAGTAGTCGAGGAGCGTGACGAGCTCGATGCGCTTCGGCGCGCGCCACGGCCCGTCGGCGAGACCTGCGCACAGCGCCTCGACCTCGGCGGCCGTCGGATCGCCGGGCGCGATCGTCGAGCGCCACACGAGCTTCGTCGTGGGGTCGCTCACCGTGCCGTTGCCGTTGAGCACGAGCGGCGGCGAAGCGAGCGGAAGCCCGCTGTCGTTCGCGCCGTAGTTCGGCATCGGCCATTGCGCCCACGACACCGGATCGGCGCCGCGCACGTCGGGCAGCGCGTCGGGCGCGCCGCCGTCGCCGCCTTCCACGAGCTGATCGATCAGGCCGCCTTCGTCCGGGCAACGTGCGCCGGCGCACTGGCCCTTCTCGAAGTCGGAGAGACCGATCAGCGAGTTGCATGCCACGCCCGCGGGCAGCGCGACGACCATCGCGAGCGCGAGAGCGATGCGGCTCCCGGTCGCGCGAGAGCGGCGATCAGAACGCGCCATGGATGCCCACCCCTCCCGGACCGACGTCCGGCGTGACCGTCATGCTGCGGGCTGCGGCTCTCCGCGTGGGCGGAGGCACCGGCGCGAGCGCCGACGACGACCTCGGCGCGCTCAGCGTCGCGACGAGGCCGACGACGAGCCCGACGCCGCCGACGATGAAGAACGTCGTCGAGACGTTGCCCCACCGCTTCGCCGAGTCGAGCGAGTCGTGATCGGACACGCCGCAGATCTTGTTCGTGCACTTCTCTTCGAGGTCGGACTTGTCGGAGAGCGCGACGATGCCGGTGATGGCGCCGATCGCTAGGCCGACGCCGCCGACGACGAAGCCGGCGGTGGCGAGGCCGTTGCTCCGCTCCTTCGGAGGTGGACGCTCTCCTCCTCCTGGTGGATATGCGGGCCCGGTGACGGGCGTCGGTTCGGGCGGCGGTGCGACCACGGGCAGCGCGATGTCCTTCGTCTCACCGGGCGCGAGGTCGATCTGCGAGCGCGTCTCGGCACCGCTCCCGACGCGCGCGCTCACGTCGTGCTTGCCGGGATTGACCGCGCGCGCCTCGCCGAGCGCGGCGAGCGGAACGGGCGCGCCGTCGACCGTGACGATCGGCTCGCGGCCCTGCGGAACGCCGGTGACATGGAGGCGCACGATGGAGATCTTCGGGCGCATGTCCTCGGCGATGCGCGCGGCCTCGTTGCGTGCGTCCTGCGAGCGTGCCGTCTCGCCGGCGAGCGGCGGGATGCGGCCGACCCCGAGGCACACCTCGCGCGCCTCGACCGGCTGCGCGAGCGCCGCGTGCGTCTTGCACAGCTCGACGCCGGTGATCGGCGTGTTGCCGAGCGCATGCGCGGCGCGCAGCTTCTCGAGCGCGCCCTTCATGTCACCCTTGTCGCGGAGCTCGACGCCCTGGTTGTAGAGCTGGCGAGCGGTCTCGATGTCGGTCGCCGATCGCTGCGCGAATGCCGGCGCAGCGAGGAGCGTGCAGAGTGCAATGCATCCGAGACCGACCGTGCGGGTGTGCGTGGATCTAGAAGATGTCATGTCCACTCGTGGCCGGCCGAGGCGTCGGAGTCGACGTCACGGGAGGCGAAGGCAAGGGAGAAGAAGAAGCGGCGACAGCGTGAGCAGAAGAGGGAGTCGCGGGCGGCCTGCCGCGCGTGCCGCGTGCGGGAGGCTTCGTCGTGGCGGCGGCCGCCGACGCAGCCTCGACGGGCGGTGTGACGCTCGCCGTCGTGCTCGCCGCGACCGTCGTGGCGAGCGTGGCGCTCGCCGTGCTCGACGGATTCGCGGCGCCGCTCGCGGTCGCGACGTGATCGGATGGAACGAGCGCGGTCGCGGTGTCCTTCTTGAGGAACGCACGGAAGCCGACGAAGGCCATGGGGGGCACGACGACGAAGATCGCGAGCAGCACGAGCAGACGGCTGCGCGAGCGGCTCTGCGTGTGCGAGCGGACGACGCCGGCGTCGGTCGCCGCGCCGGCTACGAGCGTGGCCGCGACCGGATCCACGCGCTTGCCCGAGCTTCCCGTGCTGAGCCGCGGCGCGCCGTCGATCGACTTCGGCACCTGTCCGCCGAGCGCACGTGCGAGCTCGACGGCGAGCTCGTTCGCGGACGCGTAGCGCGCGTTGACGTCGCGAGCGCACGCGCGCGCGAACCACGCGTCGACCGCCGGCGACAGATCCGGGTTCGCGTCCGTGGGAATCGGGAGCGGCTCGCTGTGGATGCGGATGGCGAGGCCGCCCATCGTCTCGGCGTCGAACGGCTTCCGGCCGGTGAGCATCTCGTAGGTGACGACGCCGACACTCCACAGGTCGCTGCGGTGATCGATGTCCTTCGACCCGAGGATCTGCTCGGGGCTCATGTAGAACGGCGAGCCGATCATCGAGCCGGTCTTCGTGCCGCTGTCGACACGGTTCGCGATGCCGCTCGTCTCGACGCCCTTCGCGATGCCGAAGTCGAGGAGCTTCACGAACACCTCGCCGCTGCGACCGACGTCGCAGAGGTAGATGTTCCCCGGCTTGATGTCGCGATGGATGATCCCCTTCTCGTGCGCGCGATCGAGCGCGCGCGCGAGCTGACCGACGATCTCGACGACGAGATCGGGAGGGACCTTCGCCTCTACTTCGAGGTACTGCCCGAGGTCGCGACCCTCGAGCAGCTCCATGACGATGTACGGGACGCCGTCGTCGGTGATGCCGTGATCGAACGTCTGCACGACGTGCGGGCTCTTCACCTGCGAAGCAGCGGCGGCCTCTCGAGAGAAGCGATCCTGCGCTTCCTTGCTGCCCGTGAGGCCGCTCGCGATGAACTTCACGACGACCTGCGTGTGCAGCGCGAGGTGCTCCGCGACCCAGACGGCGCCCATGCCGCCTTCGCCGAGCGGGCGTACCAGCTTGACGCTGGGCGTCACCATCATCCCCGCGAAGGCCTCCGACACCAGACAAAGGATGCGTGACCGCGGGATCTTCCGCAACTACTTCGGCGTCTTCGCGACCATGACTCGCGCGTCATGGCGGTGGCACACGCTGGCGCGCGATCCCTCGGCAAATGGCGGTCGCAAGCAACTCCGGGCGCTGGCGCGGCGGATGCTACGTTGGGAGGCATGACGCGCACGACGGCCTTCGTCTCGGCGGTACTGGTCGCACTGTCCGGGCTGTCGTACGCGTGCGGGAACTCTGCCCTGAGCTCGTTCGGCGACGGCAACGACAGCGCGCCGAGCGCGGGCGGCGGCTTCGGCCCCGACGCGGGCGCCGGAGCCACCGGGGCCTCTCCGGAGAAGAACTCCGACCTCGGGCCCGTCGACAACGCCGTCATCCTGGTGCACGCCGCGAAGTCCCAGGCGTTCCGACTCTGCTTCGAGAACGAGATCGATCTGCTCCCGCAGCCCGACTCGGACGTCATGCCCGAGGCGAACGTCGTCGGCGTCGACGTCGGAAGCGCGGTGCGCCTCGGACCGCTCCACGGCCCGCCGGGCGAGGTCATCCTCTTCGAGGAGCCGCTGATCCGTGCATTCTACCCGCAGTTCGGCGGCGACGGCCCGACGTGCAAGAACCTCCTCGCGTCGAACCTGAAGGCCGCCGCGCAGAACCTCGGCAAGGTGGAGACCGATCTCTCCACGGGCGTGCACCTCCTCGTCGTGCGCGGATGCCCGAGCGACTCGGTCGTGAAGAAGTACAGCGTCGCCGAGTGCGGCGCGGACTGGACGCCGACGAAGTCGAACCTCAGCGTGAAGGAGATCACGCTGCCGGGCGCAAACCGGCCGTCGCCCGGCATCCTCCCCGCGCAGGTCGTGAACCTCTCGCAGCCGCTCGAAGGCACGCGCGCGGGGCGCAACGTCGTCGTCACGTTCGGCGATCTCGTTGCGCCGGGCGCGGTGCTCGCGCCCGTCAGCACGAGCCCGCCGCTCTTCGGCGACAAGCCGGCGCCCGAGACGCCCGCTCCCCTCTCGTACAACTCGCAGGACATCGCGATCTACGAGTCGGTCGGCTTCCGCGTCAGCCTCGTCGATGCGACGCCCGGCGCCGATGCCGGCGCGGGCACGAAGGTGTTCGACGAGTCGCTCGCGCGCATCCAGAAGCTCTCGTCGCCGCGCGACGTGCCGCCCACGTACTACGCCGCGGCTTCGAACTACGCGCTGCTGCTGCTCGGCGATCCGAACGCCAAGCTCGCGGACGGCGGCGTCGATGACGACGATCGCCGCAAGCTCCACTTCCTCGCCGTCCCCGTGATCGAGCCGAAGCCCACGACCGAGACGGACGCGGGCACCGGCGAAGCGCTCGACGGCGGAGCGGCTCCCTGAAGGTCGTCGTTCGCGTCGGGTTCTTCGCGTGTGCGGGCATCGCGGCCTGCACGGGCGTCGTGCTCGCGTCGATGTCGCTCGCGTCGTGCGGTGCGAGCGACGCGACGAGCGGACGTTTCGACCCTGCCGACGGTGCTGCACCGGACACTGGGGTCACCGCGCCGAGTCCCTTCGCGGACGGCGGAACACCCATCGAGGCGAACGCGATCG
>JAQBQJ010000414.1 GCA_028287065.1 Labilithrix sp. | reverse complement strand
GCGGCGACTCATCGGTGACACCCCGAGCAATGCTGCGGCGGATGCACGTCGGGCGCGGTCCAACCCGCGGCCATCTCCGGCTTCCACTCCATGTTGGTGATCTGATCCTTCGGCCGAAGATTCGGCTTCGGATCGCGGTGGCAATCGAGGCACCAGCCCATTCCGAGCGGCGTCTCGGCGCGCACGACCTCCATCTGATCGATGCGCCCGTGGCACGTGACGCAGCCGACGCCGGCGGCGAGGTGCGCGCTGTGATCGAAGTAGGCGTGGTCAGGCAACTTGTGGATCTGCACCCACTCGACGGGCTTTCCGCTCTCCCAGCTCGCGCGCACCGGCGCGAGACGCGCGCTGTCGGTCTTGATCATGGCGTGACAGCCCATGCAGACCTGCGTCGGAGGGACCATCGCTTTCGCGGCGACCTCGACGTTGGCGTGGCAGTAGCGACAGTCCATCCCCATCTGCCCGACGTGCAGCCGGTGCGAGTAAGGCACCGGTTGCGTAGGGGCATAGCCGACCTGGAAATTCTTCGGCGTGAGGTAGTACCAAATCGCGCCGATCAGCAGCGCCGGCAGGATGGTGCCGACGCCTCCGAGGATCAGCGGGAGCTTGTTGAGCGACCGGGGAAAGATCTGCATTGCGCGGGCGGACTCGGGTGGGGTCTCGGGCCTCTCGGGAGATCGCGTCGGCGCGGCGTGGCGAGCAACGTCTTGCGAGAGGCGCTCTCGGTGTCCGCCGATTCACAAACGCCGCGAAAAAGGGAGGGCGGCGCGGCTCTTATAGAGGAGGGTCGTCCGCAGGTACAAGCCCCCGTTGCACGGAATCACTGCGAAAGTTTTGCGCCTTGGTTCCGCAGCGCCCGGTCAGCGCGCCTTCGCGGCCAGCGCCTCGGCTTCTTCGTGATGCGTCGGACAGTCACGCGCGAGGACCGTCACGTCGGTCCCGCCCCCTCCGGAGGCCCCGCCGTCCCCGGTCGCTCCGAGCGCCGGCGCCCGGAGCGTCACGGTCTTCGCGGTGACGTCGACGCGCGGCTCACGGATCGGCTCGCGGAGGTGGGCGCGGATGGCGACCAGCATGCCGAGGTGGAACTCGAAGCGCGCGTGCGTCGTCCGGCTCGTCGCGCCCGCGGCGTTCCATTCGAGCACCGTGTCGTCCGACGCGCCCGCGCCACCGCCGACCTTCGTCTGCCACGAGCCCTCGGCGCCGCCCTGGAAGCGATCGCGGACGTCGCGGGGCGCCATGCCGAGGCGCACGCCCGGCACCGCTTCGGCGGGCGGATCCTGCGTGCAAGCGACGACCGATGCGCTGCTCGCGCCGATCGCGAGCACGAGCGCGAGCAGCCGGAGCGCTTTCGAAGACATGAGCGCCTTCCGGTTAGGCCCCGGCCGTCGATCGGTCAAGGCGGCGAGGCATCGCGCTTCGCGCCGTCGGTCTTCGGACCGGCGTCGATCGCGCCACTCGTGCCGCCGTCCGCGCCGCCCGCCTCGCGCGGCACGATCGGCGGGCAAACGAACTGCGTGCACACGATCTCGCCGTCGGCGCCGCAACGGCAGGGGTTGCAGTCGTTCTTCCAGTGCTCGCCGGCGCGATGGAGGCCGTCGGTGCAGAGCTTGCGAGCGATCCCGGCAGGCGGAGAGAGGCCCGCCTCGCCCGCGGCGACCGCTGCAGCGGCTGCCGACGCCGAAGCCGCGGCCGACGGAGAGATTTCGTCCGATTTCCCGTGGCACGCTGCGAGGGCGAGGACGACGGCGACGACGACGACCAGCGCACGAAGCATCGCGCGCACGGTATCAATCCCGGTCGACGTCGGCGATCTCGAAGTACACCGGGCAGTGATCGCTCACCGACCAGGAGCGGCTCGTCCATCGATGCAAACTACACCTTTTCGATGTACGACGGCTGCAGCGCCGGGTTCCGTGGGCCCTTTGTGGAGTACGTGGAGCACGCGAGGCCGGGCGATCTCCGAATGTAGGAAAACGTGAGCACCATCGACCAGAGTCGAGCAGAGTCGAAGGAGTCGTGAATCGAGCCGGATCGCCGCTGATCCGGCCGGAACGTTGGCGCGACTCGGAGCGCGTTCACGCTAGTCTTCGAACATGGGATGGCTCGCCCGGCTCGTGGTCTCGAGCATGACGCTCGTCGTCGGCTGCGCGTCGATCGCGAACCTCGCGGACTCGACGTCGAGCACCGACGACCAGAACGAGCCGGGCGGAAGCAGCGGCACGTCGGGGACGAGCGGAACCTCGGGCACCAACACTGCGAGCGGCACGGACGGAACCTCGGGGACGAGCGGAACGAGCGGCAGCGACGCCGCGGTCATCGACTCCGCGGTCGATGCAGCCGAAGCGGCGGCCGTGTGCACGAAGAAGCCGAACGGCGGCTCGTGCGCGACCGCTGCCGACTGCTGCAGCAACGCGTGCGCGAACAACAACGAGTGCAAGGGCTCGTGCAAGAAGAGCGGCTCGTGCTCGCCCGGAAACGCGGATTGCTGCATCGGCAACTTCTGTTCGATCAACAGCTTCACCACGTGCCAGTCGTGCAGACTGGCGGGCGCGAACGCCGAATTGACGCTCGGGCAGGTCGTGACGGCGTCGTGTTGCTCGAACAAGGTGGACAGCGACGGCAAATGCCAATGAAGGGCGCGGCGCTCGCGAGCGCGCGTCAGGGATCGATCGCGAGCACCGCGAACAGCAGCACGAGATAGACGATCGAGATCCCGAAGAGCGACTTCGCCCACTTCGCGCCGCTTCCCTCGCGGAGGCCGTAGCAGCCCCACGTGAAGAAGATCGCGCCGAGCAGCGTCGCCACGACGAGATAGCCGTGATGCGCGACGCCGAGCGGAACGACGAGGAGGCTCGTGGCGACGAGCGCGAACGTCCAGCGCACGATCGTGTGACGCGTCGCGAGCTCGCCGGTCACGTTCGGCAGCACATGGATGCCGGCGCGCGCGTAGTCCGCCTTGCGGAAGAGCGCGATCGCGCAGAAATGCGGGATCTGCCACAAAAACAGCACTCCGAAGAGCACCAGGCCGGCGGCGTCGATGTGGCCCGTACCCGCCGTCCAGCCGAGCAGCGGCGGGATCGCGCCGGGGATCGCGCCGACGTGGAGCGCGTAGGCCGAGTGCTGCTTCATCGGCGTGTACGCGAGCACGTAGAGCAGGTTAGCCAGCACGGCGAGCAGCGCGGTGAGCGGATTCGCGCCGATGGCCAGGATCGGAACGGCGATCGCCGACATCACGACGCCGAACCACAGGGCCACCCGCGGGCTCATGCGACCGCCCGGAAGCGGACGGTTCTTCGTCCGATCCATCCGGCGATCGGTCTCGCGCTCGATGTACATGTTGAGCGCGTTCGCGCCCGAGACGATGAGCGCGGTGCCGAAGAGCGTCGCGAGGATCGTCGCGGTCGAAGCAGCATCGACGCCGGGCACGCGACGCGCGAGGAACAGACCTCCGGCCGCGGTGATGACCACCATGAACGTGATGCGCGGCTTCGCCAGCGTGACGAGATCGCGTGCAGCGACCTGATTGCGCGACCGGTTCTCACTCGCAACGGCCGTCATGTCGCCCGGATTCTGCATGAAGCTTCGCGCGTCTTAGGGAGGACGCCGCGCTCCGTCAAGGACATGCCGCCGCGCCCGCTCGGGCGGGCCGAGGAAAGCCGAGGAAAGCCGAGGAAAGCCGAGGAAAGCGCGGAGGTCGCGCTCACTTTCGGGCGATGGGACGTCCGAAGTGACTGATATAAATGAACGAATGGCCTCGCCGCGAAAAACACTGTTCGTTGCGACGGTGCTCTCCGCGACGACGGCGATCACCTTCGCGTGCGGGGATTTCAGCGAGCAGACGAGCGGCGCGACGACCCCCGATCTCGAGGGCGGCGCCGACGGACCGGCGAAGGCGGCCGACGGGTCGCTCCCCGTCCCGCCGTGCGACGCCGCCAAGGTCGACTCGGACCCGAACCATTGCGGGCGCTGCGGCCATTCGTGCCTCGGCGGCGCATGCGTCGCGGGGACGTGCAAGCCGTCGGTGTTCGTTCCGCTCGCCGCAGTGCCGAGACGGATCGCCCTCGACGAAGCGCGCGTCGTCTGGAGTGACGGCACCAACATCTTCCACTGCGCGAAGAGCGGCTGCAACGGCGCGCCGGCGTCCCTCGTCGGCAGCGGGCTCGGCTACACGGATCTCGCGGGGAGCGCGAAGTTCACGTTCTACGCCTCGGGCGGCGGCAACAACGCACACGTCGGCGAGCTCGGTCTCGACGACGGCTACGCGCAGCTCGGGCCGGCGATCGGGTTCCCGTTCCTCGTGCACAGCGACGGGACGGTGGTCGTCGCGTTGAACTCGGCGGGCAGCGATCCTCGGGGCGGTCTCTTCGTCGGCCACGCCGGCATGCCCGGGAGCCTCGTCCACGTCGCGCCGCAGCTCCTGCCCGGCGAGACCACCGCGCGCAACTGGGGGTATGTGACCACGAACGGGAGCCGCGCATTTGCCGGGGATTACGGCACGATCCACACGTGCACGCTCCCGACGTGCGCCGGTTGGACGGTCGCTGCCGGCGGCGCGCAGTACATCGACGGCGTCAGCGGCATCGCCGCGACCGCGACGGATCTGTTCTGGACGTCTTTTTCCGCGCCCTACTTCAATACGTGCCCGCTCGCGACCGCCACGACGTCGGGATGCAATCGGGGAAGCGGCATCGCCGGTTCCAAGCTGCCCGCGGGCGCCGCGGCTCACGACGTCTTCCTCGAGGACGGACGCCTCTACGTCACCGCAGGCGACACGATCGGATCGTGCGACCCCGCGTCGTGCGACGCGACATGGCTCACGCACGTGCAGGGCGGCGACATCGTCCGCGGAAGGCCCGCCGCCGACACGACCGCCATCTACTGGGTCGCCTACGAGGTCCCGCCCGCGCCCGACGCATCGACGGATCCCGACGCAGCCGCGCCCGCGCCCCTTCCCCCGACCAGCGTGCGGATCATGAAGCTCGCCAAGTAAGCCGTATTTCCGGCGGGAATTGCGCGCGGATTTCGCAACCTTGGCTTTTGCGTTTTCCGATACGCTGACGGTCCGCTCCGACCGCGTTCGAGAAGAAGCGCGCCCATGCAATCGTCGCCGCCGCCCCGCAACACACGCGCTGGGATCCCCTCGTTCGAGGTGAAGCTCGAAAACGAAGAGGAGGTCCTCGATGCGCTGCTCCTCGCGCTGTCGAAGAACCAGCTCGACGAGACCCTCTGGCAAGAGCTCCACGACGCGGCGGTGAGACACGACCGCGTCTCCGAGCTCGCCTTCGCGTACGAGTCGGTCTCGCAGGGTCGAAAGCTGAAGACGCTGCTCCCGCCGGTGCAGGCGGAGCTGTACTTCCGAGCCGCGGCATTCTTCGGCGAGGTGCTCGGCGACGAGTTCGGTGCCACGACCTACCTCGAGAAGGCCCTCACCGCGTGGCCCGCGCACAGCGGAGCGTTCGAGCGCATCGACGCGCAGCTCACGCGCGTCGACGACAACAAGAAGCTCGCCGACCTCTGCGTCCACACCGCGCAGCACCGCACGAAGGCCGAGCAGTCGATGCTCCTCAAGAGAGCCGCCGTCCTGTACGAGCGCGCGAACCTCGAGGACAAGGCGATCGAGACGTACCAGAACCTCGTCAAGATCGACCCGACCGACGAGTCGCTGCGCAACGCGCTCGAAGGCCGTTACGTGAAGGCGAATCGCTATCGCGACGTCGCGCGCATGCTCGAGCAGGCGCTCGTCTCCGATCCGCCGCCCGACGCCGACGACGCCGGTCGCATCCGCGCGAAGCTCATCGAGGTCTTCGCGAACCAGCTGAAGGAGCCGGAGCGCGCGATGCCCCATGTCGAGGCGCTCCTCGACGTCGACGCAACGCACCCCGACGCGCGCCGCGTCGCCACGCGGCTCCTCGAGAGCAAGGGACTCGCGGCCCGCGCGGCGGCTGCGCTCGCGCCGGGCGCGCCCACCACGGAGGAGCGCGCGCGCTATCTCGGCAT
>JAQBQJ010000413.1 GCA_028287065.1 Labilithrix sp. | reverse complement strand
CTCGCTCTACATCCGCGGGGACGGCGGCGGCACGGTGAGCGGCGTCACGGTGACGGGCAACGTCTGGGTGAAGGGCTCCTACGTCTACGGCACCCATTCGGTGCAGGCGGCCTCGGGGATCACCTGGGCGAACAACAAGTCGAGCGACGGGACGATCGTGAGCCAGTGATGCTATCGACAGGGCATGAAGTCAGGCGGCTGCTTGTGCGGGGCGGTTCGGTACGAGCTGCGCGGCGCGTCGACCAGCGTCACGTATTGCCACTGCGCGATGTGCCGCAGATGGCACGGTCACGTCGGTGCGTACGCGGCCGTCGACCGCGAGGACCTCGCCCTCGTCGAAGAGCGCGGTCTCAAGTGGCACTCGTCTTCGTCGAACGTGCGCCGTGGATTCTGCGCGGAGTGCGGCTCGTGCCTCTTCTTCGACACGGCGGGCGATCCCAAGCTCGCCTTCTGCCCCGGCACGCTCGACGAGCCGACGAACCTCCGGTCGAAGGCGCACATCTTCGTGGCGAGCAAGGGCGACTACTACGCGATGGCGGAGGACGGACTGCTGCGGCTCGATGGATCGCCTTGACGTATCAGAGCGCGCGCAGGGCTTTCAGCGCGCTACCCCACGCGATGACCTGGTCGAGCATCGTCGAAACGGACGCCTCGTGCCGCGAGTGCGGCTTGAACGTCGTGTACTGCTCGAAGTCGGTGTAGAGCGAGAGCATGACCTGCGCGCGAACGTCCGCGACCTGGAGCTCGGCCATGACGAGCCTCAGGCTCTCCACGGCGCGCACTCCGCCCGCCGATCCGTAGCTCACGAAGCCCGCGGATTTGTTGTTCCACTCGGCGTAGACGAAATCGATCGCGTTCTTCAGCGCTCCGGACGGGCCGTGGTTGTACTCGGGCGTGACGAAGACGTAGCCGTCGAACGACGCGATCTTCGCCGCCCACTTCTTGGTGTGCGCCTTCTCGTACTTCCCCATCGAAGGCGGCGTGGGCTCGTCGAGCAACGGCAGCTCGTAATGCTCGATGTCGACGACCTCGAACTCCGCGTCGCTGCGCGTCTTCGCGAGCCCATGGACCCAGCTGGCAACGGCGGCGGCTTTGCGACCCGGCCGAGTGCTTCCAACGACGATGGCGATCTTGATCATGGACCGAGGCTTAGCGCCGACGGTCGTGGTTGTCACCGCGCCTGGGCGCCGCAGGGCTACTTCGCGTCCAGCGCTCCGCGCACCGTCGTCGCGAGCTCGTCCAGGCTGAACGGCTTCGCCAGGAAGTGCGCCCCCGTCTCGACCGGGTAGTGCGCCGAGATCGTCGTGTCCGGATACCCGGAGATGAACACGCGCGGCAGTCCCGGGCGCATCGCGAGGAGCCGCTCCGCGAGATCGCGCCCGTTCGTGCTCGGCATCACCAGATCCGTGACCAGCAGATCGACCTCGCGGCGCTCGGCGATCTCGATCGCTTCCGCCGCCGAGCCCGCCGTGAGCACCGCGTAGCCCAGCGACTTCAGCATGTCCGCGACGACGCTCAACATCGCCGGCTCGTCCTCGACGAGGAGAACCGTCTGGCTCCCCGGCTGCCCACGAACCGCGGACGCCGCTTGCACGCGCGCACGCGCGGGCTCGGCGCCGTCGACATAACGAGGGAGCAGCACCTTGAACACGGAGCCTCGGCCCACCGTCGACTCGACGAGCACGCCGCCGTCGATCTGCCGCGCGATGCCATAGACCGTCGCGAGGCCGAGCCCGCTCCCGCGGCCGGTCGGCTTGGTCGTGAAGAACGGCTCGAACACATGAGGAAGCACGCTCTGCTCGATCCCGGCGCCGTCGTCGCTGACCTCGATCATCGCGTAGTCGCCCGCTGCGAGGCGGCCGCGCGTCACCAGGGAGGCGTCCCGCACCGTCACGTTCTCGGTGCGGATCGTCACGGTGCCTGCGCCGCTGATCGCGTCGCGCGCGTTCGCGCAGAGGTTCGTGAGGATCTGATCGAGCTGGCTCGGGTCGATTCTCACCGGGAAGATGTCGCTGCCGGGCACCCACTCGAGCGTGACGCCCTCGCCGACGAGGAGCTTCAACATGCGCACGGAGGCCTCGATCGCCTCGTTCGGCTCGACCACGTACGGCGTCGCGGTCTGTCGCCGCGCGTACACGAGCAGCTGGCGCGTGAGCTCCGCCGAGCGCTGCGCAGCGTCTCGAATCTCGACGAGGTGCGCATGGCTCGGGTCGGACGGCGCGAGGCCCTTCAGCGCGACCTCGGTTCGACCGAGGATCACGCCGAGCATGTTGTTGAAGTCGTGCGCCACGCCGCCGGCGAGCCGCCCCACCGACTCGAGCCGTTGAGCCTCGATGAGCTCCTCGCGCAGGGCTCGCTGCTCCTCCGCGAGGCGGCGCTGCTTCGTCACGTCGTAGAGCACGACGAGGTGCGTTCCCGAGAGCTCTTCGCCGAGCGGAGCCGCGTACACGACCACGTTCCGGACCGAGCCGTCGAGCGCCTGGATGACGATATCCATGGGCTCGAACGGCGCGCCGGTGCGCTGCGACTCTGCAAAACGCTTCGCCCACTCTTCTGCGACCCAACCGCGGTACTGAGGATCGGGATAGGCGCGCGGCCACCAGTCTCCGAGCGTCGGGATGTGCTCACGCGTGTACCCGAACGTCCGGACGAACTCCGGGTTGAGGTAGGTGATCCGCTGATGCTCGTCGTTGATCGCGAACGGGATCGGCGACGCCTCGATCACCGCGCGGAACGGCGCATCGAAATCCACGCTCGCACGCGGCGGAGAGCTCGCGAACGCGAGTGCTGCTTCGTCGCGCGTGCCACGACCCGCTTCGCCGTCCGGGTGCTTGTCGTTCCCCAATGATCCCCCGCCGAGGGCCCAACGTAGCTCCATTCTCGTGGATTCCGCTCCGATCCGCGTGCGAGCGCGAGCTCGGCAATGAAGATGACGAAACGCGGCCGATCCGCGGGGACAGACCCGACTCCGGCGCGCCGATACCCCCGGGCCGCGCCTCTCGACATGAACGACGTAAGGGATCGCCTCGCGGAAATCGAGCGAGAGCACGTTCGAGATTCATACGAGCGCCGCACGTTTTCGATGCAGGCATTTCGTGGCGACGATCGACTAGACTGCGTTGCGAAAGGCGGACCCCATGTCGATCGTCCTGTATCACCACCCGTTTACGCGCGCGGCGAACGTCGTCTGGATGCTGGAGGAGGTCGGCGCACCGTACGAGCTCCGTTTCACCGACGTCATGAAGGGCGCGCACAAGGCGCCGGAGATCGTCGCGCTCAACCCGATGGGCAAGTTGCCGGTCCTGACCGACGGCGACGCCGTCGTGACCGAGTCGGGGGCGATCGCTCTCTACCTCGCCGATCGCTACGCGTACGGCCGTCTCGCGCCCAAGGTCGACGACCCCGCGCGCGGGACGTACCTTCGCTGGTCGTTCTTCGCGCCGTCCGTCATCGAGCCCGGCGCGATGGCGAAGGGTGCCGGATGGACCTACAAGGACTCGCAAGCGGGATGGGGCGGGTACGACACGATGCTCGCCACCATGGAGCAGGCCGTGACCGGCCGTGACTACGTCCTCGGGAACACGTTCTCGATGGCGGACGTCGTCTTCGGCGGCACGCTCCGCTACATGCTGATGTTCAAGATGGTGGACCCGCGTCCTGCCTTCACGGCGTATGCCGAGCGCCTCGCGGCCCGCCCGGCGCTGCAGCGCGCCGAGCAGACGAACATGAAGATCGCCGCCGAGCACGGGCTCAAGACGGGCTGATCGGGAGCAGCGCACGAAGACGCGCGTCGCGCAGATAGAGGCAGCCCCACACGATCACCCCGAACACGACGGGGAAGTAGAAGGGCTGGCCCATGCGCACGTGCGTCGCCGTCGCGCCGCCGAGATACGCGGTGAGCAAGATGGCACCGAGCACGGCGGTCCGCGGAATCGCATAGAGGATCGTGCTCACGAGGAGGACGATGCCGAGCGGGACGACGCATTCCGGGGAAAAACCGAGGTTTGCCGAGCCTTCGACGTAGGGAGCGAAGCGCACGACCTTCGCCGCGCCGTCGAAGAGCAGGAAAAGGATGAGCAGTGCAGCGAGGATGCGTGACGTCCAGAGCCTGAGGTTCGTGGCCCGGGTGCTGGACGGGGTGCGGCGATCGAGGATGGCTTCCATGCTCGGGTGACGATCGAGCCGGGGCGGAGTCGACAGGACCCTGCCTCTTTTTTTCGAAATCCGACAAACCGCGGCCGGATGCCCCGCAGAGCGGTCGCAGCCAGCACGTCTCCGGGAAGGCGCTACGCTCCGCTCATGGCCGACCTCCCCGACAACGCGCGCCGCGCCCTCGAGCGCGCTCACGCGGAGCCGCTCAGCTACGCGGTACGTCTCGTTCGCGCTCCGGACGGGCGGCTCGTCGCGATCCTCGGCGAAGCGCACATGAAGCTCGCGAAGGCCTCGGCGATCGGAAAAGCGGTGGTCTCGGCGTTCGAGCTACGCGGCGTCGAGACGTTCCAGAAGAAGCAGATCACGTGGGGCAGGGCGCTCGGCGTCGTCATCCACGCGCCGCGCGCGCTGTTGCGGGCGCTCTCGTTCGGCGCGATCAAGGACAGCACGATCACGGACGCGAAGCAGCTGCCGTCCGGGTACACGGTGGAGCTCGAGCGCGCGAAGAAGATGCCCCTCGGGCTGCACGTCACCGCCGTCTACATGACGAGCTACTTCGTCTTCTCGTTCCTCTCGGTGCTCGCGCCGCTCTTCGCGCCGATCGCACCGGCGCTCTCCGCGGCGATCCTGTTCGTGACGGTCTTGTTCCAGGTGCATCTGCTCGCGCTGATTCCCGGATTCCTGGTCCGGCGGAAGACGTGGAGCTGGGTCGTGCACCCGTTCCTCGGGATCCTCGCGCTCCGCGACGAGCTGATGTCGGAGGGCACGGTGCGCATGCTCGAGGACCATCCGTCGATGCGTGAAGCCGTCGTGGTCATGGGGCGCGCGCACGTGACCGGCTACGAGGCGCGGCTCGTCGAGCAGTATAAATACACGCGCGTCCCCTTTCCGTAGGAGCTCGGGCGCCTCACGCGGCGGCGGCGTCCGGGACGACCGGCTCCTCGGGCGCGGCCTCCGCTGCGTCGGTGATCAGCTTGCGCAGGAACGGCGTGAGCAGCACGAGCACCACGCCGACGACGAGGCTGCCGCACCCGAGCTCGATGAAGAGCTTCGAGTACACGGGATTCGTCACGACGGCGCTCCCTTCGCTCGGCTCGGGGACCATGCTCGAGAAGTCTCCGGCGAAGACCGACGCGAGGCCCGTGACGAGCATCCATGCGCCCATCATCACGCCCTGATGCTGGCGCGGCGCGAGCTTGCCGATCATCGCGTAGCCGACCGGTGAGATGAGTAGCTCTCCGATGCTCTGGAAGACGTAGCTCACGAAGAGCCACGTGAACGCGGACATCCCGTTCGCGTCGGCCAGCGAGATGCCGAGAGGCAACGCGAGGAAGCCGAGGCCCATGAGGATGAGCGAAGCGGCGAACTGCTTCGGGACATCGATTTTCCAGCCTCGCGCGCGCAGCCTCGCGAAGAGCGCCGACATCAGCGGCCCGCCCACGACGATCACGACGGTGTTGATGTTCTGGATCCATTGCGGCGCGACCTCGACGCCCCACACCTTGCGATTGACGTTGTTCACCGCGAAGAGCTGCAGCCCGCTCGGGGCCATCTGGTAGAGCGCCCAGAACACGAGCGAGCCGATCGTCAGGATCAGGTACGCCCACATGTTGTTCTTCTCGCGTGGATCGCGATGCTTGAGCGTGAGCCACGCGAGGGCGATCGCCACGATCGCGCTGATCACCTTGACCAGCGTCTCGGTGCCGTGCGGATGCTGGAGAAGGAACCACACGACGGGCACGAGGCCGAAGAGGATCCCGACGCCCGCCGCAAAGCGACGTCGGAACGTGCCGGCGTCGACCTCGAGCAGCCGCGTGCCGCGGTCGGCGAGCATCTTCCAGAAGCTGACGGCGATGACGATCGCGATGAGGTTGCCGATCGTCGCGAAGACGAAGAGCGCCGAATAGTTCTCGCTCTTCTGGTAGTAGCCGGCAGCCGTGAAGCCGACGAAGAAGCCGATGTTCATGCCCGCGTAGTTCCAGAGGAACGCGCCTTCGCGGCGAACGTCGTCCGGCTTGAAGCGCTGCGTGAGCATCATGTTGATGCACGTCACGTTGAGCCCGCTGCCGGTCAGGAAGAGCGCGAGACCGAGGTAGAGCAACGCGACGGTCCCGCCGGCGATGCATGCGCAGCCGAGGACCTGGAGGACCATGCCGAAGGCGAACAGGTTCCGGTTGCTGAGGAAGCGCCCACCGAGATAGCCGCCGAAGAGGTGCAGCCCGTAGTTGAACGCGCCGAACACGCCCATGATCGT
>JAQBQJ010000536.1 GCA_028287065.1 Labilithrix sp. | reverse complement strand
GATGACCCCGGCGCCCGACGAGGTATTCACGATCGCGCCACCGCCGTGCTCGAGCATCCGCGGGATCTCGTACTTCATGCACAGGAACACGCCGCGGAGATCGATGTTCATGATCCGGTCCCACTCCTCGAGCGGCATCTCTGCGGTGGGGGTGAGCCCTTTCGGCTCGACGCCTGCGTTGTTGAAGGCGAAATCCAAGCGGCCGAACGCTTCGACGGCCTTGTCGAGCGCGGCCTCGACGTCCTCCGCGCGCGTGACGTCGCATCGAACCGCGAGCGCCCGTGCGCCTCGCTGCTCGATCATGCGGGCGGTCTCCTGATTGGCCGCTTCCGACACGTCGGCGACCACCACGCTCGCACCCTCGTCGGCGAAAGCCAGCGCCGCCGCGCGGCCGATGCCGCTCGCGCCGCCGGTGACGAACGCGACCTTCCCCTCGAACCTGGTCTTTGCGATTGCGGTACTCATGGTTTCCTCTGTGCTCCCTTCACGGAGTGACCAAGACCTTGATCGACTCGCGCTTGTTCATCGCCCGGTAGCCGTCCGGCACCCCGTCGAGCGCGATGCTGCGGTCGAAGACGCGACCCGGCTCGATCCGGCCCTCCAGGATGTCGGGCAGTAGCTCCTTGATGTACGCGCGTACCGGAGCCGGTCCGCCGCCCACGGTCACGTTCTTGAAGAACGTCTTCTGCGCGCCGGGGATAGCCTCGTAATGCGGGACGCCGACCCGCCCGACGGCGCCGCCTGGCCGCGCGATCTCGACTGAAGTGAAGGTCGCGTCGCCAGTGCCGACGCACTCGAGAACCGAGTGGACGCCGTGGCCTCCGGTGAGCTCCCGCACGCGCTCTACGGCTTCCGCGCCGCGTTCGCTGACGACGTCGGTGGCGCCGAACGCACGCGCGAGCGCGATCCGGTCGGGGTGGCGGCCCATGATGATGATCTGCTCGGCGCCGAGGCGCTTCGCCGCGATCACGCCGCAGAGACCGACGGCGCCGTCGCCGACGACGGCAACGCGATGCCCCCGCGCGACGCGCGCGACGACTGCAGCATGGTGGCCTGTCCCCATGACGTCGGAGAGCGTGAGCAGTGACGGCATCCGCGCGTCGGCTTCGCTGACACCGAGCGCGTAGAGCGTTCCGTCAGCGAACGGGATACGTAGCGCTTCGGCCTGCGCGCCGTTCATGCCTCCGTTGCCGACGAAGGCGACGTGGACGCACGCCGTCGGAAGCCCCTCCTTGCAGAACTCGCAGGTGCCGTCGGAGATCGCGAAAGGCATCACGACGACCTGCCCGCGCTTCACCGTGCTGACGGCGTTGCCGACCGCTTCGACGACGCCGATGGCCTCGTGGCCCATGCTCTGCCCCGTCTCGCTCTTGGCCATGTCATTGTACGGCCACAGGTCGCTGCCGCAGATGCAGGCGCGGACGACGCGCATGATCGCGTCGGTCGGTTCGAGGATCGACGGGTCGGGGACGTTCTCGACGCGGACGTCGCCGGCGCCGTACATGATGGTGGCACGCATCTCACACGCTCCCTTTGTATTGCTCGTCGGTGACCTTCTCGAGCCACTCGACGACCTTGCCGTCGAGCGACTCCTGAATCGCGATGTGCGTCATCGCCGTCGTCGGCCCGGCGCCGTGCCAATGCTTCTCGTCGGGACCGACGGTCACGACGTCGCCGGGGCGGATCTCCTCGATGGGCCCGCCCCAGCGCTGATGGAGACCGCAGCCCGACGTAACGATCAGCGTCTGGCCGAGCGGGTGCGTGTGCCAATCGCTGCGCGCGCAGGGTTCGAACGTGACGTAGGCGCCGCCAGTACGTGCCGGCGGGATCGACGTGAAGAGGGGGTCGATGCGAACCGCCCCGGTGAAGTGCTCTTTGGGGCCTTTTTGCGACGCCTGAGAGCCGCTCCGCTTGATCTCCATCTTACTAGCTCCTTGCTCGGGCCCCCCGCCGCCGGGACGGGCAGCCTGCCACGCAAGGAACATGCGCCGCGCCGCTCACGCGCACTAGATGAGCAAATAGGGATGCCGTGTTAAGCCACACTTTGCGTTGGGCGCGGCTGTCAGGCCGTCGCGGAGAGCAACGCTGGGCGACGGCCCGCCACCCCCAACGAGCTGCACACCGGCGTACAACGCGCTCCCACAAAAACGACGGGACCGGGAAGGCTCGTTGGGCGAGGTCGTTGCGATCCGCCCGATCCACTTCAGTTCGGCGTGAAGACGATGTCGTCGAGCAGCACCTTCATCGCGCCCGCTGGGCCCGTCGAGTCGAGGCCCAAGAGAAACGATGCTCCCGCGGCCCGGGAAAAGCGTGCCGGCGCCACGGCGGCCTTCCCTTGCAGCACGCCACCGAAGAACAGCTCGGAGGTGATGTTGGCCCCCAGCGACACCTTGAAGCGGACTTGTGTCCAGCCCGCCGACGACAGCGTCGACGGCAGCTTCGACACCGCTTCGCGGACGTAGCTCGTGCCTTCGACGGAGATGCTGCCGCCCGTCGCGGTGAGCTCGTAGAACGCGCGCGCGGGTGCTCCCCCGTTAGGGTCCTCGAACACCACTGTGACGAGCCCGAAGGCTCCGCTCGAGGGCACGTCGGCGCGCACTGCGAAATCCAAGACAACCTGGCTCGTCGATGCGCTCCACGTTGCCGGTGTGTTCAAGCGTGCCGCCTTCGTGGAGCTGTCCAAGATTGGCGGCGTCGCGAATACGAGCGAGCCTTGGTGCGTCTTGCCCGCAGGATCCCAGTCCCCCAACCCGCCTTCGTCGACTTCGGGCGGGATCAAAGCGACGCCGCCATCGTCACCGTCTCGGTACGCGTGCTTGATCGTGCCGTCGTCGAAGTCGGCGCAGAAGAAAGCCGACGGCGCTTGGCTCACGCAAAACGGCACG
>JAQBQJ010000493.1 GCA_028287065.1 Labilithrix sp. | reverse complement strand
ACCAGAAACGCAGGTTCGAATCCTGCGCCCGGTACCAAGCCGCGCATGGGCAACCGTGCACGGCCCATGCTCTCTGAAAACTTGGCGCTAACGGGCTCGTCCGCACATTGCGGGCGAGCCATTCATTCCAGCGAAGCCGAATGGTCAGGCAGCCGGCTGTTAACCGGTCATCTCGGAGGTTCGATTCCTCCCGCTGGAGCTCTCGCCCACTCGGTAGAGGCGAAACCACCGGCTTCTCCACTCGGGCGAAAACTCTTCGGAGCTCGCGGCGCCTCGGCGCTCTAGCTCCCCGCACGCGTAAACGCGCGTGCGTTCGTGCCCATGCTTCTCGATGGTCGAGCACCCGCCTCGTACGCGGTGTGATCCGGTTCGACTCCGGGCGTGGGCTCTCGTTCCGTCCACTCGAATAGACCCGACACGCACGAATGTTGGTTCGAATCCAACCGCCCCCACCGGTGGTTTCGGTGCAATTCCGAACGTGGGCTCCCTACCCCCGTCATCTAGCGGCAAGGATCTCCGTCTTTCAATCGGAGTACGTCGGTTCGAATCCGATCGGGGGTGCAAACGCTCCGGATAGCCACTCTCGAGAACGGCGTGCGGGCGGAGGCTCGCCGCGGAGCGGCGAGGGGGACCAGCGGTCCCCGCAAGAGAGGGCTGTGAGCTAGGCGCAGGATAGCGTTCGGTTGAAGCCCGAAAGAGCGTGGTGCAAGCCCAC
Organism: Labilithrix sp.; assembly: GCA_028287065.1. Lineage (GTDB taxonomy): Bacteria > Myxococcota_A > Polyangia > Polyangiales > Polyangiaceae > Labilithrix. The sequence goes on along the minus strand of JAQBQJ010000493.1, from coordinate 14,597 downwards.
GACAGCCCGCCGTCTCGTGGGGACCTCCGGTCCCGCAGCGCACGCCGTTTCATGGTCTTGATGTGAAGCGATCTGAAGAGAGCTCGTGAATGCAGTGTGTCGTTACCCGTCTAGTGACGGGGACTGGCCGTGACCCAGTGGAGGCGGGTGCAATCCCCGTACGACACCCCGAAGAAGTCCTCGTGGCCGATAGGAGAGGCAGCGGTTTCCTAAACCGCGACAGGCAGGTTCGACTCCTGCCGGGGACACTTTCGACGACGTACTTGGCCCATGATGCGACTGGTGTCGCAGCGCCGCTGTCCACGGCGTGAGACCGATTCGATTTCGGTATGGGTCGCTTTTGGGCTGCAGAGTCATGGTGACCTGCCGAGCCTCCAAAACTCGGAGAGAGGGTTCGATTCCTTCGCGGCCTGCTGAACAGGAGATCTTTCCGATGATGACCACGTCTTGCTTCTGCACGTTCTGCTCGGGCCCGGCACATCCCGCAACGGGCTGCGTCTACGGGCCCAACACCATCGCGTGTCGCGCATGCACCGTCCGCTTCTGGACGTGGCTCCGCGAGCACGTGAACAAGAAGCCGCGCCGGCGTCCTGGCCGCGTGGTTCCGACCATCTCGTTTTACGAGGCCGCCACGAAGTGGCGGTCGTGACAACCGGGGCGATAGTTCAACAGGAGAACTCTGCTTTCGCACTGCAGGAATCGGGGTGCGATTCCCCGTCGCTCCACCGCTTCGAATGCCGGTGAGGATTACATCACTATCATGGTCCTAAGGTAGCGATGTTCGGGTGACCGAACTAGCGATGGCAGCGACGGAGATCGTTCACTCTCGAGTGAGCGACCGCCGCGCTGCGGGGCGAACGGACGAGAAATCGTCAATGTGCCGGCGATGCGAAAGCATCAAATCTTCACCCTTCTCGTCGAAGCACTTCACGACACGACACGCTCGCATCGTTCAACAGTAGGACCTCAGTCTTCCAAACTGATGATGAGGGTGCGATTCCCTCTGCGCGCTCCGCCGAAGTGTCTCGAGCCGATTCTCCGAGAGGAGCGTGGTCTGCAAAACCGCGTGCGAGGGTTTGACTCCCTCTCGGCTCTCTACCGCAAATGCTGTGAGGACTACATGAAAGACGTCTTCATCACTACTCGTTGCGGCTGACTCGGATCACGACGGGTTGGTCACCCTGGGCTCTCTGATAAGGAGTCCGCACCGTGTTCGATTCACGGGTGATCCACGGGCGGCGCGCGACATGCGTGCGCGCGTCGCCGACGCAAATACGCACGAGACACAAGCATGCGGCGCTGGCCGTCTAGTGACGGCACCTGTGTGACAAGCAGGACCAGGCAGGTGCGATTCCTGCGCGCCGCACGAATCACGATTCGTTTCTGAGCATAGTTCAACGGCAAGATCACTCCCCTCGGAAGGGAGAGACGAAGGTTCGAATCCTTCTGCTCAGACCACTTTGCCGATGTAGCCCAACAGGAAGAGGTACCCGTCTCAGAAACGGGGGATGAGGGTTCGAATCCCTCCGTCGGTACCGATCACGAATCGAACGTCACCGTGGTGGAACGGCATACACACCAGCCTGAGAAGCTGGGCTCGTTACGAGTGTGAGGGTTCGAGTCCCTCCGGTGACACGAAGGTTCTTCTCTCGCGAAACCCCAACTTGCTCGTCATGAAAGGACGAGATGAAAGCAGTCATGAGGAAGAGAAGGTAGCCATGCAAACCTTGATGCTGACCCCCTGGATGTCGCCGCACAAGATCATCTCTTGGCAACGCGCTGTCGTGCTCACGTACCTCGGCAAGGTCGAAGTCGTCGAGAGCTGGGACATGGATCTCCATGCCCAGAGCTTTTCGATGAAGGCCCCCGCCGTCGTGCGTCTCACGAAGGGGTCGGTCTCGACGAAGCAGTCGGTGCGCTTCTCGCGCATCAACGTCTTCACCCGTGACAAGTTCCGCTGCCAGTACTGCGGCGAGAGGAAGACTCTCAAGCAGCTGAACTACGACCACGTGATTCCGCGCGTGCGTGGAGGAAAGACGGTCTGGGAAAACATCGTCACCTCCTGCTACGCCTGCAACGATCGTAAGGGGAGTCGCACGCCCGAGGAGGCCGGAATGAAGCTGCTCAAGAGGCCGCTCAAGCCGGAGACCCTTCCTGTCGTGCCGCCGATCCGCCTCGACGAGGGTGATGTCCCCGAGCTCTGGCAACCGTACTGCGGTGACCTCGCTCGGTTGATGTCCCTCTCGGCGTGAGTGCCTGCGCGAACATCCAACAACGATGTGCGCTCCCGCGTCCTGGCCCATGACGACAAAAACTGGGCCTCTATCTTCTGGGGGACCCCGGGTCCCCCCTCGCCGCTTCGTGGCGAGCCTCCCCCCGGGAGAATCGGGCTACGCCCGACCGTCGTGCGCAGCGCACGACGTTTCACGATCAGAGCCAACAGAAGATCAGGGCGTAGCTTAGCCAGGCCAAAGCGCGAGCTCGGGGTGCTCGAGAGCGCAGGTTCGATTCCTGCCGTCCTGACGAATCGACACGAACAAGGAAGGTAAATTCGCGAAGCGCGGAGATCGCCTGGAACGCGATGCGCACGGCTGGTCCGTGTGAGGTGCGAGTCCTCTGCCTTCCTCTGCAACACGCTCACCCAACCAACGGAAGAGAAACTGGCGGGGAGCTAGGGCTGCCTCGAAAGCAGTACGCACGTGCAAGCGTGTGGGGTTCGAGACCTCTCTCTTCCTCGATAGTCATATCCCCTAGTCCTGGTGGATTCCAGGCAGTGGTCTACGAAGCCATTTGCTCCAGGTTCGATTCCTGGCTGGGGGACCAAGGAACAGAGTTCGATCAACGATGCTCAGTCGACTCGAGCGATCGCAAGAAACCAAACACCAAAACAGGCCTCAGTCGCGTCGAGATCGGCGGCGAGGCCGAGGCGTCGACGAGGACCGCGCGGAGCTTACTCCTGTACGTGAGCACGGACCGCAGTCGACAACGAAGGCATCGTCGTCGAGATCGATGCGACTGAGCCCTGTTTTTGCCTTCGTCCTGGCGGATTCCAGGCTCGAGCCTCCGAAGCTCGTCGTGTCAGGTTCGACTCCTGACGAAGGCGCCGCGAACGTCCACTCGCACCGTTCTGTTTCAACACACATATTTCTGTCGTGGCGGCGTGGGGGAGCAGCACCCCGCGAGGCTCATAACCTCGAGACACCGGTGCGAATCCGGTCGCCGCAACCAAATTTGGTCATCTTTCACCGCAGAGCACACACGCAAACCGCAGGAGACCCAGTTGGGGGCAGATCGGAGTAACGCAAACATGAAACGGCGTGCGCTGCGCACGCCGGTCGGGCGCAGCCCGATTCTCCCGGGGGGAGGCTCGCCGCGGAGCGGCGAGGGGGACCGGAGGTCCCCACAAGATGGTTTCTGTCGTCTAGACGGCCAAGGACGCCCGCCTCTCAAGCGGACAACACGGGTTCGAATCCCGTCAGAAACGCCAACGCCCGCAGCCCGAGCAAGCGCGCGCGACTCACCACTCATCGCTCGGAAAGGAGAACGCCATGTCGAACAAGCATCTCTTCGTGCCCGCAGGGAAGTCCCCGCGGCCCGACACCCATAACGAAGCCGGAGGTTCGGCCTACGCGTTCTCGCCGGCGCACGCGCTCGCGCAGTACGCCGTCACCGGGACGTTCCACGGCACCTTCTACGCCACCGACAAAGAGCAGCTCGATCGCGTCGCTGCGCTGGCAAGCGCAGTCACTCCCGAGCTCGTCGCCAAGACCGCCATCTACTGCCGTGAGAACGGCAAGATGAAGGACATGCCGGCGTTCCTCGTCGCTCACCTCGCGGCCCGCGACGTCGCCACGATGACCCGCATTTTTCCGCGTGTCATCGACGACGGCAGGATGCTGCGCAACTTCGTCCAGATCGTTCGCTCCGGTGTGACCGGCCGCAAGTCGTTCGGCTCGGCACCCAAGCGCGCGCTCCGTTCGTGGTTCGCGAGCCGCTCGCCCGACGTCATCTTCCGCCAGTCGATCGGTCAGTCTCCGTCCATGTCGGACGTCATCAAGATGGTTCGCCCTCCTCCGCGGAACGACAAGGGCGAAGCCGATGCCGTCCGTGAGGCCCTCTACGGCTACCTCATCGGCAAGAACATCGACGACGACAAGCTCCCCGCGCTCGCACGCACCTTCGAGGCGTGGAAGCGCGGTACCGGTCCCCTGCCCGACGTGCCCTTCGAGATGCTCACCGCGCTCCCTTTGAGCGCGGCCGACTGGAAGGAGCTCGCCGCGCGGATGACGACGACGCAGCTCCGGATCAACCTCAACACGCTCCTCCGTCACGGCGTCCTCGACGACGCTGCGATGGTCGCAGACGTCGCGGCCCGTCTCTCGGACCGTGAGGCGATCCGGCGGGCTCGCATGATGCCGTATCAGCTCCTCGCCGCGTATCGTCACGTCGACAAGGCCGTGCCGCCCGTGATCGTCAATGCGATTGCGCAGGCACTCGAGTACTCGGTGGAAAATGTGCCCGAGCTCGGAGGACGTGTCGTCCTCTGCCCCGACGTGTCGAGCTCGATGCGTTCACCCGTCACCGGCCATCGCGGCACGGCGACGACCAAGGTGCGCTGCGTCGATGTCGCGGCGCTCGTCACGGCGGCGATCCTCCGGCGCAACCCGGGCGCCACCGTCGTTCCGTTCTCGGACGACGTGGTGCCGATGGATCGGCCGCTCGACCCTCTCGACTCGATCGTCACGAATGCCGAGCGTCTCGCGTCGCTGCCCAGCGGCGGGACGGCTTGCTCGGCTCCTCTCCGCTGGCTCGTCGCTCGCGGTGAGGCTCCCGATGTCGTCGTGTTCGTCTCGGACAACCAGTCGTGGGCGGATTTCCGCATCGCCACTCGTCAGGATCCGAACGGCACACGCGGCACCGCGATGGCGGAGGAATGGCAGCGCCTGCGGGGCAGGAACCCGAAGGCGAAGCTGATCCTCATCGACGTGCAGCCCTACGCCACGACGCAGGTCGACGGCGCAGGCAAGCGAGACGACGTCCTCAACGTGGGCGGCTTCTCCGATGCGGTCTTCGACGTGATCAGCGCGTTCACACGCGGCGATCTCGCCGGCGACACCTGGCTGCGCGCGATCGAATCGATCGCGCTCGACTGAGCGCTCACAGCGACCGTGGGGCCGAGTCTCGTGCACGGGACTCGGCCCCGCGCTCCACTCGCCGATCAAGCCCAGTCAGCGGGGCACCTCATTGGTAATGAGGCACAAGGAGAGTGCAATTCTCTCGATCGGCTCTCGGTATCCGTGCGGTCATAGTTCAAGAGTAGAACCAGAGCGCGCCACGCTCGAAATCCGGGTGCGATTCCCGGTGACCGCTCCAGCGCGAGGATCCCCTGCCGTTCACCGGAGAAGGTGTCGCCGGGGGATCCGCAGCGCCTCATTCGCTGTGCTCCTCGGCAGGAAGGCGCGTTTCATAAGCGCGGCCGCGGCAGTTCGACTCTGTCCACAGCGACCGGTATTCCTTCCTCCGGAGCTCGAGAAATCAAGCGCCAAGTTTTCGACGCACGGGGCGCATCGTCTGGTGACGATACCTGTCTCACACACAGGCCCAGGAGAGTTCGATCCTCTCGCCCCGTACCATGGGTTCGATTCCCGTGAAGCGACTCGTGCGAACGCCGGCGCTTCGTGCGGAAGCTCGCGCAAGAGCTTCTCCGCTCGATGTCCGCCGTCGTCTCCGACACGCGTATACGAACGCTTGGCTGGTGCCCGACGCTCCCGGTCGTCTCGGGATCTAGAGGACGGGGGTTCGAATCCCTCCAGCCCCATCCACTTACGGGGCTGTAGCTCAGTGGGCAGAGCACCAGACTGTAAATCTGACATCCGCAAAGCTCGTCGAAGGAGGTCACTCCCCTCTCCTCACGGAGAGGAGCCGGAGGTGTCCCGCGATCGAAGCGCTCTGTTCGCAACGTCATGGACGTCCTCGAAGACCCTGTGACGTTCCGGCGTGAGCCCCGCGATCGGCGCGCCGCCGCTGGCTTGCTCGGACATGGTCGCTCGAGGCGCCCGTGTCTCCGGGTGGCCTCCTTCGAAGAGCCTCATTTTCAACTTTCGCTCAACTTGTCACCAAAACAGGAGGCACGAATCAAATGATGAAGCACTTTGTCGTCGGTATCGACGAGCGCGTCGTCGTCACTCGTCGCGGCCTCCCGGTCCGCGCGCTCGGACCCGGCCGCACCACCCTCTGGGGCTTCTCGCTCGACGAGCGCCGCTGGAACACCCAGCCGCTCGTGTTCGAGATGGCGCCCGAGCTCCGCGCGGTGCTCCCGCCGGAGTGGTACGGCGAGATCACCGTCAGCCCCGTCGAGCGCGCCGTGCTCTGGCACGACGGTCGTCCGAAGGTCTTCCTCGGTCCCGGCATCCACCGTTACTGGGAGGTCGACGACACCGTGCGTGTCCAGGTCTTCTCGGTGCACGAGGCGATGCCCGAGCTCACGAAGGAGCTCGCGGCCGTCATTCCCAAGGACGCGTACACCGATGTCACCGTGCGTGAGCACGAGCGCGGCCTCCTGCACGTGCAGGGTCGCTTCGTTCGTGTCCTCGCTCCCGGCCGGTACGCGTTCTGGTCGACCCGCGAGTCGCCTGTCGACGTCCAGTCCGTCGACATGCGCGTCACGCAGGCGACGCTCGCCGGCCAGGAGCTCATGACGAAGGACAAGGTCACGCTTCGTCTCTCGCTCACCGTCGAGTTCGCGATCGAGGATCCGGCAGTCGCGACCCACGCGGTCGCGAACGTCCGCGACGCCATCTATCTGATCGTCCAGCTGGCGAGCCGTGACTACCTCGCCGGCGTCACGCTCGACGAGCTGCTCGCCGGACGTGACTCGATGACCAAGTACCTCGAGGAGGACGCGGCCGTGAAGGCGCGTCGCTTCGGCGCCCGTGTGGAGCGTGTCGGTGTGAAGGACGTCGTCCTGCCCGGCGAGATGAAGACGCTCCTCAACAAGGTCATCGAGGCCGAGAAGGAAGCGGCCGCGAACGTGATCCTCCGCAGGGAGGAGACCGCCGCGACGCGCTCCCTCGCGAACACGGCCAAGCTGATGGCCGAGCAGCCGCTGCTCCTGCGGCTGAAGGAGCTCGACTCGCTGAAGGAGATGGCGGCGAAGGTCCACGAGGTCCGCCTCGTGGTGGGCGCCAATGCCATGAACGGGCTCGTTCCGTCGGGTTTCTTCGCCGAGACCCAGAAGTAGAGGAGGGTCCCCGCGTAAGGCCTTACGCGGGGGCCCGCCTTCCTTCGATATCTGGAAGTCAAACCGCAGAGGATGCGGGGCCGGCTGCTACCCGGTGCGTACGTCGTAATGGGGTATGGCGTTCGAGTCGCCTGATTTCCGCCTGAATGCGCTTCGGATCGGATGCGGCATTGGTGGCCGCGCCTGGCCCTCCCGATCCACTCCACAATTTAGGTGAGACGCCGCGCAGCAAGCTACCCTTTGGGGCATGAAGAAGGAGGCCCTGCGCGTCACTTCGACAATCCCGGTGGCGCCCACGACGCTCTACTTCGCGTGGATCGACAGCGGTCACCACTCGTCGATGACGGGCCAGACTGCCAAGATCGAGGCGGTCGTCGGCGCCAAGTATTCGGCCTGCAACGGGTATGTCACCGGCAAGCTCGTCATCCTCGATCTCGGGCGTCGCATCGTGATGAGCTGGCGAACGACGGATTTCCCTCGTGACGCCGCGGACTCGCGCGTCGAGGTCCACTTCGAGACGCTCGGCGCGAGCACCCGTATCCTCATCCTGCATACGGACATTCCGGAGGGGCAGTCCGAGAAGTACAAGACGCTCTGGAACGAGCGTTACATCACGCCGATGCGCGCGTACTTCAGTAAGTTCCTTCCTGATCCGCGCAATCCTCCCGTCCGCCGTCCGCCTCCCCCGCCGCCCGAGGACGACGAGGAAGAGGAGGAGGAGGTGCCGGTGAAGGGCAAGGGCAAGCTCGCCGCGAAGCCCGCCGCTCCCGTGAAGAGCACGCAGGTCGGCAAGGGTGCACCGCCCGCGAAGGGCGCCCCGCCCGCGAAGGGCGCCCCGCCTCCGAAGGCTGCGGCCGGACCCGGCGTACACAAGACCGATGCGAAGAACGGCGTGAAGGCCGCGGCGAAGTCGAAGAGCGCGCCCGCACCGAAGGCCGCGCCCGCGAAGAAGCCCGCGGCGAAGAAGCCCGCGGCGAAGGCCGCGCCCGCGAAGAAGCCCGCGGCGAAGAAGCCCGCGGCGAAGCCTGCGAAGGGCAAGAAGAAGCGCTGAGCGTGGCTGAGCGTCGCGACGGCGCTCAGCTCTCTTCGTCCGTGTCCTTGCCGCTCGTCGGCCCCGCTTCGAGCCACCACAGCACGCTGAGCGCGACGCCGCGCGGCGGCGTCATCGACCTGCGCGGACCGGGATCTCGCTCGGTAGGAGCGCTATCATCGACCGCATCGTCCGTGGATTGCGGCGAAGGCAGGCGTTCGTCACTCATGCCTGAGTTACTAGCGCTGCCGTCCGACTCCCGCAAGCGTCACCTGAATTACGATGGCCCCCACCGTGACCGATCCCGTCCTCGAAGACCTCCTCGCCTTCCTTCGTGACTCCCCGACGCCGTTCCACGCCGTCGCAAGCGCGACCACCCGGCTCGAGGCCGCCGGCTTCCGCGCGATTGCCGAGACGGACGACTGGTCGAGTCTCGCCCCCGGCCGCTACGCGTTCGCGCACGGCGGCTCGAGCGTGCTCGCCTTCGTGATCCCGGACGCCAAGCGGATCAAGGGTTTCCGGATCGTCGGCGCGCACACCGACAGCCCGAACCTCCGGCTGAAGCCCACGCCCGAGTACAAGAAGGAGGGCTACGCGCAGCTCGGCGTCGAGGTCTACGGCGGCGTGCTGCTCAATTCGTGGCTCGACCGCGATCTCTCGCTGGCCGGTCGCGTCTTCGTCGGCGACAGCGCGAAAGTCGAGGCTCGGCTCGTCCGCTTCACGCGCCCGATGCTCCGCGTCGCGCAGCTCGCCATCCACCTCGACCGTGACGTCAACGACAAGGGCGTCGTCCTGAACAAGCAGGATCACCTCGCGCCGATCTTCGGCCTCGCCGGCGACGGCGCGAAGGACCTCCCGACGATGCTCGCCGAGGAGCTCGGCATCGCGGCCGACAAGATCGTCGGCAGCGACCTCATGCTCTACGACGTCGTCGCCCCTACCCTGGGCGGGCGCGACGACGAGATGATCTTCTCCGCGCGTCTCGACAACCTGGCCATGTCGCATGCCGCCATCCAGTCGATGGTCGATGCAGCCCCGAACGCCGGCGCCGGCGAGGTCGTGCCCGTTGCGGCGCTCTTCGACCACGAAGAGGTCGGCAGCGAGACGGCATACGGCGCGCAGTCCGGCTTCCTGCCGCGTGCGCTGGAGCGCATCGTCCTCGGCCGCGGCGGCACGCGCGAGGACTACCATCGCGCGCTCGCAGGCTCGCTCTGCGTGTCCGCCGACATGGCCCACGCCGTTCATCCGAACTACGAATCGCGCCACGAATCGCGGCACAAGCCCGTGTTGAACGGGGGCCCGGTCATCAAGATCAACAGCCAGCAGCGCTACGCGACATCCGGTGCCACGGCCGCGCTCTTCCGCGATCTCTGCGCCCGCGCCGACGTCCCGGTCCAGCACTACGCGCACCGCACCGATCTGCCCTGTGGGTCGACCATCGGGCCGATCGCATCCACGCTGCTCGGCATTCGCACCGTCGACGTCGGCAACCCCATGCTCAGCATGCATTCGATACGCGAGCTCGCCGGCGCGAAGGATCCTGCGATGATGACGCGCGTGCTGACCTCGTTCTACGGCTGTCCCGATCCCGGAGCACCGTGAGCGCGTGAAACGTTCTTTCCCCGCCGCGCTCGTCGTCGCGCTCGTCCTCGCTCTCTTGCCCGCGTGCGGTCGCTCCGCCGGCGGCCGATGCAAACCGGGCGAGGCCCTCTGCTCGACCAAGACGACCGCCCTGAGCTGTCAGGGCGGCAAGCTCACCGAGGTCGCTTGTCGTGGGCCGCTCGGCTGCACGAAGTTCCAGGAGCACGCCAACTGCGACGACTCCGTCGCCTCCGAAGGCGACACGTGCATGGGCGAGAGCGACGAGGAGTACGCGTGCTCGCTCGACAAGAAGCGCGCGCTCATCTGCCGTAACGGCAAGTTCGCCAGCTACCTCGAATGCCGCGGCAAGGCCGGCTGCGCTCTGCTCGGGCACCAGGTCTCGTGCGATACCTCCGTCGCCGCGAAGAATGATCCGTGCAAAGTGCAAGGAGCCTCCGCCTGCTCCGAGGACCAGAAAGAGATGCTCGTCTGCCGCGACGGCAGGTTCGCGCACTACCGGTATTGCCGCGGACAGGCCGGCTGCTACTCGAAGGACGATGCGCCCGCATGCGACGAGACGCTCTCGATGGAGCTCGACGAGTGCGGCCTGCCCGGCTTCGTCGTCTGCTCGGTCGACGGAAAGAGCGAGCTGATCTGCCAGGGCGGACGCTTCGTGAAGGCCCGCACGTGCCGCACGGGGTGCACCGTGATCGCCGGCGGACGCGGCGGAATCGACTGCAAATAGGACGCGCGCTCACCCGTTGGGATTGAGCAGGAAGCGCGCCTTCGCGAACCTCGCGACGACGCCGACGATGCCCTCGATCTTCGTCATCTCGTCGAGCACGGCCAGCGCGCCGTTGTAGGAGAGACCCGTCGCGACGTCGACGCCGCGACGGGCAGCGGCGTGCTCGATCGCGTCCCTCGCCTTCTCGACGCCGAGCGCAGGCGCGATGAGATGCATGATGTCGACGACCGCAGGCGGCGCTGTCGAAGACGACGGCGACGCAGCGCCCACGCGGAGCTCCGCTCGGCCGAGCTGTTGGGATGCCTTGGGAGCCCTCACCACGAGCTTGTCGACGTCTCCCCGCGAAACCGCGAAGCGAGCGACGACACCGACGAGGCCTTCGGCCTTCACGAGCTTGTCGAAGATGCCTCGGATGTCGTCCGCCGTGTACGCCGTGCGCGTGATGCCGGCCGCGCGCGCCGCCGACGCGACCACCTCGTCGCTCTTGTCCTGACCGAGCGCGGACGCCAGGAGGACGGCGACATCTTCCTTGGTGATGGGGCGATCGGCGGTCATGCGGAACGGATCGAGGTCCTCAGCGAGGGAAAGCGAGCACGACGCTCGTCGTGTTGTGGAAGCCGCTCATGTCGCCCGCATCGAGGGCGATCTCGCCGTAGGTCTCGAAGCCGGCAAGGGGCACACCACCGAGCTCGTCGACCATGCCGCGCACCGCGCTGCCGAACTGGTCGTTCAAGATCAGGTTCCGACAGATGCAGTCGAAGACGATCGCGCCGGCCGCCGGTCGGCCGGCGAGCTTCGCGTTGGCCCGACGTGCCGCTTCGCGCGCGCTCTCGATCTGATCCTTCGGCGCGCTCTCGGTGATGCGGATGACGGCGCCTTCCGGCACGCCGCACGCGAAGCTGATCGCGCCGGCTGCGGTCCGAGAGAGCGGCGCGCGGATCTTGTACTCGGCGCCTGCGGCCAGCCCGGCCTCGAAGCGCAAGAGGAACGTAGTCTCGTCGGCGGCTGCGAGCGTATCCACGTCGATCCCTTGCGCCTTCGCGGCGGTGCGCGTCGCTTCGCGCCATACGTCCCATGCGGGGCGTCCTTCGATCTCCTCGACGACGTTTCCCTTCGCCTTCGTCACGCGCAGCGGAGCCGAGAGCGGGCGGTGGCCGTGGCACACGCCCAGGCCGAGGGGCGCCTTCGAGAAGATCTGCGCGATGACCACGGCGTCGCTCGCTGCACGGCCGCCGCACGACACGAGTGTAGACTGCATCTTGAGGTCGTCGCCGGCGGCTCCGCCGGCGAGTGGCTCGTCCGCGCCGAGCTCGGCAGCCGCGATGAGCGTGACCTCCTCGCAGTTACCCGCCATCGTATCGATGAGCAGGATGCCGGTGCGATACGGATAGCCCGCGAGCGCACGCGGGAGGCCCTCGAGCGCCTGCGCCACCGCGCGTTCGGGATGCGCGCGAACGTCCGTGGCCATGCCCGCGTAGACCTTGAACGCACCGGCGATCGCGACGGCGCACACGGCGCCCTTCGTGTCGCCGCGCTCGGTGAACTCGCCCGCCGTCGACGCGCCGAGGACCTGCGCGCTCCCGAAGGCCTCGTTCACCACGCTCGCCACGTCGCCGAGGGGCTGCGCCGTCGACGCAAACACCATGACGAGCGCGGGCTCTTCGCCCTTCAGGTCCCGTTTCAGATCGACGACGAGCTGGGCGCCTGCTTCTTCGGCGCTGCCCGTCGCGCTCGCCGTGACGACGTGCGTGTTCGCATCCATGATGACACCTCCCCCGGAACGCTGCCCGAGTGGATCGCTGAAGGTACGCTACTTGGCGTCGGCGCAGCAGCGAAAGCCCGTGGAGTAGTCGTGGTAGCTCACGTCGTGCGCGACGGTGCGGTAGCTGCAGCCGTCACCGTTCAGGTGCGTGTCCTGGTAGTACCCGCCGCGGAACGTGCCGCGCGAGCCGTCGTGGACGTCGGCGACCCACTCGTGGAGATTCCCGACCATGTCGAAGACGCCGAACCCGTTCTTGCACTTCGAGAAGCTGCCGGTGGGCGCGACGGTGTTGGGCGATTCGTTGATCCGCGGATCGTTCATCGCCTTACCTGATCCGTAGACGTCGCCTCCGAGCTCGGGAAAGAGCGAGGCGAACGGCGCACGGCCGCTGTCGTTGCAGTAGCCGCTCTTGCGTTCGTCGCCGTACGGGAACGTGGTCGGCGTCTTGCCGCGGCACGCCTTCTCCCATTCCTGACCGGTGCAGAGGCGCTTCCGCGCAGCCTTGCATGCGGTCTCGGCTTCGTTCTTGGAGATGTAGCCCTGCGGCTTGACGTTGGCGCGCGTGATCGCCTTGACGGTGAGGTTCGTCACGGGCTGCGTCGGCTGGTGCGCGACCTCTTCCTTCCCTCGGACCTCGACGACCTGCGCTTCCCAGCGATCGATGCAGTACGCACGTGCCCCTTCGAGCGAGATGTAGGCCATGCCGGAAGGACACGGACCGGGCTTGCCTTCGGAGGGCGACGTCGCGGCGAGGCAGCCGATGAAGGCACCTGCGAGCAGGACGACGAGCAGCCTCCGGGCAATCACGCCGAAACGGTTAGCCCAGCCCTGCATGCGGCGCAAATCAGTGGTGAGGGATGAGGCCGGTGAACCAGGCCGCCCCCGCCGCGGCGGCGACGACGAGGAACAGGACGACGCCGATCGCCGCGCCCCCGGGCCCACCGCCCCCGGCGCCCTTGGCCTGCGGATGCGCGCCCGATCGCTGCACGTTGTGCTGACCCGAGCCCATCTGGGCCATGCCCGACGGAGGCATCGATCCCGGCGGCGACGAGTGATGCTGCCCGTGCGAGACCGGCGGCGGCGGATGCGAGGGAGGCATCGGCTCGACGTCCTCGAGCGCCGACAGGTTGCCGTGCTCGAAGATGTCCGGGGGAAGCGACGCGCGAACCGGGTCGAACCCCGGTCGCTTGTTGACCTCGCTGATGCCGATCTCGTTGGCCCAGTTGGTCGGGTCGACGAAGCCATCCGTGTTCAGCGGGGCGGCCGCGGCGGTCTTCATATTTCCTGAAGCGGGCGCCCCGTCTTCTTTTAATGAAGTGAACTCGAAGAGCGCTTCTTCGATCAGCTTGTCGATGATCGAGCCCTGTGGCGGCCGGACGCGCTGCTTCTCGCGCATCGTGCCCTGCACGATCGTCGCGACGTCGTAGCTGCTGATCGGCTCGCCATACGAGAACATGAACCGCGAGAGGTCCTGTCCGAGCTCGCGCGCGGTGCCGTAGCGCTGGAGCATGTCCTTCGCGAGCGCCTTGTTGACGATGCGCTCGAGCTCCGGCGGGACCTTGCGATTGATCTGCGAGATCGGCGGGACCTGCGCGACCTGCACCTTCTTCACGGTCTGGAAGTCGGTATCGCCGAGGAACAAGCGCTGACCGGCGAGCAGCTCCCAGAGGATGATGCCGACCGCGAAGATGTCCGTGCGCTTGTCGACCTCCTGGCCGAGCGCAGCCTCGGGCGAGAGGTACGAGAACTTCCCCTTGATGATGCCGGGCTCGCTCTTCTCGAGCTGCGAGCTCGCCTTCGCGAGCCCGAAGTCCACGATCTTCACCTCGCCGTACTTGGTGATGAGCACGTTCGGCGGCGACATGTCGCGATGAACGAGGTTCATCGGCATGCCGCTCTGATCGGTGAGCTCGTGGGCGTAAGAGAGGCCCTTGCAGATCTCGTGGGCGACCCACGCCGCGGCCTGGACCGGGAAGTCCTTGCCCTGCTTCTTCACCGACTCGGCGATGCCTTTGAGGTTCGCGCCGTCGACGTACTCCATGACGATGAAGAACGCGTTGTCGCCGACGCCGATGTCGAAGACCTGAACGCAGTTCGAGTGCGAGAGCTGCGCGGAGAGGCGCGCCTCGTCGAGGAACATCGCGATGAACTTCTTCTTCTCGCTGAGGTGCGGAAGAACGCGCTTGATCGCGACCTGCTTGCGGAAGCCCTGGAGGCCCTCGCTCTCGGCGCGGAACAC
>JAQBQJ010000492.1 GCA_028287065.1 Labilithrix sp. | reverse complement strand
ATCGAGCTGTGGTCGAGCGTGTACGGAGCCGAGGCAGGAAACCTCGCGCTGAAGTCGCTCGCCACATCGGGCATCTACGTCTGCGGCGGAGCGTCGGCGCGGCTCGCGAACGTCCTCGCGGACGGCCTGCCTGCGCGCAAGAAGAAGGGCGGTGCAGCGCCGGGGACGATGCACCTCAGCCCGTTCCTCGATGCGTTCGTCGACAAGGGGCGCATGCGTCCGATCCTCGAGAAGATCCCGATCGCCGTGTGCCTCGAGCCGTTCGCCGGCCTGTTCGGCGCGGCCGCGCACGCCGCGAAGCGCGCCGCCGCGCCGCGCGCCCGGAGGTCCGCCGCGAAGGCGCAGAAGCGCTGAAGGGCCTGAAAAAAGCGCTCCGGCGACCCTGTAGCGCGTCTGGGAGTCGTGATAGCTTCGGCCGCCGATGAGCACGCTCCCCAAAGAAAAACTCGCCGCTGCCGCCACCATCGCTCGAGGCCTCGCGATCGACGCCGTCCACGCGAGCCAGAGCGGTCACCTCGGATTGCCGCTGGGCTGCGCCGAGATCGGCGCCGTGCTCTACGGGTATGCGCTCAAGCACGATCCGAACCACCCCGAGTGGCTCGACCGCGATCGCTTCGTGCTCTCCGCCGGACACGGCTCGATGTTCCTCTACGCGTGGCTGCACCTCAGCGGCTACAAGGAGATGACGCTCGAGGAGGTGAAGCGCTTCCGGCAGCTCGACTCGAAGACGCCGGGCCATCCCGAGCTCACGCATGCGCCGAGCGGCGTCGAGACGACGACCGGTCCGCTCGGGCAGGGCGTCGCGAACGCCGTCGGCATGGCGGTCTCGGAGAAGATGGCGGCGGCGCGCTTCAACACGAAGGAGCACGCGATCTTCGATCACCACATCGTGTGCCTCGCCGGCGACGGCTGCATGCAGGAGGGCGTCGCGCTCGAGGCGATGGAGTTCGCCGGGCACCAGCGCCTCGACAACTTCATCCTGATCTACGACTCGAACGCCGTGACGCTCGACGCGATGGCCGGGGCCACCCAGAGCCTCGATGCGGCGAAGCGCTTCGAAGCGCTCGGCTACGACGTCGAGACCATCGACGGTCACGACATGGACCTGTTCCTGACCGCGTTCGAGCGCGCGAAGAAGGCCGGCAGCGGCAAGCCGCAGCTCATCATCGCGAAGACGCTCATCGGCAAGGGCATCCCCGAGGTCGCCGGCACGCAGAAGGCGCACGGCGAGGGCGGCGCGAAGTTCGCCGACGAGGCACGCAAGAACCTCGGTCTGCCCGCGGAGCACTTCTACGTGTCGCCGGAGGTGCGGTCGTACTTCGCCGAGCACGGCAAGTCGCTCGACGCGCAGTACGAGGCCTGGAAGAAGAAGTTCGACGCATGGAAGGCCGCGAACCCGAAGCTCGCCGAGGAGCTCGCGACGAGCGCCGCTTTCACGCACACGCTCCCGTCCGACACGTCGAAGAAGACGCCCGACATCGCCGCGCTCTTCGCCGCGATCCCGGAGTTCCCCGCGGACACGAAGATCGCGACGCGCAAGGCCGGCCAGGACGTGCTCCAGCCCCTCGCGGCGAAGAACCCGCTCCTCGTCGGCGGCAGCGCCGATCTCTACGGCTCGACGCTCAACTACATCGGCGATCTCAAGGCCGGCGACGACGACTTCAAGCCGGGTCACCGCGGCGGTCGCAACATCCGCTTCGGCATCCGCGAGCATGCCATGTGCTCGATGATGAACGGCATCGCAGCGCACGGGATCTTCCGTCCGAGCGGCGCGACCTTCCTCGTGTTCGCCGACTACTGCCGTCCGGCGCTGCGGCTTGCCGCGCTCAGCCACCTCGCGCCGATCTACATCTTCACGCACGACAGCGTCGCGGTCGGTGAAGACGGACCGACCCACGAGCCAGTCGAGACGATCCCGGGCCTTCGCGTGATCCCGAACTTCGACGTGGTGCGTCCCGCCGATCCGGAGGAGACGGCGGGCGCGTACGTCGCGGCGCTCGAACACACGAGCGGCCCGACGCTGCTCGCGCTCACGCGCCAGGTCGTCCCTCTACTCACCGAGATCCCCGTGAAGACGCGGCGCGAAGGCGTCCTGAAGGGCGGCTACGTCGCGAAGAAGGAGACGGGGCCGCTCGAGCTCATTCTCCTCTCTGCCGGCAGCGAGCTCCAGCATGCGATGAAGGCGGCCGAGACGCTCGGCGCCGGCACGCGCGTCGTGAGCATGCCCTGCTTCTCGCGCTTCGATCGCCAGCCCGCCGCGTACCGCGAGGAGGTCCTCCCGAAGTCGTGCCGCCGCCGCATCTCGATCGAGGCGACGGTCCCGTCGACGTGGGCGAAGTACGTCGGCCTCGACGGCGTGAGCATCGGCATCGACCGCTTCGGTCTGTCGGCGCCGGGCGCCACGGTCATGAAGACGCTCGGCATCACCGCCGAGCACGTGATCGAAGCGGCAAGGGCGCTGCCAAAGGCCTGACGAGAGTCGAAAATACAGCGCGACACCCCCACAGCCGGCGGCTCTCTCTTCCATGAGACAGCGCGTCCCCGTCGCGATCGTCTTCGCCTGCGCGGCCACGCTGCTCGGTACCGGCTGCGGCGTCGAGCAGCTACCGCCGGTCAAGCCGCCGGCGAAGCTCGTGCCCGTGGACGTCGACGTTCCGCCCGATCCGCCGGCGCCCGGCACGGGCCGCGTGATCCTCGAGACCGACGGCGAACCGGCGAAGGTCGTCGAGATCACCGGTACCGCGACCGCATGGACCGGCGGTTACAGGGCGACGGTCATCGGTCTCAGGCCGCTCTGCGTCACGCCGTGCGTCGTCGATCTGCCCTACGGATCGCATCCGATCGTGTTGCGATCGATGTCCGACGAGACGCATCAGAGCGAGACCGAGATCGAGGTCGGCGCCCGCGCGAAGGTCTTCCGCCACACGCTCGGTGAGCGGAAGGACGGCGGCGCGCTGCGCACGGTCGGAGGCTCGCTCCTCACGCTCGGCATCCTCGCCGCGGCCACCGGCGCCGTGATGTGGCTCGCGGGAAACGCGAGCAGCAGCGGGTCGTCGAGCCTGACCGCGAACGGCCAGCTCGTCACCGGGCTCGGAGCAGGGGGCGTGCTGCTCTCCATCCCGTTCCTCGTCGCAGGACGCCCGACCGAGCGTCCCGGCTCCACCACGCAGTGGAACATGCCGGGCGCGCCGCCGCCGCCGTCCTCGATGACGCCGGCGGGAGCCGCCGTCGATCGCCTCTGAGGCCTACGCCCCGTCTTTGACCTTGGTTCCGGGGAGCGAGCTAGCGAGCGATCACTTCGGGCCCATGCCCTCGACGAGGCACGCCGCCGAGCAGCCGTCGCCGTTCGTGCGGTTGCCGTCGTCGCACTGCTCGGGTCCGTTCTTCATGTTGTCGCCGCAGCGCGGTCCGAGCAGGCACTCCGTCGTGCATCCGTCGTATGCGCCGTTGTTCGCGTTCGCCGCGCCCTTGTCACACTGCTCGAAGGGGAAGTCGACGACGCCGTCGCCGCACGACCGCGGCTTCTTGCAGCCGGGCGCGCAGTCGTCGATGGTCGGATGCTTCACGTACGACGTGAGGTTGAAGCCGTTGTCGCACGTCTCGCCGGACGCAGCCTGTGTCGCGTGGTCGCCGCAGCGCGGACCGACTGTACAGTCCGCGTTGCACTGGCCGTAGGCGCCCGTGTTCTTCGCCGTGCCGTTGTCGCACTGCTCGCCGAACGTCCCCTGCACGACGGCGTCGCCGCAGTATGCCGGGCTCTTGCAGCTCGGACCGCACGCGGTCGATTGCGTCTTGCTGTACGACGTCAGGTTCGTGCCGTCGTCGCATTGCTCCGGCGGGTTGGTCGTGTTCTTGTCACCGCAATAGGGGCCGAGCGTGCAGTTCGTCTTGCACGAGCCGTATGCGCCGGAGTTGGTGTTCGCCATCCCCTTGTCGCACTGCTCTTCCTTCGTCTTCACGCCGTCGCCGCAGATGTTGGCGCAGACGGACTTCTTCTTCACGAAGCCGCGAAGCGTCAGCCGGAAGTTCGACGCATTCGTGTGACGCTCGGCGTGGAACAGCACGATCTCGTAGACGTGCTTGTCCTTGAGATTGAGCGCCGTCGCCTTCGCAGGATCGAGGATGAACTTGTCCGTGAGCGCGGCGTGCAGACCGCCGAGGTCGAGCGCGAGCGTGCCGTTGACGAAGACCCACACGTCGTCGTCTCCGCTGAACGTCAGCTCGGGAGACTTCGTCGCGTCGTACGTGAACGCGAAACGGAGCTCCGTGGTGAACGCGAAGTTGTGGTCCTTGTTCGCGGCGTCCTTGCCCTCGTTACCGAAGCCCTTGCCGTCGAGCGGATAGAAGCCGCCGAGCGAGTTGTACGGCGCATCCGTCGCGCTATCGAACACGTAGGAATAGTCGCCGGCCACACCGGTGCGCGTGAGGCGGAGCTGCGTGCCGTCGACACGCGACGACTTGGCCGTATCCGTGTACCACTGCGCGAACGCCGCGGCCGAGGTGAGCTGCTGGCTCCGGTCTGCGGCGGCGGTCCCGCCGCAGAAGCTGTTCGTGTCGGTGCCAGTCGCCGGGTTCAGCCCGGTGCCGTCGTAGCGGTACTCGGGGACGCCGCTCGCGAGCACGTCCTTCACGAGGTTCTCCGTAACCTCGTTGCACGCGTACTTCTCGAAGTCCGGGTGACCGTTCGCCGACGCCGCGAACTTGAAGTCGCGGAGCACGACGGGGACGTCGATGAACGCAGGATCCGGATCGATCACGGCGTTGCAGTCGTAGCCGACCTCCTTCTTGCAGAGATGGTCGCAACCGTCGCCGTCGTTCTTGTTGCCGTCGTCGCACTCCTCGTCGATGCCGTTCTTGCCGTCGGAGTCGAAGTCGTAGAGGAGGCCGTCACCGCAGCTGGAGAGACATGCGCCGTTCGGGCAGTTCGGCTCGAGCTGACAGTCGGGCGAGCACCCATCGAGCGCCTTCGTGTTGCCGTCGTCGCACTGTTCGGTGCCGGTGGGGGGCGTCGCCACGCCGCCCTGACCGCAGGTCGTCATCGTGCACGGCATGCCGGGCGTCAGGCACT
>JAQBQJ010000405.1 GCA_028287065.1 Labilithrix sp. | reverse complement strand
CTCGCCGTGCGCGACCTCGAGGACCTGCGCGCTCGTGCGGTACGCGAGTGAGCGCTGCTCGCGCACGTCGCTGAAGAGCCGGCTTGCGACGCCGCCGCCCAGCACCTGGTTGGCGACGCGGACCGCGGGCCATCCCTCCGTCTTCCGCGCGGGAGCGACCATGGCGACGTAGACGTCGGACTGCACGCTCTTGGGACGATGCGCGATGAGCACGCGCGGCTTCGGGGGCACATGCGGCGGCGCGAAGTCCACCTTGGGTGCGTCGCCGCCGGTCCAGCTCCCGAAGCTCTTGTCGGCGAGGGTCTTCGCGGTCGCCTCGTCGACGTCGCCCGCGAGGACCAGCGTCGTGGTCTTCGGGACGTAGAAGCGGCGGTGGAAATCGCGGATGGCCGCGCCGTCGACCTTCGCGACCTCCGAAGGCACGAGGCTGTACGTCCCGTACGCGCTCTTCTCGGGAAAGAGCTCGCGGAAGACCAGCCGCGTCGCCGTGTACGAGCCGCTCGAGCGCGCTTCGTCCTCGAGCTCGTCGATCGTGCGCGCCTTCAGCTTGCGGAGCTCGTCGCCGTCGAAGCGCGGCTCACGCACCACCTGCGAGAGGATGGAGAGCGCCTCCGGGACCTGATCCTTCGTCACCGCCATCGAGAGCACGGTGGCGTCGAAGTCGGTGCTGACCGAGAGATCCGCGCCGAGCGTCTCGACGCGCTTCAGGAGATCGGCGCTCGACATCGCGCGCGTACCGCCGTCCTTGAGCATGTCGCCGGTGAGCGTGGCCACGCCGGGCGTCGCGCCGTAGCCCGAGCCCGCGCGCACCAGCACGCGGATCTGCACGATGGGCAGCGCGCGCGATGTCACGACGTCGACGCCCATGCCGTTCGCGAGCTTGCTCATCGCGACGGCGGGGAAGGGCGACTCTTTCGTCGCGCCGGACGGAGGAGCGCTCGCGCCCTGGCCCTGCGTCGACGAGCTCGCGCGATGCGCGTCCGCTCCGACGGGGATCTCGACCTTGTTGGGCCCGAACGATGCGGTTGCCGCCGGCTTGCACGCGGCGAGGAGCGCGAGGGAGAGGAGCAGGGGAGCGCGCGTCATTTCTTGTCCGCCCGATCGCCCTTCTCGCCGGGCTTCACCTCGACGGTGCTCCGTCGCGCAGGCGTGAGGTACTTGGCGACGACGCGCTTGATGTCGTCCTTCGTGACCGCGAGGTACTTGTCGAGCTCGACGTTCAAGAGCCCTGCGTCGCCGCGATAGAGCTCCATCTCGGCGAGCTTCTGGGCACGCGCGAAGTTGGACTGCAGGCCGAGCAGGAACCGCGCACGCATGCGGTTCTTCAGCTTCTTCATGTCGTCGTCGCTCGGTCCGACGCGCGCGAGGTCTGCGAGCTGGGCGTCGACGAGCTTCTGCACCTGATCGATCCGGGCGCCGCTGGCGAGCTTCACGTCGATCTCGAACATGTCGGGGCCGCGGTTCCCGCCGGTCTCGGCGCCCGCCTCGATGGCGAGGCTCCGCTCGCGAACGAGCGCGCGATGGAGGCGCGAGCTCTCGCCGTCACCGAGCAGCATCGCAGCGAGCGCGAGCGCGTAGTGATCGGCCTCGTGGCTCGGCGGGATCACCCAGCCGCTGAAGACGGCGGGCAGCTTCGCGTGCGCGTCCTCGACGACGGCGCTGCGCGGCTTCGTTTGCTCCGGCATCGGCGGCGGCTCGTAGCGCGGCACGTTGGGCTGCGCGTGGGCGTCGCCGAAGTAATGCTTCACGAGCGCGAGCGCCTCGCCTTCGTCGAAGTCGCCCGAGATCGAGACGACCGCGTCGTTCGGCGCGTAGTACGCGTCGTGGAACGCGCGGACCCAGTCGAGCTGCGCGCCGTCGAGATCGCGCATGGTCCCGATCGACGGATGCTCGTAGGGCCAGAATCCCTGAAAAACCAGCTCTTCGAGGCGGATCGAGGCGGGCACGTACGCCGCGTTCTCGACGCGCATGCGGTACTCCTCCTTCACGACGGAGCGCTGGTTCTCGAAGTTCTTCTGCGAGATGTCGAGCGACTTCATGCGGTCGGCCTCGAGCCATAGGCCGAGGGCGAGCTCGCTCGACGGGAGCATCTCGAAGTAGTTCGTGCGGTCGGCGCTCGTGGTTCCGTTGAGCTGACCGCCGTGGCCCACCACCAGCTTGAAGTGCTCGCCCCGAGGGACGTTCTTCGAGCCCTGGAACATCATGTGCTCGAAGAGGTGCGCGAACCCGGTGCGGCCGCGCTCCTCGTTGCGCGCGCCGACGTCGTAGACCACGTCGACCGCGACGGTCGGCGACGTGTGGTCGACGAGCATCACCACGCGGAGGCCGTTGTCGAGCTTCACGCGCTTCACGTCGAAATGGAGCTGCGCCGGTGCGCCGGCCGGAGCAGCGGCGGGGACGGAGGCCGGCTCGGGCGGCGGAGCGGCCTGCGCGAGCGGTGCGGTGCTCAGGACCGCAGCGATGAGCAGGAGGCGACGCATCGGACGCTTCTTACCACAGAGGCGCGTCGCGTATTCCGCGCGCGGCGCAGGACGCGCGGCTCCGCTCAGCGCTCAGCGCTCAGTCCGAGCCGAGGCGGCGCTGGAGCGACATGTCGAGCTGGCTGCGGACGAGACGCATGATGCTCTCGCACTCGTCGCTCGAGATGCGCGCGTTGAGCATGAACGTGCGCCGCGTTCGGAGGAGGAGCTTCTCGCGTGCACTCTGCACCCATCGCGCAGCGGTGGCGCGATGGACCTGGTAGAGCGCGCCGAGCTCGTCGATGCCGAGCCCGTCCACGATCTGCTGCTTGAGCAGCGTGCGCTCGCGCGGCAAGAGCGACTCGAGCGCTTCCTGGAACGCGACCTTGAACGACGCGCGATACGCGGCCTTCATGTACGCGAGCTCGGGGTCGTCTTGCTGGGCGCGCGCCTCGAGGAGGGCGTCGTCGGTGGGCGTCTCGCGGTTCTCCTTGCG
>JAQBQJ010000397.1 GCA_028287065.1 Labilithrix sp. | reverse complement strand
CTCGCCGTGCTGCTGATCGCGAAGGGCTGACTCAGTTCGGCGTGCTCGGATCGCGCTCGAGCGACGCGAGGATCGCCCGCACGCGCGACGCATGGATCCCGGACGGGTCGCGCGCGAGCCAAGCCTGCGCGCGATCGCGGGCGTCGGTCGTGCGTCCCGTGCGCCGCAGCGCATCGAGCTCGATGAGATCGCGCTCGTCCGCGAGCACGCCTGCCCGGTACCGCGCCCGATGCTCCGCGACCTTCGCGAGCGCGGTGCTCGGATCGCGCGCGAGCGACCCGCGGGCCTCCTCGAGCAACGCGATCTCGGCGGAGAGCGTCGAGGGCGCCGGCGCGACCACCACCGGCTCCACCGTCTCGGCGGTCGCGCGAGCGCCACCGGCGACTGAGTTACCAGGGTTACCCACTGCATGAACGACAGCTTTCTTCGACCGATCCGCGTCCGCTTCCGCTTCCGCTTCCGCTTCCGCTTCCGCTTCCGACTGCGCCTCCTCCTCCGCCTTCGCGTCCGCTTTCGCTTTCGCCTGCACCGGCGCCCCGCCCGCTGTCCCAGCCGGCGCCACGACCTCGACCCGCTCCGCATCCCTCCCCGCCACGTGCTTCACCGCGACGATCGCCCCGACGCTCGCGAGCCCGACCACCGCCGCCGCCGCGAGCTTCGCCCAAAGCCCCACCGCCACGCCCGTGGCCGCGGCCGCAGGCGCCGCGCCGAGCCGCGCGACACGCGCTGCGCCACGTTCGAACGCCGCGCCGTCGAGCCCTCGCGGCTTCTGCGCGGCACCGAGCAGCTCGCGAACGCCGATCGGCGCATCGTGCGTGTCCTTCCAGCGACGGGGCGCGGTCATCGGAGCCATGCCTCCTCGCGCGTGTCGCGTGCCTGCATGCGCGCGAGCGCTTTCTGGAAGCTCTTTCGTGCCGAATGCAGCCGCGAGTACACGGTGCCGATCGGCACGCCGAGGATCTGCGCGATCTCCTCGCACGGCATCTCGTCGACCTCGAACATGACGAACACCGCGCGCTTCTCGAGCTCGAGCTCGTCGAGCAGCATGTCGAGCCTGCGCCGCGACTCGGCGGCGGCGAGGTCGTGCTCGGGCGACGCGCTCACGCGGTCGGTCGGCTCCGGCGGCTCCGCGACGCACGTCTCGTTGCGACGGAAGCCGCGACGGCGGTACGCGGACGCCACGCGCAAGCAGATCCCGAACAGCCACGTCGTCATCTTCGCGCTGCCGTCGAACGTGTGCAGCCGCTGGTGGACGACGACGAAGACCTCCTGGAGCACGTCGTCGAGGTCCGCATCGCGGATGCCGAGACGCTGGAGCGATCGCCACACGAAATCGGCGTTCGCCTGGTAGATGCGCGTGACCGCGGTCGCGGCGGCGGCGGCATCCTCCGGCGTCGCTCGATCGAGCCGCCCCTCCAGGAAATTGGCGATCACGCGCATGGTGAATGAACCGAGCGCCGGCCCGCCTTCAAGGAATCGACACGCCGGCGCCCAACACTAGCGCGAGGGCGGCAAAAGGCTGCTCGAACCCCGAAGAAGGGCACGTCTCCGTCAAAAACGTGGGGTGGCCGAAGGGCACGGCGGCCTCGACGGCGCCCTCGAGCGAGAGCGGGCCGACGACCCGCGCCCGCGCCCCGGCCGACAGGACCGCCGCCCCGAACGGCTTTGCGCCACCGTTCCGCATCGGGACATTTGCGCCGGTCACGGCGAGAGAGCCGCCGATCACGTGCGCGCAACCGACGGCCGCGACCGTCGGGCTTCCGAACGGCTCGAGGCACATGCCCGCGCCGCCCGCCGCGAGCGTCATGCCGAACGCATCGTTCGGCATCCGCGCCTCCGGGAGGAAGAGGCCGCGTGCGGAGAGCCAGATGCCTTTCGCGACGCGCGCGCGAACGTTCGCGCCGCCGCCCGTCGATGCGCGAGGCAGGAGGCCGAGCGTGGCCATCCCCGAGGCAAGGATCACGACGCGATCGGCGCGGACGTCGCGGAGCGATGCGGCGGTGTCGCGATCGCGTCCCTCGAAATTGGGCGCGGGCGCAGGCGGAGGTGCAGGCGGAGGTGGAGGCGCGGAAGGAGGAGGCGGCGCTGCGGGCGCGGGGCGCGGCGACTCCGCTTCGATCGCGAGCGCGACGGTGAGCGCCGCCGCGCGCACCAGATCGGCGCAGCCACCGGAGCCTCCGTCGATCGTGCGCGTGCGGGTCGCCGCTGCCGGTCCGTTCGCAGGCGCCAGCGTGACGTGCGCGACGAGCGCGCCCTCCGTGGCGATCACCTTCACCGAGACCTGCGGCGCGTCAGCGGCGTCGAAGTCGTCGCGTCCGAGCTGCGCAGCGATGGCGCGACGCAAGTCCGCCGCGCTCGGACATGCGTCGACGCCGGACGTATCGAGCGCCGGCGGCGCAGCCCAGGCCGCGCTCGGCAGCGCCGTCGCGATCGCGAACGGGACGACAAAAGCGACGAACGACGGACCGATCGCGAGCGCATGTCGATTCAACGAAGGGACCCGCACCGCGCGTGCATATAGCTCATGAACCATCATGCGCGAGCGTCCCCTTCGATCTTCCTCGCTGTTCCCTCTGCCTCTCTCCGCACGCCTCGCACGCCTCGCGTCGGTCGCGTTGCTCGCGTGCGTGGGAGGTGCGTGGCTCGCGCCCCGCGACGCCGGCGCGTCCGTCGCCGTCGCTGCCTCCGTCGAGGAGCTCGCGCGCGCGTCGAGCGTCATCGCGCGCGTCACGACGCTCGATCGCGAGAGCGCCTGGGAAGACGGCCGCATCGTCACGCACACCCGCGTGCGCGTCGACGCGGTGATCGCCGGCGCCACGCCCGGAGCGAGCCGCCAGCTGCGCGTGCGAACGCTCGGCGGCCGCGTCGGCAACATCGGTCAGCTCGTCGAAGGCGAGCCCGTGCTCACGCCTTCGGAGAGCTCGATCGTGTTCCTCACCCCGCGCGGTGAAGACCTCGTCGTGGTCGGGCGCGCGCAGGGACAGCTCGTCGTACGCCGCGACGTGCACGGGCACGAGGTCGTGCACGTCGGCGCGGTCGGTCAGCTCGTCGAGCGACGCGTTCGTGCGCCGCTCCGCCCCGTCGGAGCGGGCCGGATCGTCGAGCTCGAGGGCGCTCCGGTCGACGTCGTCGCGTCGGACGCGAAGCGCGCGTGGGAGGTCGGTCATGCACGCTGATCGCCGCATCGTCCTTCGGAGGCTCGCCGCGATCGCGCTCGGCCTCGGCGCGATGCTCGCGCCCGCTTCCGCGCATGCGTTCTGCCGCACGCGCACGACGCCCACGCCCCCCTCGTTCGATCCGAGCGTCGACAAGACGGGCTGCTTCGAGCAGGGCGTGCCGCTCTACCACGCGAGCCAGTGCGTGCCCTATCGACTCCTCGCGACGGAGTCCGCGACCATCCCGAGGGCGGTGATCTCGAACTCGCTCGCACGCGCATTCGGCGCCTGGAGCGCGGCCAACGCATCCTGCATTCCGGGCTTCACCGCCATCGAGCTCGCGCCCACGACCGAGACGAAGATCGTCGACTACAAGACGGGAGAGCGCGGGCAAAACGTCGTCGGCGTCGTCGACGGCCCGTGGCCGCACGCCGACGGCACCGAGACGCTCGCGCTCGCGACGCTCACGTTCAACGCCGACAGCGGTGAGATCTACGACGCCGACCTCGAGATCCGCTCCGACGTCGCGTGGTCGTTCAGCGCCGTTCCGGCCGCCGACGGCTACGACTTCGACGCCGTGATGACGCACGAGGCCGGGCACTTCCTCGGCATCGCGCACAGCCAGCTGCCCGAGGCCGTGATGTATGCATCCTACACGCCCGGCTCGGTCACCCAGCGCAAGCTCGCGTCCGACGACGAGCGCGCGATCTGCGCCGTGTACCCCGATCGCCAGACGCGCGTGACCGGCGCGGGCAACATCGCGTCGACGGCGTGCGATCTCTCGCCCGGCGGCACGGGCTCCTCCGGATCGACGTGCGGAGATCCCGTCGTCACGCACGG
>JAQBQJ010000384.1 GCA_028287065.1 Labilithrix sp. | reverse complement strand
TGCCGTAGTGCTCGACCGAAGCGTCGACGCCGAGCTCCACGAGAGGCGCTCGGTAGCTTGGATAGACCGGTGCAGGTGCAGCCTCGAGCATGGGAAGCGCGCGGGTGACCTCCGGCGGGACCTCGCGCTTCGGCTTCGGCGCATCAGCGACGAGGAGCTCGGCCCAGCTCGCGCGCAAGAGCTCGTCGGCGGCTTCGGCGATCACGAGCGCGCGGCCGTCTTCCGGAATGGCGCGCAGATCGATCTCCCGGGCGACGCGCTTGTCGGTCACCTGGTCGCGTACCGAGACGGACAGCGAGACACCGGCTGCGCTGCCCTTGCTGATCTCGAGCTCGGCAACGGCGCCGGCCGTATCATCGGACGAGCACAGGTCGAAGCTTCGCGCCGCGAGCGCGACCTTCAGTTGCTCGGCGATCTTCGACTGGAGCTCGTCGTCAATCCCCGCCGCGCGCAGCACGATCCCCGGATGCCCAGGCGCGCCGCACGCCGCGGACGCAGAAACAGGAGAAGTGCGAGGCGCCACGGGATCCTCGGCAGCCAGGGCGGCGGGCGCCCACAAGAAGAGGAGCACGGCGACAGCGCAGCAGCTCCTCATGGACGCTTGCAGCGCGTCGCGACCTGCCGGGCGTGGAGCCCGGTCGGGTAGCGGGCGAGATACGCGTCGCGCACGCGCTCGCAGCGTGCGCGGTCCGGAAGCGCATCGAGCGCGTCGACGCGGCGCGCTTCTGCATCTTCGCGGAACGGCGCGCCCGGCGCGAGCGCGATGGCGTCGGCAAATGCTTCGGCAGCGCCCGCAGGATCGTTCAGCGCATCCATGCGAACGCGTCCGAGCTCGAACGCGGCGAGACCTGCACGCGCATCGGATCGATACCGCCTTCGCAGGGTATCGAGCGCGATCGCAGCATCGCGCGGGCGTCCGCTCGTGCGTGCTTCGGTGGCTCGGGCGAGCAGCTCGCGCGGTCCGTCGACAGGCGCTGCGGCGACGGCCTTCGAGCTCGGCTCGCTGCCGGGCAACGGCGGGGGCTCCACCGGTTCGGTCCCGGGAACGGCGCTCGGCTCGTCGGCCACGACCGCGATCGACGACGCGGCCGCTGCCGCTGCCGGGGTCGCAGACGCGGTCTCGACGCGCGCCGACCAGCTCTCCCCGGCATGGAGCACGTGCCGGCCGGTCGGACCCGTGACTGCGACGCGTCCTCGGGTCACTTCGACGGCGAGCGTTCGCGTGGCATCGTGCGAGTCGAGCTTCACCGCGAACGCCGTGCCGAGCACCGTCACATCGTGACCGGCCGCGCTGACGACGAACGGTCGACCTTCCACGTGCGTCACGTCGAGCGCGATCGAGCCTGCCGAGAGCACGAGGTGAACTCGCTCGGGCGTCGCGCTGTCGATCGCGAGCTCGGCGCCGCTGGAGAGCGTGACGCGGCTACCGTCCGCGAGCACCAGAGCATCCGAGGCTCGTCCCGTCGCGACCGAGCCGCCCGCGGAGCGCCACGGTCTCCACGCGAGCACCAAAACCAGGGCCACCGCGACGAGCGCGGCCGGCGCAAGCGCAGCGAAGTAGAAGCTGCGGCGTGGTCGTACGACGAGCGACCTCGATACTGCTCCCCACTGGCGAGCGAGTCGAGCGTCGTCGACGCGCGCGGTGATGTCGTCGGCGAGCGGGCGCTCTTCATCGTGCTTCATCGGAGGCCCTCCTTTCCAAACCGTTGCTGCAGTGTGGCGTGTGCCTCGGCGATGCGCCGCTTCACGGTCGCGAGCGAGATGTCCATCATCGCGGCCACGTCCTCGAGTCCGAGCCCCTCGACGCGGTGGAGGACGAGCGGCACGCGCAGGTCAGCGGGCATCGACTCGACGGCCGAGTAGAGCGCCCGGATCTCGGCGGCGCGCTCCGGGTTCGGCGTGGACGATACGAGCTCGTCCACATCGATCGCCACCGCGGCGCGGCCGAGCCCGAGGCGAGCGAGCATGCGCCGCCTCCGGATCTTCTTGTAGGCCTGACGCACGAGGATGCCCGAGATCCAGGACGCGAACGCATCCGGCTTGTCGAGCCGCTCGAGCGAGGACAATGCTGCAATGAATGTATCCTGCACGAGATCGTCGATCTCATCGTCGCGTCCCATGACGCGAAAGGCCAGGCCGTTCAACCGCGGCGCGTGACGACGGAACAGGGCCTCCTGGGCCCAGCTCTCGCCGGCTCGAGCAGCCACCGCCAGAGCTGCATCGGACGGTCCGGCCCCCGACCGGGTCTGCTGCGGTCCCCGGGACGGATTCACGCGGTGACGATACTCCCTTGGGTCAGGCGTTCGGCCGACGAAGGACATCGCGGCGGCCATGTCCCGGGAGTACCGCGAAGGCTCCAGAACGGCTCACCCGAGCTCGATTTGAGCCGGTTTCCGGCGGCCGGGTACTTCCGGTCATGCTCACTCGTACCGTCGTGTTCGCGACGATTGGCTCGGCCGTGGTGTGCGCTTGGTCGAGTGTCCTCGCCGGGTGCGGTGGCGGCCCCGAGCACCCGGCACCTTCGGGCGACGTCTCGTCGGCGAGCACGGAGCAGACGAACCCTGACTACGACGCCGAAGAGGCGGCGGCCGCGCGCATCCGCCAGAACAGCTGCAAACCAGCCTCGGCCCGGGCGTGCAGGTACTACTACAAGGACTCGAGCGGACAGTGGAGCTGTCCGATGCGTACTCAGTTCTGTCGTGCGGACGGTACGAGCTGGCTGCCGTGTGCGGCCCCCTACGACGGCGAGTAGAGCCACGGCTCAAGGTGCCGCCACGCCGAGCTTGTCGACGCGCACGAGCATCGTCGTGTCGGTCGGCGACTTGTAGACGACCGCGTAACCGCCGCCAGGCTCCGCGAGGATGCCCATGTCCTGGTAGAATGCCGACGGTACCTTGGCGTCGAGACACACCCACGGCCCCGTGGGCTTGCCGGTGACGTCGAGCGGCCGGAACTGTGGCGCACGTGGTCCCTCGGTGTTGCCGACCTTGACGTCGTTGGTCAGCACGACGAGCGCTGCGTCGTCTCCGTGAGATGCGAGCCCCCATGGCAGGTCTCCACCGAGGAGCCGGTGCGCGGGGCCCGACAGCGTGCCAGTCGCGTCGAGCGGGACGACGTAGACGTGCTCGTCGCCGCCCGCATCGACGACGAGGACGAAGCCGGCAGACGTCGGCGTGATCGCGACCGGCTCGAGCGCGTCCGCGGTACCGACGTCGGTGGGAGCGCCGGAGACGCCGGTCGACGTCGCGAAAATCATGCGGGCCGCCGAAGACGTTCCGGCGCTGTCGTACGAGTACGCGATCGCATACTTGTCGCCGGCGTACGTGATCGCGACCTTCGGATTCGTCGCATTCGTCGCGAGCGTGAACGCGGGTCCGGCGGCGATG
>JAQBQJ010000393.1 GCA_028287065.1 Labilithrix sp. | reverse complement strand
TCGAAGAGCATGTACTTTACACCCTTGCGAGTGGGCACGTACACGAGCTTCCAGCGCTCGTCGCGCACCATGCGGTGCCGCGCCATGCGCGTCATCGGGACCATGTCGCGCCGCATGACGATCTCGGCGTTGTGCCGGCCGTCGAGCTCGGTGAGCGCCATGATCCCCGGATACGGCATCCGCATCTCGGAGGAGAGTCCCGGGATCTCCTCGGTGAACCAGAGCTCGGTCTCGGCGTAGGCGAAGCGAGGCTCGGCCGACGCCGATGCACTCCCGAAGACCTCCGGCGCGAGCGAACGGCCGTCCAGATCGGGCGGCGGCGCGACGCCAGTGAGCGCGTAGAGCGTGGGCGCGAGATCGACGTCGCGCACGATCGCGTCGGGGTGGGTTCCCTTCCCGCTCGCGCGCGGATCGACGATGACGAGCGGAACGTGGGTGCCCTCGTCGCCGAACAGGTGATCGCCGTGCCCCTGTCCGTGGCCGTTGTCGTAGAGCGTCTCGCCGTGATCGGCGGTGACGACGACGATCGTGTCCTGATCCAGGCCCTCGCGACGGAGCGACTCGAGCACACGCGCGACGGCGTCGTCGATCGCGGTCACGGCCCCGTCGTAGAGCGCGCGGACCTGCGTGATGTCGGCGGCGTCGGGCGCCGCGTCCTCTCCGAGACCGACGGGCTTGTGGTACTTGAAGCGCCCGCGGTAATTCGGGTCCGTGTATTTTGCATAGTACGGAGCCGGCGCCGCGTACGGGAAGTGCGCGGTCGAGAAGAACACCGTGAGGAAGAACGGCTTGTCCTTCATCGCGTGGAGCGCCGCGCCCACGTCGTCGGCGAGGAGCATCGGATCCGCGGCGTCGTTCAGCTCCCGCATCACGGGAAAAAGGCGCCGCCCGAGCTGCGAGTGGAGGAAGGGCAAGAGCGGCGTCTCGCGTTCGAGCGCGCGCTGCCGAATGAGCTGCCGGAAGTCGAACGACGGCGTGTCGACGCGAGCGAAGCCGAGATCGATGCGTCCGAAGATGTCACCTGCGTAGTCGCTCACGACGCCGGTCGCGTAGCCGGCCTGCGCGAGGCGATCGGGCAGCGCGTCGAAGTCGCGCGCGCGGTCCTCCCAGGTCGGGAACATCGAGCGGATGCCGTGGTGATGCGCGTGGCGCCCGGTGAGGATCGTGACCCACGACGGGAACGTGCGCGGGATGGAGACGTAGGCGCGCTCGAAGCGGGTTCCGCGCGAGGCGAGACGCGAGAGCGTGGGAGCGACGCGCGGGGAGAGGTGATCGGCGCGGAGGGAGTCCGCGGCGAGGAGGAGGATGTTGGGCGGGCGGCGGGAGGGAGGGAGGGAGAAGGCGGGCGCGGAGGCGGACGCGGACGCGGACGCGGAGGCGGAAGCGGAAGCGGAAGCGGAAGGGCGTTCCGCGGGGGCGACCGGCGTCGGGCCGACGCGAACGAGAGGAGGAGGAGCGGGAGGAGGAGGAGCGGGCTTTGCGGCCGGCGGATGCGGAGGCGGCTTCGTGCCTGCGTCGGCTTTCGCGGGAGGCTTTGCGGCGGGCTTCGCGCTCACGGGCGGGGCGGCGACCGCCGGACGCGAAAGCTCGATCGAGCGCAGCGCGAGGGCTGCGACGATCGACGCGGCGGCCGTTGCCGCGAGCTTGCGTGCGATGCGCGACGAGAGCGCGGACGCAGGGCGCCGCACGATGCGAACGACCCGGCGCGCGAGGTAGATCATGCGCGCCGGCCTCACGTAGAGCACGGCGAGCGCGAGCGCGAACAGGACGACGCCGCGCGGACCGAGCACGTCGGTCGCGAAGACCTGCGTGGTGCGTGCGAGCCCGCCCTTCGCGTACCAGCGCGCCGCATAGAGCTGTGGGCTGTCCGCCATCGCCCACATGACGAGCGCGGAATGAATGGCGAGACACACGAAGGCGTTCTCGACGAACGCGCGCGCGGTCCCGCGGTGCGCGAGCCGCGGCGCCGGGTAGCGCGAGCGCGTGAGCAGCTCCGCGACGAGGCCGATGATGAGACCGAGCGCGATCGCCGCCGCGACGATCCCGATCTTCATCCGCGTGATCTCGGACGCGAAGCGATGCTCGACGAAGCTCTCGACCGCTTCGGCGCGGCGGAGGTCGCCGAGGTCGGCGTCGTCGCCGCTCCCGCGCTGGCCGGCCCACGCAGCGAGGCCGAGCACGACCAGCGCGCCGACGAACGCCGGCGCGGTCACGAGCGTCCTCACGACGCGCGAGAGCCGGCGCGCGATCTTCATGCCCCCATGTCCATGCGAGTGCTCGCGCGCATTATGGCCTCGATACGTATCGAATCGATACGCACGAACGGCGAAACGTCATCCGCGGCGCGCGCGTGAGGTTCGGGATTCGCCGCGGCCGCCCCACTCGGCCGTCACCTTCGAGAGGGGCCGCGGTCCGGGATCGGCAGGCGCGAAGCGCGCGGACAGGTCGGCGACGGCGCGACCGAGCCGCGCGATCTCGCTCTTCGGAGCGGCGCGCGACGGCTCACCGGCGGGGCCCTTCGCGCGCTCGCAGAAGAACGTGCGGCAGCCGAACGGCCGTGACGCATACACGAGGCACTTCCCCTCGTCCGAGAGCAGCGCGCATCGACGCTCGTCCTCACCGCGTGCGCTCACGGTCGGAAGCGCGCGCCTCTTCGGCAATCCGCCGCGTGCACGGACCGCACGCTCGAGCTCGGAGACCTCGACCGCGGTCGGATACGGCTCACGTCCGGTCACCCCGAAGCGACAGCAGTCGGTGCTCGCGTCGCACGTCCAGCCGCCGAGCACGCCAGCGAGCTCGGCATAGATGGCGCGCAGCTTTTCGAGACCGACAGCGCTCTCGTAGTCGCCGGAGCTCTGCTTTCGGGGGCCGCGCCGCACGGCTCGTCCTTACGCCTCCGTCAGCGCGGCGGCAAACCGCCGAACGCGGTTCGCGATC
This sequence comes from Labilithrix sp., assembly GCA_028287065.1. Taxonomy (GTDB): domain Bacteria; phylum Myxococcota_A; class Polyangia; order Polyangiales; family Polyangiaceae; genus Labilithrix. The sequence continues at coordinate 805 of JAQBQJ010000393.1, read as the reverse complement.
GCGATCGCCGGAAAAACCGTTAGTCTCGTCACGTGGCCTCGGCTGCGTCGCGCCCTCGTCTTCGACCCGTCGAGACGATCATCGTTCCCGACCGCCGCCTCGGTCGCGCGCTCATGCTCCGCGACACGCAGGGCGTCGCGACCACGCATGCCGTGCTGCCCGTCGAATTCGTGCCGATCGTGGCGCGCTTCACGGGCGGCAACACGTGCGAGGAGATCGCGCGTCTCGCATCGAACGAGAGCGGCGAGCGCATCGCCGTCGAGCTCGTCGTGCGTCTCGCCACCGAGCTCGAAGACGGCCTGTTCGTCGACGGCGCGCCCTACCGCCAGGCGCGCGCGCGCATCGAACGCGAGTTCGCCGACGCCGACGTCCGACCCGCATCGCACGCCGGCGGGGCGTACCACGGCGAGCCCGCGAAGCTCAGCGAGTACATCGAGAAGGAGTGCTTCGGTCGCACGAACGGCGGTCCGAGCGAGGGTCGTCTTCTCGGCCTCATCGCACCGCACATCGACCCGTGGCGCGGCGCGCGTTGCTACGGCGAGGCCTACGGCGTGCTCGGCCAGGCGCTCCCCGACGACGCCGACACGTTCGTGCTCTTCGGTACGTCGCACGCACCGATGCGCGAGCCGTTCGCGCTCTGCCGCAAGGCCTTCGACACGCCGCTCGGACGCATGGAAGCGGACAAGGACTCGATCGACACGATCGCCGCTGCATGCGACTTCGATCCGTATGCCGATCAGTTCAACCACAAGCGCGAGCACTCGCTCGAGTTCCAGGCAGTCTTCCTCCGCCATCTGCTCGGCAA
>JAQBQJ010000353.1 GCA_028287065.1 Labilithrix sp. | reverse complement strand
CCGTCGGTTCCGTTCGTCAGGTTCGTGGCGACGATGATCTCGGCGAGGCCGTCAGGTCGGTTGTCGACGTCGCGCGTTGCGGTCGCAATCTTCGCCGCGCGGCTGTCGACGTCGTACAGGTCGAACTCGCCGTCGAGGACCTGTCGTTCCTTTGGCGCCGCGAGGCCGCCGGGGACATCCGGGTTGCCATCGGCCACCCATACGCCGAACGCGAGCCCGTCGCGCGCAGTGGTCGGCCCGCCACCTACGGCATAAGAGAGGACCGACGACGTCGTGGCCGACGTGAGAGGTCCCGCACCGAGACCGAGCGGATCCCAGCCCCGGCTCGCGCCGGCGGGCAGCGCGGCGCGCGGCTTCGGACACGGTTGATCCGTACGCGAGCACGACAGCGTGTCCACGAAGAACAGCGGCGCGATCGGTTGCCGATCGGCGGAGCCGGCGAGCAACGTGAACGACGTCGAGCGAAGCGTCTTGTCCGACGCGGACTTGTACAGCGAATAGACGCCGAGGTCGGCAGGCGACGTGCCGTGGCGCACGACCGCGATGCCGCTCGGCTTGTCGACCGTGCCGATCCGTCGAGCCGGCTCCACGCCGCCGAACGCGCGTCCGTACGCGACGGCGCCGCGTCCACCGGTGGACGCAGCGGCGTCCTCTCTGCCCTCGCCTAGCCGACGACGTCCTTGGGCGTGGCCACGACGACCCGGTTCCGGCCGAGGCGCTTCGCTTCGTACATCGCCTCGTCCGCCCTTCGTTCGAGCTGGTCGGGGGTCTCGCGCTTGTCCCACGTCGCGACGCCGATCGAGACCGTCTGACGGATCCGGATGCCGCCGTCCATGTCGAACGGGTCGGTGTGCAGCGTCTGCTGGATGCGATGGCCCGTGGCGTGTGCCTGCGTCGCTCCGGTCGCGGGCATGATGAGCACGAACTCCTCGCCGCCGCGTCGCACGAGCACGTCGACGCGGCGCACCGCCTTGCGCACGCGGTCGGCGAACACCCGTAGCACCGCGTCGCCGACGGCGTGCCCGTGGTTGTCGTTCACCGATTTGAAGTGATCGAGATCCATGTACAGTACACTCACGTCGCCGACCGATCGACTCGCGCGCTCCATCTCCTCGACGAGGCGCGGGTTCAGGTAGCGATGGTTGAACGCCATGGTGATGTCGTCGAACATCGCGAGGCGCCGGAGACGAGCTCGCTCGATCGGCGGAGCCGAGCAGTTCGCGAGCAGGCGGAGCAGGAGCTGGTCCTCGTCCGCGAAGGCATCGGAGGCGGGCGACGTGACCGCGAGCACACCGATGACCTCGCCGCTCGACCAGAGCGGCTCGGCCATGATCGATCGCACGTGGAATGCCTGGCCTTGCGCCCTGATCCAGCGCGTGTCGTGCTCGACATCGCCGATGCGCGCGGGCTGGCCGTGCTCGACGACCCAACCGAGGATGCCTTCACCACGCTTGAAGTCCATCGGGCGATCCTCCTCGCCCGTGCCGGAGCGCGCGCCGGACAGCAGCGCCGTGCGTGCCGTGTCGAGGAGGCGGATCGAGGCGTGATCCGCGCGGAGGAGATCGAGCGTTGCTAGCGTCACCGCGTTGAGGAACTCTTCGAGAGGGCGATCGTCCGTCAGCTGAGCGGTCAGCTGGAGCAGGACATCGAGAGCACGCTGGGAGCTGAGGAGCATGGTGCGGTCGCGGCCGAATGCCTCGGTCGGTCCATACTACGATCACTTGTCGCGAATACGACGGCGGCCGGATGGCGCACGCGCCGAACGGAGCCGTTTGCCGTCATGGCGAGCGCTCGGCACACGTGGTAACCGCAAAGACGCGACATGGATACGCGCGCTCCCGACTCGCCCGGGCGGGCAGCCTCGCCAACGCTCCAACTGAGCGCCGACGAGCGCCGCATCCTCGATGCGATCGGCGAGGCGGTGATCGTCACGGACCCGTCCGGGAATGTCGCGTCGTGGAACCGAGCAGCCGAAGCGCTTTATGGATGGAGCGCGAGCGACGCGATCGGGAAGAACATCATCGAGCTCACGCCCAGCGATCTGTCGCGCGACAAGGCGCAGGAGATCCTCGAGCGTCTCTCGCACGGTGCGTCCTGGCAGGGCGAGCTCGTCGTCCGCCGTAGCGACGGCACACCGTTCGTGGCGCGCGTCACGGACGCGCCGCTCCTGGGCGACGACGGGCAGCTCACGGGCATCATCGGCGTCAGTCAGGACGCTTCCGTGGCGGACGGTGCGCTCCGGCACCTCGGCTTCCTCGCCGAGGCGAGTCGCGCGCTCGGCGCGTCGCTCGACTACGAGCGCACGCTGCGCGACGTGGCGCGCGTGCTGGTGCCGGGCTTCGCGGATGCGTGCTCGGTGTTCGTCATGGACGCGGGCGTGCTCGTACGCGTCGCGGAGGCAGGCGTCGACGACGACACCGAGGCGACGCTGCGCGCCTTGCGGTCCACCGAGGTTCCGAGCGCGTTGAGCACGCTGTTCGCGGAGGTGATGGACACGGGCCGCGCGCGCCTCGTGCCCGATTACATGGCGCACCTCGCAGAGAGCGACGGCGAAGCCGAAGACGCCTACCGCGCTCGCGTCGAAACGCTGCAGGTGGGCTCCGTGATCGTCGCGCCGATGATCGCGCGGGGGAAGCCCGTCGGCGCGCTCACGCTCGGGCTGCTGCGACGGGCGGGCCGGCTCTTCTCCGTACCGGACACGAGCTTCGCCGAGGAGCTCGGTCGTCGCGTCGCGCTCGCGATCGACAACGCACGCCTCTACAGCAAGGCCGAGGCGGCACGGGCCGCCCTCGAGCAGCGCGAGCAGGCGCTCATCGAGGAGCGCCGCATCTTCGAGACGCTGTACCGGATCGGGGCGTCGCTCGCGAAGGAGCACGAGGAGCAGAAGCTGATCCAGCTCGTCACCGACGAAGCGACGTCGCTGACCGGCGCGAACTTCGGCTCGTTCTTCTTCGACGTCACGAGCGCCGAAGGCGAGTCGTACACGCTCTACTCGCTCTCGGGCGCGCCGCGCGAGGCGTTCGCCAGCTTCCGTCTGCCGCGCGCGACGCCGCCCTTCGGCCCGACGTTCCGCGGACAGGGCGTGATCCGGTGCGACGACGTCCGCAAGGATCCTCGCTACGGCCTCTGGGGACCGCAGCCTCCCGGCCACCTCCCCGTCGTGAGCTATCTCGCGGTTCCGGTCGTCACGCGGACGGGCGAGGTGCTCGGTGGGCTCTTCTTCGCGCATCGCGAGGCCGGTCGCTTCACGTCGGAGCACGAGCGCCTCGTCGTCGGCATCGCAGGCCAGGCGGCGATCGCGCTCGAGAACGCGCGGCTCTATGCGCAGCTGCGCAAGAGCGAGGCGAATGCCAGGGACGCATTCGCGATCGCGCGTCAAGCCGAACGACGCAAGGACGAGTTCCTCGCGATGCTCGGGCACGAGCT
>JAQBQJ010000314.1 GCA_028287065.1 Labilithrix sp. | reverse complement strand
CCATGAGCGCCTGCTCGCTGAGCCCGACATGCGGCGGCGTGCTCGGCGCGAGCGGATTGCGCGGGCGCACGATCAGGTCGAGCGTCTCGCCGGTCGCGGGGCGATGCGCGACCCAGTGCACGAGCTCCTCGCGATGCGACGTGCGCAGCTCCTTGCTGCGGTACGGCCATGCGTTCGCTTCGCCCGTCACGCACACGATGCTCGCGCGCCGCTCGGCGAGCGCCGCGGGGATGCGCGGGCGCTTGGGCGCAATCGGTGCTTTGTTGTGTCGCACGCGTGCGCCGCGCACCGTCGTGGCGAACGCGATCTGCTTGTCGATCATCGCGCGGAACGGCACGAGCAGCCGGCGGAGCTTGTCGGGATCGCCCTCGAGCACGCCCAGCACGTGCACGAGCGCCTCGATCGTCGAGACATACGCCTCGTCGGGCTCGCGGCGGATGCGGTACTCGCTCGGGGTGGGCGCGCGGAACGCATAGCGAGGCAGCTTCGCGATGTCCGGGTTCACGCGAACGAGCTTCCGCGCCTGCCACCACGTGCCGTCGACGACGACGAGCGTGATCGGACCGCGCGGCGGATCTGTGAGCACGTCGACGGCGCCGTCGCTCGGATAGAGGAGCGCGGCGGGGCGCTCCGGATCCGAGAGCGCGCGATGCAGAGCCTGCGAGGTGCGGAAGTCGACGCCGACGTGCAGCTCGGAGTTCGGCAGACACAGGCTCGCCATGCGCGCCGTGCCGATCGCCATGTCCTCCTCGCGCGGGTGCTGGAGCAGGACGATGCGCGTCTTCGTGTCGACCGACGTGAGGTGCTCGCAGTAGCACACGCGCGTGGGCCGTTCGCAGCGCGGACACACCGGGCGCGGCTCGAAGTCGAGCGGGAGCGATCGCCTCATGCGGAGCCGCTCCTCGGATCGTGACGGAGCACGCCGTCGGGGATGCCGCCGGTCACCTCGTGGGTCTCGAAGTCTCCGCGCGACCAGAGCGTGCGCTCGACCATCGCGCGGAAGACGTGAAGCAGTGCCTGTTCGACCGCCGGGCCCGCGTCGCCCTCGAGCACGCGGAGGCAGCGACCGATCGCCTCGATGGTGGCGAGCCCGAACGGATGCGCCTCGGAGCGCAGGCGGTAGATCGAAGGAGCGCCGACCGGCAGCGAGATGCACGGGACGTTGCGCATGCCGGGCACGCGGTTCCGCACCTTCGATGCCTGACGCCAGTTGCCGTCGGGGACGATGAGCGTGAACGGGCGATCGTCGCCGTCTTTCGCGCGTGCGCCGGCGATCGACTCGAGCGGCAGCGCGTCCTCGTGCGGGAAGAGAAAGAGCGGGCGCGTCCCGGGGCGGAGGACGATCGAGTCGGCCGGCTCCTCGGCGCGCCCACGCACGATGATCTCGCTGTTCGGCATCGCGCACGCGGCGAGCCGTCCGGTGTTCGTGGGCTTCCGGTCCTCGGCGCGATGGATGACGAGGACGAGGCGCGTGCGCGTCTCGAGCTTCGGGATGAGCGGGCACACGCAAAGGCTCGAGTGCATGCGGCAGCGATCGCAGCGGCTTGCGGCGTTGTTGCGGCGGCTCATGCGCACGCCTCGGTGGGAAGGCCGAGCTTCGTGAACGGCGCCTTCAAGTCGTCCGGGAGAGGAGCCTCGATGGCAATGCGCGCGCCGGTCACCGGATGCTCGAACGCGAGACGGCACGCGTGCAGTGCGAGCCGATGGAGGTCGTAGGTGGCGCGGTAGTGGCGGTTGATGACGCCCGAGCCGTAGGTCACGTCGCCCACGAGCGGGTGGCTCAGGTGCCGCAAATGCCGGCGGATCTGATGGAGGCGCCCTGTCTCGGGCATCGCGAGGACGAGCGAGCAGCGATCGACCGGAGAGCGCAGGACGAGACGGAAGCGCGTCTGCGCCGGGACGCGCGGGCCGTCCTCGCTCTTCGGGATCGGATGATCGACGAGGCCGTCGGCGGGCGGCGTGCCGCGAACGAGCGCGAGGTACGTCTTGTCGACGCGCCCCTCTTCGAACGACCGGGAGAGGACCGCAGCAGCCTCGCGCGTACGCGCGAAGAGAAGCGCGCCGCTCGTTCCGCGATCGAGTCGATGCACGGGATGCACGTGCGCGCCGCCGAGCGCATCGCGCACGCGGAAGAGCGCGACGTCGTCGTCGTCGGCCCAGCCGCGATGCACGAGCAGGCCCGACGGCTTGTTGGCGATCGCGACGTGGTCGTCGACGAAGAGGAGCTCGATGCTCACGACGGCACCGTGGCCGCGGCCTTGCGCCGGTCCATCTCGTTGCACACGATCGTGATCGCGTCGTCGGCGTGCACGCTGATCGGGCCGACGCCGATCGCGACCGCGCCGAGCGCGTCCAGACGTGCACGCGTGGCTTCGTCGAAGCCGTGGTGGTCACCGACGAACACGAGCACGTCGTCGGAGGCGAGCGGGCCGTCGCGCAGGTCGCGCGCGTTCTCCTCGAGCACGTACGTGGCCGTCGCGCTCGCGCCGACGTCGGCGAGCACGACATCGACGCCGCCGCGCGCGACCGCGAGGCCGGGACGGAGCTCGAAGAACTCGCCGGGCGGGGCGTCGGCGGGAGCGCGTGTGAGCGCCTTCTGGACGAGGATCGCGAGCATGCGCTCGTCGGGGCGGATGAAGCGCACGTGCCGTCCGTCGACGCGAAGGACGCGCGGCGCGAGCTCACCGCCGAGGAGAACGAGGTACACGACCGTGTCGCGACGGAGTCCGTGCGACACGAGCAGCGCCGAGCGGAGGCAGCGGAGCAGGATGTCGAGGCGACCGCTCGTGCCCGCGATGTCGACGAGAGAGAAGTCCGGCGATGCGGTGGCCTTCTGGCCGACGATGACGAAGCGGCGTGTCATCGCGACGCCTCGCGCACCGGCTCCGCCATCAGGAGGCGGTTCTTCGGCGTGATCGTCTCGGGGATGAGATGCGTGTAGACTACATATCCAGCGGCACGCAGCCGAGCGGCGCGCGTCATGTCGATCGCGAGCGGAGCGTCGACCCAGCCGTCGACGCCGCCGCTGTCGCACGTGGCCTTCTCGTGACAGCACGGGAGGACCACGACGCGCGCGCGGGCCTCGATCGCGCGCGCGAGGACGTCGTCCGTGAGCGCGCCGCAGGCATGCGCGGAGACGACGAGGTCGGCCTCGTCGATCGCGACGTCCTCGATCGCGCGCGCCTCGAGCGTGACGCGTCCGGCGAGGCGTGGCCACTCGCGGGTCATCGCCGCGGCGATCTTCGCGGCGCTCGCGGGCATGCGCGTGTCGACGGCGAGGGCCGTAGCGGAGGTGTCGTCGAGGAGCAGCATGAGATGGGCCACGAGCCCGTGCCCACATGCCAGGTCCACGACGCGTCCGCCACGGAATCGGCGCCGGGCGCGACGCGCGAGCTCCCACGACTCGTAGAGCTCCTTGCGCGGGAGGCAGTCGGCCTCGCAGACGGTCCGGCCGATCCGGTCGAAGAGCGTCTCGCCCGAAAAATGGGGCGCCGAGCGAGGCGTCAGCTTGACGCGGCTGGAGTGCGCGAAGCCCACGATGGCCGCCACTCTACCAGGAAGCCCGGATTTTCCTTGTGCTCGCGCTTGAGACGCGCGCGGATCGTGCGCACGTTGAGCTGGTGAGCAAGGCCTTCACACGCGAAGACGCAGACGCGAGCTTCGAGGCACCGCCGCCGACGGCGCGGCTGTCGGAGGGGCGTCTCACGGCGTACGGCGCGCGCATCGCGCGTGACCGCCTCGCGGAGCTCGAGCGCGAGAGCCATGGCGCGGCTCGCCTTCGCGAGCTCCTCGAAGGCGCGGAGGTGCTCGACCCGGCGGGCGCGGATCATGTCGCGCTCGGCGCGCGCGTCACGCTCCGGACGGACAAGGGCGCGCAGCGCACCGTCGTGATCGTGACCCCCGACGAGGTCGGCCTGGTCCCGTCGGGCGTGAGCGCCGCCTCGCCGCTCGCTCGAGCGCTCCTCGGCGCCCGCGCGGGCGACACCGTGGAGCTGGACCTCCCCCGTGGCCCCGAAGAGCTGACCGTCACCTCGATCGACTGGCCCACCTGACCGGACCCCGGTTCGTGAAACGAACCAGGGTCAGGGGACGTACTCAGTACGCCGGGCCGCCGGTCGTCTTCGCGTTGAAGCTCTTCGCCGCGTTGTTCGCGGTGATCGCCGAGATGATCATGAACGCGATCCACGTGACCGGCCACGTGATGAAGCCGATGAACACGAAGCACAGCGCGAAGTTGATCGCGGTCAGCGCCCAGTACCCGAACATCAGGCCGAGACCCGCGCCGACGTTGCCGGCGTAGAGGTGACCGATGCCGAAGGTCTGGAAGAAGAAGCCGCCGAGCAGCTCGAGGGCCACCGCGAGCCCGCCGTTCTTCGGCGTGACCATCGGGTTCATCATGCCCTGCTGCGGCGGGTAGACCTGCTGTCCGTAGTGGGCCGGCGGCGCGGCGCCGTACGGCGAGTAACCGTGCTGCGGCTGCTGCGAAGGAGGCGCTCCGTAAGGGCCATACGCCCCGTAGGCCTGCTGCGGAGGAGGCGCTCCGTAATTCACGGGCGAATAACCGTTCGGACCATTCATCGACGTGCCTCCTGAGCGGGACCGGCCCTAGATACGGCCCCCCTCGGCGAACCCTCCCCGTCCTCCCGTCCTTAGTTCCGTGCTCCGGAACTAAGGACGGGGCGCGGAACTAAGGACGGGAGGGGCGGGGGCGAAGACGCGGTGCGTTGTCAAGAAAACGGGGAGCTCGGCCTTGCGTCAACCTACACTGGTGCTAGGGTGCGACCCGTGCGTACCTCCACCCGCCTCGGCTCCCTCCTCTGCTGCGCGTTCCTTCCTCTGTCGCTGTTCGCCTGCGCGGCGGACAGCCAGGAAGATCAGGGAAATCCTGACGAATCGCCCGAGATGGAGGCCTCCGAGCTCACGTCCCGGACCATTCGCCTGAACCCCGGTCAGACGTCGACGTTCACGCTCCGCCAGACCACCGCCGGCGACGTCGCCCTCAGCGTCGACTGCCATCCGCCCGCCAACCCCGACGATCCGGGGCCGGTCTTCAAGCTCTCGGCGCCGACGCTCGGCACCACCGCGGCTGATCCGGCCCGCGCCGGATTCTGGGCGCGCACCGGCGCCGTCCCCGCCGGCTCGCACACGATGACCTTCGCGAACCTCGCGGGCCCCGCGACGTGCACGATCCGCGCTGCCGCCGTTCCGACGGCTGCCACCTGCCGGGCCTCGCTCTCGTTCCGCTCGCCGAACACCGATCACACGCACGTGCGCGTCGGCGTCACGTCGAACCAGGCCGGCTGGGAGGCGTTCCCGACCTCCGGCAACCACTGGGGCGCATGGTCGAAGTGGACGACGGTCTACCCGAAGGCGATCAAGCCCGGCTTCCTCCTCCACACCCTCGAGCACGGCGGCCTCGTCTTCTCGTACAAGTGCGCGAGCAACACGTCGGCCGAGTGCAAGGACGCCGAGACGAAGCTGACCGCCATCGCATCGCAGATCGGACCGCGCGTCATCGTCACGCCGGACCCGACGCAGCCCGAGATGTTCGCCATCCGCGGATGGCGCTACGGCTTCTCGTCGAGCTGCCTCGACAACACGAGCGCGCTGCAGTTCTCGCAGGCGCACTACCGTCAGGGCCGCGAGGACACCGACGCGAATCCGCCGATCCCGTTCGACCCGACCACGACGAACGTTCCGTGCGAGGACCTGATGGCCGCACCGGACTCGTGCTCGCGCTGAGCCGCGTCTAGAACGACCATCCTGCCGCGAGCAGCAGCCGCGGCAGGACATGCGGCTCGATCGTGAGCGGCAGCCGTCGGTTGTCGTTCGGCAGATCGTACGAGAGGTACATCACTCCGATGCCTCCGCCGATCGTGAAGCCGGAGCTCGTCACCGTCTGCGCGCCGATGTCGATCGCAGCGCCCATCGCGCTGAACTCGATGACATCCGCCGACCGGAGATCGTTCGCGACCCGCGCATACGCAAGCGGCATCGACACGAACGACGGTCCGACGAACAGACCGTCGGCGCCGCTCCGCCCCGAGTACAGGCGATAGCCGAGCTCGCCGCCGAGCAGGGTTCCGCCGGCACGCACCTCGTCACGACCGGAGATCGTCTTCACGAGCCAGAGCGGGACCGCCTGCGAATACAGGCTGCCGATCAGCACGTGATGCGGGAACGGCGAGACCTCGAGATTCGCTCCGTAGCGCTGCATGGCAAGCCCGAGCGGATTCACCGTGACTGCGACGTATCGGCGCGTGTCGTCCTGACCCGCGCGTGGCGGAACAGGCGTGTCCTCGCCCTGCGCGTGCACCACCGGAATCGCGGTGAGCGACGCGGTGGCGAAAGTGAACGCAGCGAGCGCACGGGAAAAACGGGACATCGCAACAGGGGGGCTGCAGGTTGCGTGCCCTCCAGAGCGTTCCTCCGAGGGTCGCCTCCATTCGAACCTTCGGGTAAGACCTGGCGCATGGAGCCCAAGGTCATCGTCATCACCGGTGCGAGCGGTGGAATCGGCGCGGCGCTCGCGAAGCAGCTCGGCAAGCAAGGCCACCACGTCGTCGGCGCCGCACGAAGCGAAGAGCCGCTGCGGCTCGTCATGCGCGAGACGGCGCACGACGCTCACGCAGTGATCGCCGACGTCACACGCCGCGTCGACGTCGAGCGCGTACGCGACGAAGCGATCCGCACCTTCGGTCGCGTCGATGTCTGGGTGAACAACGCAGGTCAGGGCATGACGAGGCGCGTCCTCGAGCTGCGCGACGAGGACATCGATCAGATGATCAGCGTCAACCTGAAGTCGGCGCTCTACGGCATGCAGGCGATCGTCCCGCATTTCCAGGAGCGCGGCGAAGGTCACCTCGTGAACGTCTCCTCCATGCTCGGTCGCGTGCCGTCGGCGCCCTTCCGTGCCGCGTACAGCGCATCGAAGGCCGCGCTCAACGTCCTCACGTCGAACCTGCGCATGGACCTGCGCGCGACGCACCCCAAGGTCACCGTGTCGCTCGTGCTGCCCGGTGTCGTGTCGACCGACTTCCACAAGAACGCGGCGTTCGGGACGCCGCCGTTGCCGCCCGGCGTGCCGTCGCAGACCGCCGACGAGGTCGCGTCGGCGATCGTCTCGCTCATCGAGAGCCCGGCCGCCGAGCTCTACACGAACCCGCCGCTCGCGGGCATGGTGCGCAAGTACTTCGAGGACGTGGGCGCATTCGAAGCGGCGATGCCCTCGTTCGGACAGCCGCGCTGAAGGGGGACGAGCATGATTCTCGTCGCTCCGAATCGTGCTCGGTGATTTAGAGACCGTTTGCCTTGCGGACGACGCCGAACAGATCGCCGACGTCGTAGAAGTCGACGCTCACGAACGTCGGCGCGCGGCCGGCGTCCGTCGTGCACTGCGCGACGCGATCGCCGAGCACCTGCGCCGTGTTCACCTCGCGCGCCAGCGCGATATCGGCGAACGGTCGGCCGAGCCAGTGGTTCACGAGGAAGAGCGTGTTCGCCTTCGCGCCGCGACCGAGGGCGCACGTGAACTCGCTCGCGTTCATGAACGAGTAGGGCGTGTCCCACATCTCGTCGGTGTATCCGCGGTGCAGATACGCCGGGCTGCCGCCGTTCTGCTCGAGGAACACGACGAGGCGCTTTCCGGTGTCGACGAGCTCGCGCAGCGTCGGCCACGGCGCGCCCTTCGGATGCGTGTACGCGTAGTCGGCGAGGCCGCTCGCGCGGAGCACCTCGTCGGTGTCGGCGTCGGCGACGTCGTTCTCGAAGATGATGCTGAAGACCTCGCCCGGGTGCTCGTCGAGGAACGTCGTGATCGTGCACAGGCCGTCGAGGAGGCGCGTGCGGCCGAGCGCGCAGACGCCGTGACAGAGGTAGACCTGATCGACGGCGGACTTGTCGTCGATGTGCCCCGTCGCGTTCGCCTCGGCTTCGACGTCGTAATAGTGGAGATCGAGCATCATGCCGCGCACACCGTCGGCGAGCTGGCGCGCGATGCCGTGGGTCTGGTTCGGGGGCGTCCAGCCCTCGTCGGCGTCGGACATCGCGTTGTGGGTCATCGGCACGACCACGCGATCGTAGGTGCGCGTGCAGAGCGCGGCGTCGCCGTTGCACGTCGCGGGCTTCTCCGTGCTTCGTGCGCCGCGCGCGCAGGTCTGCGGAAGCGCGCTCGCGGCGTCGTTCCCGGTGCCGCCTTCGGCGACGTCGAGCGGCGCCGACGTCGAGGCCTCGTCGCTCGAGCAGGCCGTCGCGAGCCCGGCGCCCGAGCATGCGATCGCGAGCGCGACGATCGCGGCGCGTGCGTGCATCACGCGGTGGGTCGCTTCGCTTCGGCGCGGTTCGCTTCGAGCACCGCGAGGATGCGATCGAGGCGATCGAGGACGTCCTTCGAACCGGTGGAAGCCGCAGGTGCAGCCGGAGCCGCTGCGACCGGCGCCGGCGCGGACGGCGCGTCGAAGATCTTCGCCGCCATCGCCGGCCCGTACGTCATCAGCGCGGTGCCGATGGCCTTGCCGCGCGGCGTCTTCGCGAAGATGTCGGAGTAGCCGACGGAGAGGTTCGTCGACACGTACACGAGCGCGTCGTAGTAGCTCTTCACCTTCGGGTTGTGCCCGCGTTCGGCCTTGTAGAACAGCCACGCGCCGCCCAGCACCGTCGCAAGCACGCTGCCCATCGGGTCGCGCGCGAAGCCGTCGCGGACGTTTCCCTTGAAGCGATCGAGCGCGCCCTTGCCCATGTCGGGGGACGTTGCAGCCGCGATGGCCGCGAGGACGAGGAGCGGGCGCGAGTTCATTCGACGAGGATGCTAGCCCAAACCCGGCAGCCCAGAAACCCGCGCCACGCGTCTCTCACGCTCGCGCTACGCTCGCCGAGTCGGTCATGCTCGCGCACTTCCTCGCCGTTGCGCTCTCCTTTCCGTGTGTCGTGTACACGGTGCTGCTCGGCATCGCGATCGTCTACTGGCTGTTCGTGATGATCGGCGCCGTGCATCTCGACGGCGGCGACGGAGCGGTGGACGGTGCGCTCGACGGCGCCGGCGCGGGAGCCGCGGACGGCATCGACGGAGGCGGTCACGCCGACGCCGGTGGGCATGCCGACGGCGCGGACGGCGATCTCGGGGATGGCGGCGACGGCGCGCACCACGGCGCGCTCGCGGCGATGATGGCGTCTCTGAAGCTACGGTCCGCGCCGGCCACGCTCGTGCTGAGCGTGATCGTGCTGTTTTCATGGCTGTTCAGCGTGTTCGGGATGCAGGCGTCGGCGGCGTGGGTGCCCGAAGGTCTGATGGGGCTCGCGCGGTTCGCGGTGCTCTTCCTCTCGCCCGTGCTCGCGCTCCCGTTGACGTCGATCGCGGTGCGGCCGCTCGCGAAGATCTTCGTGCCGACGCACGCGACGAAGAACGAGAGCCTCGTCGGCAAGGTGTGCACCGTGCGCACGGGGACCGTGACGGATCGGTTCGGCGAAGCATTGCTCGAGGACGGCGGCGCGGGGCTCGTCGTCCGCGTGCGCGTGGACACCGGCGAGACGTTGAAGCGCGGCGACCAGGTCGTGATCGTCGGCTACGACGACGATCGCCAGGAGTTCACGGTCGCCCCGATGGACAACGTGCTCGACGACGACCGCGCGCGACGCTGACTCGCCGCCCAGCGCGAGCAGAGATCGGTCGGCGCGCCATGCTCGAGGCGCGAAAACGCCGCCATGTAGGGCGCGAGCGGTGGAGGGCGACGCGCAAACGCCTGGAAAATAGCCCTTCCTTCCTCCAGAGGTTGTGCGAGGCTTCTCGGCCGTTCGAGTCGTTCGCGTGAAGGAGTGAGGGGTAGTCATGACTGAGCAGGTGCTTCCGATCGTCATCGCTGTGGGCGTTGGCTTCGTTCTCGTGATGGGCCTCTTGGCGCTCGTCGCCCGCTTCTACCGGCAGGTGGAGCAGGGCAAGGCGCTGATCGTGAACACGGTCAGCAAGGAGCCCGTCGTGGCCTTCACCGGCGCGATCGTCTACCCGATCATCAACCGCGCCGAGGTCATGGATCTCTCCGTGAAGACGATCGACATCGATCGCCGCGGCAAGGAAGGCCTGATCTGCAACGACAACATCCGCGCGGACATCAACGTCACGTTCTTCGTGCGCGTGAACAAGACGCGCGACGACGTGCTGAAGGTCGCGCAGTCGCTCGGCTGCGCACGCGCGAGCGACCCGAAGGCGCTCGAGGAGCTCTTCACGGCGAAGTTCGCCGAGGCCCTCAAGACCGTCGGCAAGCACTTCAACTTCGATCAGCTCTATACGAAGCGCGATGACTTCAAGGACAAGATCATCGAGGTCATCGGCAAGGACCTGAACGGCTTCATCCTCGACGACGCCGCCATCGACTATCTCGAGCAGACCCCGCTCGAGGCGCTCGATCGCGACAACATCATGGACGCCGACGGCATCCGGAAGATCACCGAGATCACCGTCCAGCACAACGTGCAGACCAACGAGCTCCGTCAGAAGGAGCGCATGGAGACCGGCAGTCAGAACCTGAATGCCGACGAGGCGATCTTCCGCTTCGAGCAGCGCCGCGCGGAGGCCGAGGCCAAGAAGGCGAAGGAGATCGCCGTCGCTCAGGCCCGCGAGCAGAACGAGGCCGCGCGCGTCACGTCCGACGAACAGAAGAAGACGCTCCTCGTGCACCACAAGAACGAGGAGGAGACGCTCGTCGCCGCCGAGGCGAAGATGCGCGGCGTCGCCGTCGCCCAGAAGAACCGCGAGCGCGAGATCGCCGTCGAGACCGAGCGCGTCGAGAAGGCACGCCAGCTCGAGGTCATCGGACGCGAGCGCGAGGTCTCCCTCGTCGGCATCTCGCGCGACAAGGAAGTCGAGCAGCAGAAGAAGGAGATCGCGGACGTCGTTCGCGCCCGCATCGCCGTCGACAAGACCGTCGCCGTCGAGGAAGAGAACATCAAGGACGTCCGCACCGTCGCGACCGCGAACCGCGAGCGCGAGGCGCTCAAGATCAAGGCGGACGCCGACGCTTCGACCACGATGGTCAAGCTGGTGAAGGCCGCCGAGGCGAGCGAGGAGGCTGCGAAGCACGCCGCTCGTCAGAAGACGATCACCGCCGACGCCGAGCTCGACACGGCAGACAAGCTGGCGCGCGCGAAGATCCGCCTCGCCGAGGGTCTGCAGGCGGAGTCCGCCGCCGAGGGCCTCGCGAAGGCTCGCGTGAAGGAGGCCGATGCGGTCGCGACCGAGAAGCTCGGTCTCGTCGAGGCGCGCGTCGCGCTCGAGAAGATGCAGTCGCAGGCGACGGGTGAGGAGAAGCAGGGCCTCGCGAAGGCGCGCGTGAAGCAGGCGGACGCCGACGCGATCCAGAAGCTCGGTCTCGCCGAGGCCGCATCGCTGACCGCGAAGCTCACCGCCGAAGCGCAGGGCGAGGAGCAGAAGGGCCTCGCGGCGGTCAAGGTCCGCGACGCCGACAACGCGGTCATCCAGGCGCGCGGCATCGCGGAAGCGAGCAACGTGCGCGAGCGTCTCCTCGCGGAGGCCGCGGGCATCGCCGAGAAGGCGGTGTCGATGAAGGCCCTCGACGAGGCGAGCCGCGAGCACGAGGAGTTCCGGCTCCGGCTCGACAAGGAGAAGATCATCGAGCTCGAGACGATCCACGCGAAGCGCGACATGGCTGCGGCCTCGGCGCAGATCCTCGCGCAGGCGTTCACGAACGCGAAGTTCAACATCGTCGGCGGCGACGGCGCGTTCTTCGATCGCTTCGTGAAGGCGGTGTCGGTCGGTCAGTCGATCGACGGAGTCATGGACTCGAGCGACAACGTGAAGTCGCTGGTGCAGTCGGCGATGCGTCCCGACGACGAGGCGGTGCTCGGCCTGGTCGAGAAGCTCCTCGTGAACGACCCAGCCGCGCAAGCGCGCTTGGCGACGTTCCGGGGCACGCAAGGCGCGGGCGAGTAAGCCTCACCCGCCTCACCCCCGGCCCCTCTCCCGAAGCGGGAGAGGGGAGGAGAGTCGCATGACGCAACAGATCGAGACTGCGCCGAAGGGTGCGCCGCCAGCGCCGCCGCCTGCGAACGGGAATGGCGGCGGGGCCACCATGGAAGGCGGGTCTTACGACGTCATCCGCAAGCGGTTGCTCGAGCAGGCGGCCGAGCTCGCGAGCAAGGCCGAGGCGCTCAATGCCAAACGCAAGAAGGTATTCGGCGGCGCCGAGCTCGCGCTGATTGCCAATGAGCGTATTCGCACCGAGCACAATTGCATTGCCCGCGATCTGGTGAGTGTCGCGGGACACATGCTGTTTGGTTTTCAGGTCTTCATGGGATTGAAGACGGAGACCGGTGTCGGCGACGTATTTGCATTCTACAACTTCGAGAAGAAGACCCCCGCCGGCGACGAGTGGGATCTCTCGCAGGTGCCCTTCGAAGGACCGGGCGCGTTCCTCACCGACGAGGTCTTCGTCAAGGAGCTGCGCGACACCTTCAAGTACTACTCGAAGGACGCGCGCCTCCTCCGCCTGAAGCGGACCGACACGCGCCTGCTCGCCGCGTGTCAGATCGGCGCGACCGTCCGCGACGCGAAGGTCTTCCGCTGGGCGATCGACTCCGCCGGCCGCCTCACGTACATGGACGCGCGCGGCGACGAGGAGATCGTCCCGCCTGCGCAGCACGACTTCACGTGGACGCAGACGCGCCGCGAGGACCAGGTCGCCGGTCCGCACCCGCACATCAACATCCTCGACACCGTGTTCGTCGAGACCGTCGGCGGCGACCTCACGATCAAGGTCGAGAACAACACGAAAGACGGCAAGGGCATCTACCGTGAGCCCGTCGACGACTCGAACCAGACGCTCGACGACGCCGACGTGTCGTGGGCGAAGGTCGGCTCGCTGATCCTGCTGCGCGTGAAGCCGTTCCGCGAGGAGAAGTACCGCTTCCTCGTCTTCGATACCCGCGCCAAGCGCGTCGTACGCATCGATGCCATCGGCCTCGCATGCCACGAGCTGCCCGAGGACCACGGGATCGTGTTCCCCGGCGGGTATTACCTCCAGAGCGGCGACTACAAGGTCTTCGACCCCGAGACGCGTGAGAACGACGACCTCGAGTTCGAGCGCGTCATCAAGTCGCCGAACGGCGAGGACGTCCTCTACGTCTATCACCGGCGTAACGAGGGCGAGTACCTGCTCCTCCCGTACAACCTGATCCGAAAAGAGATCACGAGCCCGCTCCGCGCGCACGGCTACAGCCTGTTCGCCGACGGCACGATGGCGCTCTTCCGTGCCGTCTCCGAGCCCACGCGCGTCCATCCGCTCCAGATCTGGCGCACGCCCTTCAGCACCGTCGAGCACGCCGCCGCCGCGCCGCGCGACGCGAGCTACCTCGGCAAGGTCGGAAACGCCGATCTCGTGCGCGGAATCTCCGACGCCCTGAGCCTCCGCCGCCTGGCCACGAACGAGCGGCCAACGCGCACGACGTACGAGGATCTCGTCGCCGCGCTCAATCGCACGGTCGACGCGCACTACTGGCTCGGTCACGCCGAGACCGGCGACATCCTCTCGACCGTCGCGGCGATGAAGAAGACCGCCGGCCTCGTGCTCGACGAGTTCGACAAGGTCGAGGCCATCGAGAAGCGCGCCAACGAGGCGCTCGCGAAGGCGACGGCCGCGCAGAAGGAGCTGCTCACGCGCGTCCGTCCCGACGACCTCCACGTCGTCGAGGACTTCCTGCGCGCGCTCACCACGCTTCGTCACCAGCGCGGTCAGCTCATCACGCTCAAGGAGCTGCGCGGCGTCGACGTCCATGCCGTCGCGAAGCTCGAAGGCGAGGTCGCGTCCCAGTTCGAGGAGGTAAGCAAGGCGTGCGTCGCGTTCTTTCTGAAGGAGGACGCGTTCAAGCCGCTCGTCGATCGGCTCGACGCGGTCGTCGTCGCGGTCGAGAAGGTCGAGAAGGCCACCGACCTCGCGCCGTTCCAGGAGGAGCTAGACGTCGTGCAGCAGGGGCTCACGCTCCTCGCGGAGGTGGTCGGCGGTCTGAAGATCGACGACGCCACCGCGCGCACGCGCATCCTCGAAGGCGTATCGACCGCGTTCTCCCAGCAGAACCGCGCGCGCGCGGTGTGGCAGGGCCGCCGGAAAGAGCTCTCGGTCCGCGAAGGAAAAGCCGAGTTCGGCGCGCAGTTCCGTCTCTTCGGTCAGGCCGTCACCGGTGCGATCGCGCTCTGCGACACGCCCGAGGCGTGCGACGAGCAGACGTCGAAGCTGCTCCTCCAGCTCGAGGAGCTCGAGGGCAAGTTCGGTGAATTCGATGAGTTCACCGCCGACCTCGCGCAGAAGCGCGAAGAGGTGAACGACGCGATCGGCGCGAAAAGGCAGCAGCTCCTGGACGAGCGCCATCGCCGTGCGCAGAACCTGATGACGGCCGCGGAGCGCATCATCGGCGGCGTCGTCCGGCGCGCCAAGACGTTCAAGAACGTCGACGAGCTCAACGCGTACTTCGCGTCGGACTCGATGATCCTGAAGCTCGGCGAGCTCGCCACGCAGCTCCATGCGCTCGGCGACACGGTGCGCTCCGACGAGGTCAATTCGAAGCTCAAGTCGGCGCGTCAGGATGCGCTGCGGGCGCTCCGCGACAAGACCGAGCTCTTCGCGGGCGGCGACAACGTCATCAAGCTCGGTCAGCACAGCTTCAGCGTGCAGACGCAGCCGCTCGAGCTGGTGCTCGTGCCGCGCAACGACGTGATGACGCTGCATCTCACCGGCACCGACTACTTCGAGCCGATCGAGGACGAGGGCCTCGCGAGCGCGAAGGACCTGTGGGAGCAGACGCTCGTGTCGGAATCGCCGGCCGTATACCGCGGCGAATTCCTTGCAGCATGCATGCTGTTCGACGCCGAAGACGGGAAAAATGGCCTCACGATCGAGGCGCTCGCGGACGCGGCGCGCGACGGCGCGAGGCTCGTCGAGATGGTGCGCGGCTACGCGCAGGATCGCCTCGACGAGGGCTACGAGCGCGGCATCCACGACGCCGACACCGCGAAGATCCTCGAGAAGCTCGTCGCGCTGCGCGCATCCGCCGGGCTCCTGCGCTTCTCGCCCGACGCACGCGCGCTCGCCTCGCTGTACTGGGCGTCGCTCGATGCCGACGCCCGAAGAGTCCTCCACGCGCGTGCGCGAAGCCTCGGCCGCCTCCGCGCCGAGACCGCGCAGGCCGGCGCGCAGGCCGCCCTCGCATCCGAGCTCGAGGCCCCGATCGCGACGCGCGCGAAGGAGCTCGGTCTCACGGCCGGTCGCGGCGATCTCGCGGCCGCTTCGCGCTACCTCGTCGAGGAGCTCGCCGCCGACAAAGTGCGCTTCGTCGCGAGCGCGTCTGCCGACAGCTTGTGCCGTGGCCTCACCACGTTCCTCGACGAGAACGGTAGCCGCCGCGCGTTCGAGGACGAGCTGAAGGCGCTCGAGCGTCACGTGCCGGCACGGCTGAGCGTCGCGCTCGCGTACGTCGACGCCTTCGTCGGCACCAAGAAGATCGAGCACGCACGCCCGTTCGTGCGCGAGGCCGCGGTCATGCTCGCGACCACGGACCTGCGCGTCGAGCGCGAGACCAGCGCCGCGACCGTCGAGACCACCGTCGATGGGCTCCTCGGCTCGCACTCCCGCATCCAGAACCGCGCGATGCGCCTCGCCATCGACGAGCTGCTCGGGCGCCTCGTTCCGTTCGTGAACGAGCACGCGGTGCGGTTCCGCGCGTTCCGGCAGCTCAAGGCGCAGATCGTCGAGCGCGAGAAGCGGCGCCTCCGCATTTCGGAGCTCTCGCCGCGCGTCCTCACGTCGTTCGTGCGCAATCAGCTGATCGACAAGGTGTACCTGCCGCTCGTCGGCGCGAACCTCGCGAAGCAGATCGGCACCGTGGGCGAGAAGAAGCGCACCGACCTCATGGGCATGCTGCTGCTCGTGTCGCCGCCCGGCTACGGCAAGACGACGCTCATGGAGTACGTCGCCAGCAAGCTCGGGCTCGTGTTCATGAAGGTGAACGGCCCCGCGATCGGCCACGAGGTCACGTCGCTCGATCCCGCCGACGCGAAGACAGCGACCGCGCGGCAGGAGGTCGAGAAGATCAACCTGGCGTTCGAGATGGGCAACAACGTGATGCTCTATCTCGACGACATCCAGCACACGAGCTCGGAGCTCCTCCAGAAGTTCATCTCGCTCTGCGACGGGCAGCGCAAGATCGAGGGCGTGTGGAAGGGCCGCTCGCGTACGTACGATCTCCGCGGGAAGAAGTTCTGCGTCGTCATGGCCGGCAACCCGTACACGGAGACCGGAACGCGCTTCCAGATCCCCGACATGCTCGCGAACCGAGCCGACACGTACAACCTCGGCGACATCCTGGGCGGCCAGGAGGATCTGTTCGCGTCGAGCTATCTCGAGAACGCGCTCACCTCGAACAGCGTCCTCGCGCCGCTCGCGACGCGCGATCCCGGCGACGTGCAGAAGCTGGTGAAGCTCGCGCGCGGCGAGGACGTGCCGCTCACCGAGCTCTCGCACGGCTACTCCGCCGCCGAGGTCGAGGAGATCACGTCGGTCCTGAAGCGCATGATGGCGTGCCAGGACGTGCTGCTCGAGGTGAACAAGCAGTACATCGCATCGGCGTCGCAGGAGGACGCCTACCGCACGGAGCCGGGCTTCAAGCTGCAGGGCAGCTACCGCAACATGAACAAGCTCGCCGAGAAGATCGTCTCGGCGATGAACGACGAGGAGCTCCAGCAGCTCGTCGACGATCACTACGCGAGTGAATCGCAGACGCTGACCACCGGCGCCGAGCAGAACCTCCTCAAGCTCGCCGAGCTGCGCGGGCGCATGACGGAAGAGCAAGTCGCGCGCTGGAAGGAGATCAAGGAGGCCTTCGTGCGCACGCGTCGCGCGGGAGGGAAGGGCGACGACCCGGTCGCGCGCGTGACCGGTGCGCTGGGCGGCGTCGACGAGGCGCTCCAGCGGATTCACGCGGCCATCGGCGCGGCCGCGGCGCTGAAGACGAAGAGCAGCGGCGCGGACGAGTCGCTCGGCCCGTATCTCGCGAAGCTCGACGAGACGATGCGCACGCTCGGCAAGCCGTCGAAGGTGGAGCTGCGCGTCGACGACGGCACGTCGGCCGCGGCGGTCTCGGTCGTCCAGGTCGTGCGAGAGCACGCGAAGGCCGTCGAGCGCATCATCGCGAACCTCGCCGAGCTCGCGAAGCAAGGCGCGGCCGGACAGCGCGCGTCGCAGCTCCCGGCACCGCAGCCTCCGCCGCTGCCGGGGCGCGCGAGCGTCCCGCCGGGAACGACGGCGCCGCAGGTCGGCGAGCGCATCGAGGAGCTGATCTCCGTCGTTCGTCGCCTCGAGCAACGCCTGTCGGAGATTGCCCGCGTCGGCGGCGGCTCGGTCCCGCGGTTCGATGTCTCGCTCGGCGCGTCGAGCCCGAGCAACTTCTACCGCGGCCTCGACGGCGACGACGTCGTGATGCACGGCGGCGTGTTCGTCGCGACGTACGCGAAGCTCCCGCCGATCGGCGCGACGGTCATCCTCGTCATCGAGCTCCCGGGCGGCAACCGCTTCGAGGTCGCGGGCACGGTCGCGTGGACGCAAGACGAGCTGAGCGACGACAGCCCGGCGGGGTTTGGCGCGCGCCTCGCAAGCGCACCGGAGGATGCGCGAGCCATGATCGCGCAGTTCGTCAAACACCGAGAGCCGCTGGTACGCGACTGAGTTTCAAAAGAGAACGGGGCTTGCCAGCGCGAAGGCGAGCCATCTCCCTCGCCTCGTCCCACCGCGGTCGGCGTGGCGCCGCGAGATCGTTCCGCGGGCACCGGCAAGCTCGGGAGAGGTGAAGAGCGGGCGGCGAGAGCGGCGACTCTCGCTCTGACGTAAAGATCGCTCTTCAAGGCAAAGGTCGCTGACGGCTCGATCGCGAGCGCGAAGGGCCGCGAGAAGTGGGCGACGATCCTCGGCCACCTCGCGAAGGCGAAGTGGGGCGAGTACCTCCTAGATCGCATCGAGCCGCGCGACTTGCACGAGTGGCGCGACTCTCTCCCGTCGCTCACGTGGACGCGCACGCGAACGGACAAGAAGACGGGCCGGCCCGTCATGATCAAGACCGGCAGATACGCGCCGACGACGCTCAACGACTGGCTCGCTGTCGCGCGCGTCGTGTTCGCCGCCGCGAAGAGGAAGTTCGACGAATGACGTGGCGGCCAATCTCGCACCCACCCTGGAAGGCCCGCGGATCCGCTTCGGCAAGGCAATCGTGCCCAGAGTGTGTGTAAGCTGCGGAACGACGACACGTGTAAAATACAAGTCGGAGGACTTCGAGTACATCCCTCCAGCCTCGCGTCGCGTCTTCCCTGACTGCTCCGACCGGAATCCAATTCCACGCGACTTCGGCGTCTCGAACGCGCCGAGCACGACTGCGTTCACGCGGACTCCGTCGGCTGCGTAATCGAGGGCTGCGTTCTTCGTGAGCGCGAGCTACGCGGCTTTGACCGCGGAATAGAACGGCGCGCGGGGCGACGCGGAGGCCGTTGATCGAGTTGATATTGACGATGCTCGTTTGCTTGCCCTGCTGCGAGGCTCGCCAGCGGACCGAAGACGTCGATGCAGCGATCAATCACGTCCGCGGCCGCTCCGGGCTCCGTGAGGTCGGCGGCAAAAATCGCGCGTCGCCGCCATTGCCATCTTCACGTACCGCCCGCTCGCGCTCCACTCCTCGCTGCCGTCGCGCATCGGGCGAACCCGGGCCCTGGCATTTGCCGTGGCCCGAGCTCGCCCGATAGGGCGTTCGCATGAGGATCGCTACAGGCACATTCCGCCGCAACCGCCACCGAGGCCGCCTATTCCTCCGAGGCCGCCCATTCCTCCGAGGCCACCCATTCCTCCGAGGCCGCCCATTCCTCCGAGGCCGCCTATTCCTCCGAGGCCACCCATTCCTCCGAGGCCACCGAGCCCGCCGTTGCCGAGCCCGTTGTTGCCGAGCCCGCCATTGCCG
>JAQBQJ010000278.1 GCA_028287065.1 Labilithrix sp. | reverse complement strand
TCCGGCGAGGGGAGGCCTCGATCGGGTCGGGCGTCGCGGCGACGGAGAGAGCGCGTGCGGGCGCGGACGCGAGGGCGGGCGCGGGAGCGAGCGCGGGGGCGGGCGCGGACGCGGACGCGACGGTGGGAGCAGGAGGAGCGGGGTCGGCGACAGCGGACAGATCGGGCGGCGCGCTCGACGACGAGCGAAGGGCGAGACCGATCGCGACCACGGCGAGGGTCGCCAAGCCCATCACCGCGAGGCCGCGCGCGGACGGGGACCCAAACGGAGATGGAGACGAGGAGGACCGCCCCGATTCCGCGGCGAGCATCGCGCGGACCGTCGCGTCGCGCTCCGTGAGGCGCGTGCCGCCGTGAACGCGCACCCAGGCCGAGACCTCCGCAGCGGAAGCGGTCGTGCCCAGCGCGCCCTCGATGGCCGCGGCCTGCTCCGTGCCGCTCTCGAAGCGACCCTCCGGTTCCTTGCATAGTGCACGTAAGACGACCGCGTCGAGCGCCGGATCCACGCCGGGAACGCGCGTGCTCGGCGCGACGATCGTGGGATCGAGCGCCTTCACGAGCAGCTCGGGCTCGCTCTCGCCCTGGATCACGCGTTCGCCGACGAGCATCTCCCAGAGCACGAGGCCCATCGCATAGAGGTCGGTGCGGGCGCTCACCTCGCCGCCCACCTGCTCGGGCGCGAGGTACGCGAGCTTGCCGCGCACGCCGCCGTCCTTCGTGAGATGCAGGCGGCCCTCGGCCTTCGCGACGCCGAAGTCCATGAGCCGTGCCCGCCCGTCGACGCCGACCAGGATGTTCTCCGGCGTCACGTCGCGATGCACGAGACCGAGCGGCCGGCCGCCGGCGTCCGTCGCGGTATGCGCCGCGTACAATCCACGGAGCACGTCGCAGGCGATCGCCGCCGCGACCGGGACCGGCGTGCGCTCTCCGCTCGCCTTCGCGTCCGCGAGCAGGCGCGAGAGTGGCTCGCCGTGCACGTACTCCATCACGGCGAGCATCTCTTCGCCGTCGGACACGAAGTCGAGGACGCGCACGACGTTCGGATGAACCACGCGGCGCGCGAGGCGCACCTCGTCGAGCAGACGCGCGACCGCCGAGGCGTTGCGGGCCTGTCCGTCGTGGAGGCGCTTGATCGCGACGGCCACCGGCTCGGGTCCGCGCGCGACCCCGAGGTGCACCGTCGCGGCCGCTCCCATCCCCAACGTCGAGGTGGGGTAGAGCGCATACCGGCCGTGCACGCGTGACGGAGTCACTCTCCCGAAAGAGTAGCAGGAACCGGAAAAACAGCCCTGTTCGGGGCTATTTCGGGTCTTGGCCCTGCTTCTTCGACTTGGATCGCAGCATGTGGAAGTAGCGGCGCGTGAGACCCGAAGCTGCGGCCGCGCGGCTCACATTTCCGCCGTGCTCGGCGATCGCGCGCTCGACGTAGCGTTGCTCGAACTCGTCGATGACCCGCTGCCGCGCATGCGGCATCGCGAGGTTCATCTCGAGGATGCCGTCGAGGAAGTCGGTGCCCGCGCGACGGCCACTCGACGCTCCGCCCCCGCTGCGCGGCTGGAGCGCGCCCGACAGCTCGTCGCCGAGCGCGACGCGCCGCGCGATGGCGTGCTCGAGCTCGCGGACATTCCCGGGCCAATCGTACTGCGCGAGCGTGAGCGCGAACGTCCTCGGCAGGGCGCCGGGCGCACCGAACAAGGACCAGAAATGCCGCGCGAGCACCTCCACGTCGCCGCGGCGCTCGCGGAGCGGGGGAAGCTCGAGCCGCGCGCCGACGAGACGATAGAGGAGCTCCTCGCGGAACGCGCCGTCCTGCACGAGCCGCTCGAGATCGCGGCGCGTCGTCGCGATGATCCGCACGTCGACGCGGACGGGCGGTGTCGCCGCGAAGCGCTGGAGAATGCCTCGCTCGACGAACGTGGCGAGCCTTGCCTGCGCCGCATCGGGAAGATCGCCGACCTCGTCGAGGACGAGCGTCCCGCCGTGCGCCTGCTCGAGCACGCCTGCGAGCGTCCCTCCGAACAAGGCGACGAGCGCATCGTCGCCTGCGTACGCGCTGCAGTCGTGCACGACGAGCGGTCCACCGGCGCGCGGCCCCATCTCGTGGATCGCCTCGGCGAGGAGCTCCTTGCCGGTGCCCGTCTCGCCCTCGACGAGGAGCGGAAGCGGTGAAGGCGCGAGCCGCTCGGCGAGCGCGAAGAGGCGCTCCATCTCCGCGCTCGTGCCGAGGACGCGCCCGAACGCGCCGCGCGTGGCGCCGGTTCGTTCGGGGAGGCTCCCCGCGCGAACCAGCTTGATCGACGAGTCGCCGATGTCGATCGCCTCGCCGCCCGTGAGGAGCGCCTCGACGATGCGCAGCCCGTTCACGCGCGTGCCGTTGGTGGAGCCGAGATCGGTGACGCGCACGCCGTGCCCCGCGGGAGCGATCGCGAGATGGCGGCGCGAGACGCGTGGGTCGCCGACGGCGAGCTCGCAGAGGCGACTCTGGCCCACGAGCACGCGCGGCGCGACGTTCCAGTCGAGGACCCGAGACTTGCCGGCATCCTTCCCGGTCGCCACGCGCAGGACGAACAGCGGCGCCGGACCGGCGGGCTCGCCGGGCCCTTCGGAGATCGTCGCGAGCGTCTGATCGTGACGCGGGAACCCCATGATCCGCACCTCACCCTACCACGCGTGGGCCGATCGGCGCCCTGGGAACCCCGACTTCCCAGCGGACGCCTCACCTCCCATGGAATGCGACGATGTGCCTGGAAAATAGGCTTCCCACGCGATCCATGCGGCGGCGCCCCAGCGCCCTCCGGCATGGCCCAGCGGGTGCAATCACCCCTTTCCGAAGGAGGTCGCCATGACCAAGTCGAGCATCGTGGTGGGGGTTTTCGCAGGTCTCGTCGTCGTTCTCGCGGGCTGCAGCAGCGCCGATGAAGGGTCGTCGAAGGACGATTCCGCGGCGAGCCAGTCGAAGACGACGAAGAAGCCGGCCACGTCGACGACGGAGCAGGATCAGACGAGCCCGGGCCCCGACTCGGAGGCCGTCGACTGCGTTCCCACGGGAACGAAGGGCAACGCGATCGGCGTCGGCGCGTACTGCCAGGCGTCAGCGGACTGCAAGACGGGGACGTTCTGCACCGCGGGACAGGCTCCGAAGGGCGCCGAGTTCTGCACGGCCTTCTGCGCGACCGACGCCGACTGCGGCGAAGGCGCGAGCTGCTACGCGGGCGACGCGCGCGGCAAGGCTTGCGTGCCGGCGGCGTGCATCGCGCTCCTCAGCAAGTGAACGGAGCACCACCATGCAACGCACGCTCATCTCGCTCTCGTCGCTGTCCACGCTCGCGTCACTCGCCGCTTGCACGCTCGCCGCGATCGGCTGCGGCTCTCACGAGGCGGCCTCGTCGTCGTCGGAGGAGGACGTCGCCCTGATCGACGGGTTCCATCCTCCGGCCGCCGGGCCCGACGAGACGCGCCTGTTCGCGCCGCTCGTCGACGAGATCCCGGCCGGCGGCGACGTCACGTGGTGCACGTACATCGCGAACCCGTTCGAGCGCGAGGTCGACGTCGTGCAGTCGCGCGGCTTCCAGAGCAAGTTCGGGCACCACGCGATCCTGATGGAGGTGGTCGGCGCCGAGGCAAGGCTCGGCGACAGCCACGCGTGCACCGACGCGGACATGACGAACGCGCGCTTCCTCGCCGGCGGCAGCGATGCCGCTGCGCAGTTCAAGATCCCGGAGGGCGTCGCGTTCCGGATCAAGAAGCAGAGCGTGCTCATGATCCAGACGCACTGGATCAACACGTCGCAATCCGCGGTGGTCGGTCAGGCGGTGTTCAACATCGCCGTGAAGGAGCCCGACGGTAAACGCGAGAGCGCCCAGCTCTTCGCGGCGTACACCGCGAACGTCACGCTCCCTCCGCGCGGCCCTGCGCACGCGAAGACGAGCTGCACGATCAAGCAGGACATGAGCCTCTTCGCGCTCGGAGGCCACGCGCACGAGTGGGGGACGCACGTGCGACTGACCATCGATCGCGACGGCAAGAACGAGGTGCTCTACGACCACGAGTGGGAGCCTCACTACCAGGCCGATCCGCCGCTCGCCTACTTCGACACGAAGGCCCCGCTGCGCTTCAAGGCCGGCGACGTGCTCCACGTCGAGTGCGACTACCAGAACGTGAGCGACGCCGAGGTCCGCTTCCCGCGCGAGATGTGCGTGGGCATGGGCTTCTACTTCCCGGGCACTGCGGACATCCAGTGCGGTGACGATCATTGGTCGAACGGAAACGTTGGAGGGATGCCGTGATGCGTATTCGAGATCTCCTGGTCCTCGCCCCGATCGCTGCGCTCTTCGTCGCGTGCGCCTCGCCCACCGTGGCCGAGACGCAGGAAGGTGACGACACCTCCGAAGGCGACGGCACCGATCCCGCGCCGGCCGGCGACAAGACGAAGTCCGACACGAAGGCGCCCGCGCCGGCCGGCGCATCCGCGAAGTGTCCGTACGACGGACCGCCGCTCGACGTCAGCGCGTTCGCGACGTGCCGCGACGGCGGTCGCTGCATCCCGGACAAGGCGTTCCCGCCCGAGCAGGCGGCGCAGAAGGCCCGGCTCGCGCCGTGCGACGGCGGAGGCTTCTGCGTCCCCGAGAAGATCATCAAGGCGCAGGGCAACGCGCTGCCGAAGTCGTGCAAGAGCTTCGCGTCGCTCGAGGGGCGTTGCACGAGCACGGTGTTTCCCGACATCGAGAAGCAGAAGGACCGCCTCCCGCAGGACGCCTGCGATGCGAACGAGCGCTGCGCGCCGTGCTTCGATCCCTCCGGCAAGGCGACGGGCGCATGCAGCTCGGTGAGCTGCGATGCTCCGAAGGAGCCGTTCAAGCCGTTCCAGGCGTGCTGCTCGAGCGGCGGAAAGAGCCGCGGCAAGTGTCTTCCGAGCGCCTCGCTGCCCGCGGAAGCGGCGACGGGCCTCGAGAAGAAGGAGTGCAGCGCAGCGGCCGACCTCTGCGTGCCCGAGGAGCAGCTCGACGAGAAGTTCGTGAACCCGAAGTGCACGGCGTCTTCGCTGCTCGGCCAGTACGACGGCGTGTGCATCAGCACCTGCGTGAAGATGGACTTCCTCACGCAGCTCGGCACCGCTCAGGGCAGCTGCAGCGCGGAGAGCTTCTGTGCACCCTGCAAGAATCCGCTGACGGGCGCGGCGACGGGCGCTCCAGGATGCGCGCCGTGAGTCTGCTAAACTAGGGGTTCGATGACGACTCGCGCGAGGCTTGCGTGCGGAGCCGGTGTCTTGATCGGCACCGCGTTCGCGCTCGCTGCCGGATGCTCGGTCGTCACGAGCTACGACGGGTTCACGCCCGAAGGACCGCCGTGCGGGAAGCGCGTGCCCGATCGACCGGGAGCAGGCACCGGCGGGCCCGGCGGGGGCAATCTGTTCGGTGCGCTCTCGGCGGTCCGATTCCTCGAGCCCCCCGGCGCGCCTCCGCTCGGCTACGACCTCGACAAGCTGTGCACGTGTCCCGACAGACGCGCGTGCAAGAACCCGAAGGCCGTCGATCAGCAGTGTGACGTCCCCGGCACGGGCATCGACAACGCCGCAGGCGGGATCCTGAACGTCCTCTTCCCGCCGCAAGCCGATGCGCTGCTCCAGAGCTCCCTGCGTCACGGCAAGAAAGGGATCATGATCCGCGTGCAGGGCTGGGACGGCTCCGCCAACGACTCGGACGTGTCGGTCTCCGTCTTCAACATCGTCGGACTGAAAGGCGACGAGGAAGGCGGCGCGCCCGCGACGTTCGACGGCGGCGCGGACGAGTTCATCGTCGACGACGCATCGCTGCTCAACGCGATGGACCTCGGCTCGCGCTACTTCGATACGTCGGCCTACGTGACCAACGGCCTCCTCGTCGCGGCGCTCGACTACGACTTCCGGCTCGAGGTCCCGACCGGCGATGCGGCGGCGGTCGTCTTCGTCCCGCTCCGTGCCGCGCGGCTCGTCGGAAAGATCGAGCGCGTCGGCACCACGGGCCTTCGCATGTCGAACGCCCAGCTCGTGGGGCGCGTCCCTATCGCGGAGATCTTCGCGCAGCTCGCGGCGATCGGTCTCTGCCAGAACAACCCGATGTATCCGACCGTGAAGGCCTCGACGTGCGCCGCGCTCGACCTGCCTGCGAAGCCTGCGAACGACGGAAAGGACGTCGGCTGCGATGCGCTCTCGATCGCGATCGGCATCACCGCCGGTCCGGCGAAGATCGGCGGGCACGCGCCTTCCGCCGGAGCGCAGAGCCCGTGCGGCGATCAGCCGGTCGAGCGGTGCCAGTGATGCGAGCGTGCGCTCAGAACGTCGCGCCGAGCGTCGCGCCGGCATAGCCCGGCGCGAGCGAGGGCACAAACGAGGGCTTCAGCGCCTTCGTCTGGGCCTTCGTCGTACCGTTGCTCGCCGACGCCGCAGGCGCGCTCGAGCCGCCTTCGACGAACCACCACACGACGGCGCCGGCCATCGCGAGGAAGCCGACGGTGCCGACGATGAGCGCGGCGGTGCGTCCGTTCGTTGCCGAGTCGTCGTGCGACTGCGCGGAGGCCTGCAGC
This sequence comes from Labilithrix sp., assembly GCA_028287065.1. Lineage (GTDB taxonomy): Bacteria > Myxococcota_A > Polyangia > Polyangiales > Polyangiaceae > Labilithrix. Next base: position 11,337 of record JAQBQJ010000278.1, on the reverse strand, counting down.
TCCTTGCGCTGCGGATCGCCCTGCGGAAGCGAGAAGAGCTTCACCTCGTCGGCTTCACGGCGATCATCCTCCTTGACGGCATGGACCTCGACGACCGCCGCCGTGACGACGAGCGCGATGCCCGTGCCCATCACGATCCACGGCCATGCCGTGCGATGGCTCTCGGCGGGAGGGGGCTGAGCGCTCGGCGCGACCGCCGATGCAGCGGGCTCCGTGGCCGCGGGGGCTTCCTCCGCATGAGCGGTGCCTGCGAAGCACGTGAGAACGAGGATGGTCGAGCCGATCGCACGCCTGAGAATCATGCAGTCTCCACGCGATTCCTTCCGCGATGCTTCGCGGCGTACATCGCCTTGTCCGAACGCCCGAGCAGCTCGTGGATGTCCCACTCCGCGTTCTCGGCGCTCGCGAGGCCGACCGACGCGGTCGCTCGGTGCTCGTTGCCGTTCGGGAGGATGTAGCGCGCCTCGGCGATCGCACGACGAACGCGCTCGGCGGCGATGCGCGCGCCGGCCTCGGCCGTGGCCGTGAGGCACACCACGAACTCCTCGCCGCCCCAGCGCGCGACGAAGTCGCTCTTGCGCGCCATGTTCGAGAGCACCTTCGCGACGCCCTGCAGGACCGCGTCGCCCGCGTCGTGGCCGAGCGTGTCGTTCACCTTCTTGAAGTGATCGACGTCGAGCAAGAGCGTGCTGATCGGGAACAGCTGCTTGTCGCTCGCGGCGCGCGCCTTCTCGATGCGCTCGACGAACGCGCGGCGATTCAGGAGCCCGGTGAGCGTATCGGTCGACGCAAGGCGGCGCGCCTCGGCGACGAGCGCGGCCATCCGCAAGGGTCCGCCGAGCTCGTTCGCCATCATCGCGATGAGCCGGCGATCCTCGTGGGACGCGCCGCGACGGCTCGGCGCGAGCGCGATCTGACCCATGGAAACCGAGCCGAATCGCACCGGAAGGAGGATCGGCGGCGTCGACCACTCGGCCTCGACGGCGCGCTTGTCGGCGATCACGAAGGCGTCGCCCTCGTCGGGCTTGCGACGCTCGGGCGGCGGCGCGACGCCGAGCGCGTCGCGGGCCTCGCGCTCGGCGGCGTCCTTCAGATCCGGATGCGTGTGGATGAAGAGCCGCGTCGTGTACTTCACGTGCGGCGCAGGCGCGCTGTCGGTCGTGAGCGCGAGCCAGCGATATCCCGCGACGTCCGAGGCGAGCGCGCAGAGATCGCCGAAGAGCTGCTCGAGCTCCTCGGCCTTCTGCGAGAGCGCGCGGACCTCGCCGGCGATCGTCGACTCGAAGAGCGACGCATCGAGGAGCTGCGAGAGCCGCTCCTGGACGTTGCCGCGCGTGACCACCTGCGGGTGCGGCGACGGCGGCGGGCGCGTCTTCGGCGACGAGGTGAGATCGCCGAGCACGTCGGTCAGGCGATCGATCTCCGTCTTCGTCACGTACGCGGTCGCGCCGGCATGACGCGCCCAGAAGCGCGAGCGGCGATCGTCCGAGGCCGTGAGCAGCACGACCGGCACAGTGGCCGTGGCGGGCTCCGCGCGGAGCAGGCGACAGAGCTGGAGGCCGGAGATGCCGGGCATCCAGAGATCGGTCACGACCGCCTCGGGCGGCTTGTTGAGCGCGATCTCCGCGGCATCGGCGGCGTGCGCGACCTCCTCGACCTCGTGGCCCTTCTCGCGCAGGCGGACGCCCAGCAGCGCTCGCGCGCTCGCGCTGTCGTCGACCAAGAGAATCCGCGCCACTGCCTCTTAGACTATGCTCCCGCGCCGGAACCCACAAAACAAAGGAGCACGGACGAATGAGCGCGGACCCCACAAAAACAAGGCCGACGACGCTTTCGCTCCACGTGACCGTCCTCGGCACGGGCGCGATGGGGCAGGGCATCGCGCAGGTCTGCGCTCAGAGCGGCCATACCACACGCCTGTTCGACGCCGCCGAAGGCCGCGCGCTCGCGGCCGTGAAGGGGATCGGAGCGCAGCTGGAGAAGCTCCTCGGCAAGGGGAAGATCACCGGCGACCAGCGCCACCAGGCGATGAATCGGCTCTCCGCGGCCACGGACGCGAAGGACGCATGCGCCGGGGCGGACGTCGTGATCGAGGCGGTGCCCGAGGACATGAATCTGAAGCTCGACGTGCTGAAGCCGCTGCTCGGCGTGCTCGGACCGCACGCGCTGATCGGCACGAACACCTCGTCGCTGTCGATCACCGAGCTCGGCGCGCGCCTCGGCGTGCCCGATCGCACCGTCGGCCTCCACTTCTTCAACCCGCCGCCGGTCATGGAGCTCGTCGAGGTCGTTCGCGGCCTCTCGACGAGCGACGGGACCATCGCGCGCGCGGTCGATTTCGCGAAGGGCCTCGGCAAGACGCCCATCGTCGTGCGGGACGTGCCGGGCTTCGCGACGAGCCGCCTCGGCGTGATCCTCGGCGCCGAGGCGATGCGCATGCTCGAGATGGGCGTCGCGAGCGCCGAGGACATCGATCGCGGCATGGAGCTCGGCTATCGCCACCCGATGGGCCCGCTCAAGCTGACCGATCTCGTCGGCCTCGACGTGCGACTCGCCATCCTCGATCACCTCACGAAGGAGATCGGCGATCAGTTCCGTCCGCCGGCGATCCTGCGCTCGATGGTGCGCGCGGGAAAGCTCGGGAAGAAGACCGGCGAAGGCTTCTACAAGTGGGTGGACGGGCAGCCGGTCGCGAAGTGATTTCGCTCTAGAAAGACACGAGCACCGCGCGCGATCCAGCGGGCCGCTCCCTCGGCGCGGGCCTCATGCCTTGAAGGAGTCGTAGCGGCTCGCCTTGCGCGCGAGGCGAGCCTCGAGCGCGCGCTGCTCTTCGGTCGTCATGGGCGTCGCGGTCCTGCCGACGTGCAGGTTCGAGCGCACCTCCTCGGGCGACTTGCAGCCGATGATGAGCGTGTCGGCGTGCGCCATCGCATAGCGGATGCACTCCTCGGGCGTCGCCGCGCCGTCCGCGACGAGGAGCCCGGCGGCCATCACCTTCATGCCGACCACGCCCATGCCTCGCTTGCGTGCCTCGGGGATGACGGTGGTGATGAACGGCAAGCGCGCAGGATCGGCCGGGTTGATCGGCAGGAGAACACTGTCGAAGCGGTAGCCCTCCATGGCCGCGAGCAGGATCCCGGGGTCCTCGTGTCCGGTCAGACCGACGAAGCGGATCTTGCCCGCCTTCTTCGCGGCCTCGGCCGCCTCGAGCGCGCCGCTCGGCGCGTAGATCTCGGAGACGTCCTCCTCGGTGCGGAGGTCGTGCATCTGCCACAGATCGAGGTGGTCGGTGCGAAGACGCCGGAGGCTCTCGTCGAGCAGCGCGAGCGCGGAGGCCTTGTCGCGACGATGCGTCTTCGATGCGAGGAACACGCTGTCGCGTGCGCCCTTCATCTGTCCGAACGCCTCGCCGTAGTAGTCCTGGCTCTGGTCGTACGCGGGAGCGGTATCGCAGTAGCGAACGCCCTCACGCAGCGCCTCGAGCAGCATCGGCACCGCCTCGCGCGAGCGACCGCGCGTGCGCAGGATGCCTTCGCCGCCGAGAGAGACGGCATCGACGACGGCACCCGTGCGCCCGAGCGTGCGCGGCTCCATTGGGCGGAGCCTACCAGAACGAACGTCAGTTACCGTCGCACGCAGGCTTCGGCATCGGGCACTGCGCTAGAGTTCGACGGAAATCCGGTTTCCTCATTCTTCGCCCGAACGGATGACAATGCGCCGCTGCGGCCTGCTGCAAAATCCCACAAAGCCCGTAAAAATGGCTGAGCGCGCGCGCCGCGCCGGCCGTTCCTTTCGCGCTTGCCGGCGGCAGACTAGGGTTCGCCCCACCATGACCGCGCCCTCGCCGACTTCCTCCGGATCGTTGCGGCCCGCCTACCTCGTCCATGCCGTGCGGACGCCGATCGGGAAGCATCGCGGCGCGCTCGCGCCCGTCCGCGCCGACGATCTCGCCGCGCATCTGATCGCGACGCTCGCGACGCGGGCTCCGCATCTGGTCGCGCGCGTCGACCACGTCGTGTTCGGGGCCACGAACCAGGCCGGCGAGGACAACCGCAACGTCGCTCGCATGGCTGCGCTGATCGCGGGGCTGCCCTACGAGGTGCCGGCGATGACCGTCAACCGTCTGTGCGGCTCGGGCCTCGAGGCGGTGAGCGATGCCGTTCGTCGCGTCGCGACCGGCGATGCCGAGTGCGTGATCGCCGGCGGCGTCGAGAGCATGACGCGCGCGCCGTTCGTCTTCGGGAAGAGCGACGAGCCGTTCGCCCGCTCGGCGCCGAAGGTCTACGACTCGAGCCTCGGTTGGCGCTTCGAGAACCCGAAGATGGCGCAGCGGTTCGACCTGCTCTCGATGGGCGAGACGGCCGAGAACGTCGCGGAGAAGTGGAAGATCTCGCGCGAGGAGCAGGACGCCTACGCCTTCGCGTCGCACGAGAAGGCGCTACGCGCGCAGGCCGCCGGCGAGTTCGACGCCGAGCTCGCGCTCGTGTCGATCCCGCAGAAGAAGGGCGTGTCGATCGTCGTCGCGAAGGACGAGAGCCCGCGCGAGGACGCATCGCTTGCCGCCCTCGCGACGCTGCAGCCGGTGTTCCGCAAGGGCGGCACGGTGACGGCCGGAAACAGCTCGCCGCTCAACGACGGCGCGAGCGCGGTGATGGTCGTGAGCGAGGACGTGGTGAAGGCCGAGAGCCTCGAGCCGCTCGCGCGCGTCGTGTCGAGCGCGACCGCGGGCGTCGAGCCGAACTTCATGGGCGAGGGTCCGATTCCCGCCGGCAAGAAGGCGCTCTCGCGCGCGGGATGGACCGTGTCCGATCTCGATCTCGTGGAGCTCAACGAGGCGTTCGCGGCGCAGTCGCTCGCATGCATCCGCGGGCTCGAGCTCGACGCAGCACGCGTCAACGTCCGAGGCGGAGCGATCGCGCTCGGTCACCCGATCGGGTCGAGCGGGTGCCGCATCCTCGTCACGCTGCTCCATGCGATGAAGGCGCGCGACGCGAAGCGCGGGATGGCGGCGCTGTGCATCGGCGTCGGTCAGGGCATCGCGATGACCGTCGAGCGCTAGAGGTGATCGCGACGGCTGTACCGCCCCCCGGCGATCCCTGGGATCTGCCGCTCGATCAGGCTCCGCTGGCGTTCGTCGACCTCGAGATGACCGGCCTCGATCCGGCGAAGGACCGCGTGGTCGAGCTCTGCATCGAGCGCGTTCGCGGCGACGTCGTCGAGAAGCGCATGTACACGCTCGTGCGGCCGGAGGGCATGGCGGACGCGGTCGGGAATGCGCACGTGCACGGGATCGTTGCCGAGGCGCTGAAGGGTGCGCCGTCCTTCGCGGACCTCGCCGACGAGGTCATGGCCACGTTCGACGGAGCGATCGTCGTGGCGCACGGCGCCTCGTGGGACGTCGCGTTCCTCGAGGCGGAGATGGCCCGCGCGGGAAAGCCGATGCCGCTGCCGTTCTACATCGACACGCTGAACCTCTCGCGGAGGACGTTCGGGCTGAAGAAGCACTCGCTCGATTCGTTGCGGGAGCACTTCGGGCTCGACCGATCGCGGGCGCATCGGGCGGACTCCGACGTCGCGGCGCTGCGGTTCGTCTGGCAGAAGTGCATCGAAACGCTCGAGCCGAAGACGCCGCGCGACGTCTGGGAGGTGCGGATCGCACAGCGGAAGGCGCGCGAGCAGATCCTTGCAGAGTGCACCGAAGCGATTGCCGCTGCGGTGCCGGTGACGGTGATCTACCGCCCTCGTTCGAGGCCGCCGGAGCCCATGCAAATGGTCCTCGTCGAGATCGTCGCGGGGCTCGACCCCCCACGGGTGATCGGCTATCAGCTGCCGGGACGCGGCCGCCGCGAGCTCCGGGCGGATCGAATCCTACGTATCGAAAACGACGGGACTACTCGGAAAGTGGAGCAATAACAGTGCGTCGCGCCTTCATCTCGCTCTCTGTCCTGGTGGCCTCGTCGCTCGTCATGGGCGCGTGCGGCGGTCCCGACGCGAACTCCGGTCGCGAGCCCCTCGCCGACAAGTGGCTCACGCGCGCGAAAGCGGCCTATCGCAGCGGCGACCTCGAAGACGCGACCACGGCCATCGACGGCGCGCTCAAGGCGGCGCCGAAGGATCCGGAGACGCGCCTTCTCGGCGCACGCATCGCGCTCGCGAAGCTCGATTACGCCGAAGCGATCAAGCTGAGCGAAGGGCTCCCGAGCAGCGATGCGAAGGGCCTCCGTGGTCGCGCGCACTGGTACGCCGGCGACATCGAGAAGGCCGCTGACGATCTCGAGGACATGCTCCGCGACCCGAGCGTGAAGGACAACTGGGCCAAGGAGGTCGCGAAGCTCGCGCGGCGCGGCCAGGGTCGTCATCCGTTCGCGATCGAGGGCGCTGTCGTCGCGTCCGTCGAGATGCCGCAGGCCGGTCCCGCGCTCGTCGTCCCGTGCGAGCTCGAAGGCGAGCGCATCCTCGCGCTCGTCGCGACCGCGATGGGCGAGCTCATGATCGACTCGTCGAGCCGCAAGGAGCCCGCCTGGGTCAACCTGCGCTTCGGCGAGAAGCTCGAGGTGAAGGACGTCCCGGCGCTCACGACCGACCTCAGCAACATCTCGCGCCAGCTCGGCGCGCCGATCAAGGCGCTCATCGGCGTCAACGCGCTCCGGCACATGCACGTGACGTTCGATCGTCGCGGCTCGCAGTTCGTCGTGCGCAAGAGCGACCCGTCGGCGCCGCCCGACGCGAGCCGCGTGCCGCTCTTCTACGTGCGCGGCGGCGGCATGATGATGCGCGCGTCGGTGTCGAACAAGGACGAGGGCAACGCGCTCCTCTTCGTCGACTCGTCTGCGTTCTATCCGCTCGCGCTCGACGATCAGATGCTCCAGCGCTCGGGCGCAGACCTGAAGTCGTTCCGCAACGAGCCGGGCGCGCCCGCGGCGTGGAAGCTCGGCATGCTGCCGTACTTCAAGCTGGGGACGCTCGATCTCCCGCAGGTGCCTGCGATGCAGGGCGCGCCGCTCGGTGAGTACAAGAACAACTTCGACGTCGATCTCCAGGGCGTCGTCGGCGCGGGGCTCCTGTCCGCGTTCCGCGTGACGTTCGGCGATGACGGTCGCTCGCTCTGGCTCGAGGTCGATCCTGCGCTGATGGGACCGCAGGGAGCCGAGCCGCTGCCGCAGGGCCCGCAGCCGCTGCCTCCGCCGGGCGCTGCGCCGCCGAGTGGACCGCCGATCGGACCTGCACCGGCGGGTCCTGCGCCGGCGCCGGCCTTACCGCCGAAGCCGGGCGCTGCGCCTGCGCCGAAGCCCGCGCCGAAGGCCGAGCCCATAGCGCCGATCGGCCCCGCCGTGCCGGGGGCGAAGACCACGGCACCGAAGTCGGAGAGCAAGGGAGCCGCGAAATGAGTCGAGCGCTCGCGGTCTATGCGGGCAGCTTCGACCCGGCCACGCTCGGCCATCTGGATCTCATCGAGCGAGCCGCGGCGCTCTTCGACAACGTCATCGTCGCGATCGGCGTGCATCCGACGAAGCACCCGCTGTTCAGCGCCGAGGAGCGCAAGAGCCTCATCGTCGCGATCGCCTCGCACATCCCGAACGTGGTGGTCGATTCGTTCGACGGTCTCTTGATCGAGTACTGCGCGTCGAAGAACGCGAGCGTCATCGTCCGCGGCCTGCGCGTGACGACGGACTTCGAATACGAGCTGCAGATCGCGCATGCGAACGCGGATCTCCGCCCGCAGATCGACACGATCTTCCTGCCCACGCGCACGAAGCACGGCTTCGTGAGCGCGTCGCTGGTCCGCGAAATCGCAAGCCATGGCGGCGACGTGAGCCGCTATGCGCCGAAGGTCGTGTGCGAAGCGCTGGCGAAGAAATTCGCGAAGAAGTAAGCGCCCACGAGGCGAGATTTTTTACACGGAAGCTCGGAAGCTCGGAGAGTTTTTGTAGGGCCGTGTCGAGCGACGACGCGCACCGTTCGCGACAACGCCCGATCCCAAAGTTCCGAGCTTCCGAGTTTCCGTGTAAATCGCCCTACTCCTCGAGCCACTCGCTCGCCGCCAATGGGTGGAGAGAAGGCGCATGTGTGCTTTGCGGCCGCCCGGCCGTGCGGAATTGGACGTTGTCATAGCCGCGGAATCCATGTCACCCGGATGAAGACGGCGATAACGTGGCTGCCCCGATGAACCATGTAGAGCCCAGCGTAGCTGCACGCCTCGACGAGACGGTGCGCGCCGTACGCGCGAAGGTGAGCCTCGTTCCCAAGGTCGGTGTCGTGCTCGGCAGCGGTCTCGGTGCGTTCGCAGACGGTCTCGCCGACCTCGTCAAGGTCCCGTACGAGACCCTGCCGCATCTGCCGGCCTCGAAGGTCGTCGGCCATGCCGGCAACCTGTGCTTCGGTCACGTCGAGAATGTACCTGTAGTCTGCATGCAAGGGCGCGTGCACTACTACGAGGGTCACCCGCTCTGGCAGGTGGTCCACGGCGTGCGCACGATGGCGCGCCTCGGCGTGTCGTGCGTGCTCGTCACGAATGCCGCCGGAGGTCTCGAGGCGGGTTGGTCGGCGGGCGATCTGATGATCATCACGGACCACCTGAACCTGATGTTCCAGCATCCGCTGCTCGGACCGAACGACGACTCGCTCGGCACGCGCTTCCCCGACATGACGAACGCCTATGACCCCACGCTGCGCGCGCAGCTGCTCGAGGTGTCGAAGGCGGAGAACCTCCCGCTGCGCGAAGGCGTGTACGCCGGGCTCACGGGCCCCTCGTACGAGACGCCCGCCGAGATCCGCATGCTGGGCGTCCTCGGCGCGCAGGCGGTGGGGATGAGCACCGTGCCCGAGGTGATCGCGCTCCGGCACATGCGCATGCGTGTCGCCGCGCTCTCGTGCATCACGAACATGGCGGCAGGGCTCGGCACCGGCGAGCTCGATCACAAGGAGGTCGAGGAGACCGCAAAGGCGCGCCGCGCCGATCTCCAGCGCCTCCTGAAGGGCTGGATCGTGAAGGCAGGACGAACGTGAAGAAGAAGCCGAAGGCGAAATCGAAGCTGAAGGTCAAACTGCCGAAGGCGAAAGCCGGCAAGCGCGAGCTGGGGAGGGCGGAGGCGAAGACGGACGTGATGCCCGTGCACGTTCCGGCGGCGCTGCTCGACCAGCTCGTGCAAGAAGCGACCGCGGTCCGCGAGCGCGCGTACGCGCCGTACTCGAATTACCTCGTCGGCGCGGCCATCCTCACGAAGCGAGGCGTCGTGTACGCGGGCTGCAACGTCGAGAACTCGACGTTCGGCGCGACGATCTGCGCCGAGCGCGGCGCGATCATGCAGATGGTCGCGCACGGCGACAGCGAGCCCATCGCGTGCGCCGTGGTCACGAAGGACGGCGGCTCCCCGTGCGGCATCTGCCGCCAGGTCCTGGCCGAATTCGCGCGCGACATGTCCATCGTCCTGGTCGGCCTGGCGTCGCCAGAAGGCGAAAGCGGCCGTGTCGTGCAACTGGCCGACCTTCTGCCGCTGGCGTTCCGGCTCGAGCAGTAGAGACGAAGATCGAGAAGTCTGAGAAAAGCGCGAAACCGCGAAGATTTGATTTGATGGGCGAGCTTCGAAATCCGGAGTGCCTGCAACGCATATCCCTCTGCGCTTTCGCGATTTTCTCGGACTTCTCGGATCTCGTTGTGCGCGTTCAGTGGCTCAGCGACGTGAGCCTCACCAGCGCGTTTTCTTCGGCCAGCGTGGCGCGGTACACGACGCCCGTGCGCGTGCGGAACGTCGCCGTGAACGATGCCGGCGCTCCGGGCGTCGACGCGACCTGAGTGACGTTCGTGCACGCTTCGAAGGGCAGCACGCCGCCCGACGACTCGATCTCTTCGCGCGCATGCTCGTACGCGATGAGGCGCGCGTCGTCGATCGGGCCTGACGCCTCGCCGACCACGCGGCTGCGATGGCGGCGCGTCGTGCTCTTGCCCTCGCTGTGCTTCTCGGCGCTCTCGAAGAGCGGCAGGCCGAAGCGGCCGATCGACGTCATCGTCGGATGATCGGACGCGAGCGCCTCGAGGACGAGGTTGCAGCTCGCCTCCGCATGCGATGCACCGAGCGTGCGCTGCTCCTCCGCGCGGCGCAGCGCGAAACGGATGCGCGCGCCTGGGATCGCGAGGCTCACGTTGTCGCGGCCGCTCACCTTCGCCGTGTTCATGCCGATCAGGCGGCCGGTCTCGTCGAGCAACGGACCGCCGCTGTTGCCCGGATCGATCGCCGCCGTGTGCTGCAGGTACGCGATTCCCACGTCGCGCTCCTCGGACGCGAAGTGCGCGTTCGAGACGACGCCCTTCGTGACCTGGAACGACGGCGTCATGCCCACGCCCGGGAAGCCGGCCGCCACGACCACCTCCTGCTCGCGCGGTAGCTCCGTGCGGAACGTGAGCCCCGACACGCTCGAGCGCGGCGCGCCGTCGGTGTCGACGCGCAGGACCGCGACGTCGTCGGCCTCGTCGGCGGCGACCAGGCGGGCCGAGCGCGGCACGTTCTCGCGCTTGTCGTGCGCGTCGATCTCCGACGCGAAGAGCACCTGCGCCTCGAGCGCGCCCTCCATGACATGACGATTCGTCACGACGAGCGTCTCGGTGCGTCCGTCGCGCCGCGTCCACCGAACGAGAAAGCCGCTGCCGAAGCGCCGCTCGCCGGCGCCGAGCTCCTTCAGCGCGCCCGTCCACGTGGGCCTCACCATGACCGTCGCCGTGCGGGGATCGGCCATCCCTCCGCGTGGCGGAGAAGCCTTCGTGGTCGCCGGCGACGACAGAGGCTCCGCAAGGCATTCACGGAACGCGCTGTCGACGAGGTCGCCGACCTTGCTCCGCGCCGACAGCAGCGCGCGCTGCTGCGGCGCGGGCTGACCGTTCGTCCCGCTCAGCTCCCGGAGCTGCGTGAGGCGCTTCGCGTGAGCGCCGAGCGCCGTCGCGAGGCGATCGCGGAGCGCCGCGTTCTCCTTGTCGAGCCGCAGCTCCCCGAGCTGGCCCGCAACGCCCGCGGTCGACACGTCCGAGCTCAGCTCCGTCGCCTTCGTGGCCGACCACAGCCGAAGCGTTCCTTCGCAGGCCTTCGAGCGCGCCGTCGCGACGTCGTCCTTCTTCTCGAGACGGTCTTGCTGCTTCGACAGCTCGCGCAGGTCGATCCCGCGGCACGTCGATGCGCGGTGCAGCGAGCCCTCGGCCGACGCATACGACTCGCGCGCGTTCTCGGTCGCACGCCGCAGCTCGACGGTCCTTGCTTCGAGCAGCGCGACGAGCTCGGTCACCGACGTCTGCACCGGGCTCGACGTGCGTGTGCCGAGCCGCTGCGCAGCCGTCCGCGCATAGGCGAG
>JAQBQJ010000271.1 GCA_028287065.1 Labilithrix sp. | reverse complement strand
GCGCCCTGGGGCTTCGTCTGCGGCTTCGTCGGATCGCTTGCCGGCGCGTACGTGCTCACGATCGTGAAGCCCGGGCCGCTGAAGCCCGTCGTGCTCGCGCTCCTCATCCTCGCCGCCGCCTTCGTCGCGTGGCCACGGAAGCCCAGCACTGGGCGACCACATGATTGGGCGATGATCGCCCTCGTTCCGCTGGCGCTCGCGTTCGGCTTCTACGACGGGTTCTTCGGGCCCGGCGTGGGCTCGATGCTCATCGTGATGTTCGTCCTCCTCTTCGGCGACAGCCTCACGCGCGCGTCGGGCAATGCGAAGGTCGTCAACCTCGCGTCGAACATCGCCGCGCTCATCCTCTTCGCGTCGCGCGGCGCGGTGCTCTGGAAAATCGCGCTCCCGATGGCGGCAGCGAACGCGTTCGGCGCATTCGTCGGCGCGCACATCGCCGTCAAGCGCGGTGACAAGCTGGTGCGCGTGGTGGTGCTCGTCGTGGTCGCCGCGCTGGTGGTCAAGATCGCACTCGACCTCATTCGCAGCTAGAATCGACGAAGTGACGGGCTCGCGTATCGTCTTCGGCCTGGTCGTGAATACGCCCGGCAGCGATCTGTCGGCGCGCGTCGATCGCCTCACCACGATGATCGGCGAGCACGCCGGCCTCGAGGTGACGCGCTTCGAAGCGCCGACCTACGAAGCCCTCGCCACCGAAGTGCGCGAAGGTCGTGTCGACGTGGCGTGGCTTCCGCCGATCGTCTTCGTGCGGCTCGCCGACTCCGTGAGTCCGCTCGGCAGCATCCTGCGAGGAGGCAAGGCCGCCTACGAGGCCGCGCTCGTCGTCCGTGCGGATTCGCGCATCAAGACCATCGACGGGCTTCGCGGCTCGCGCGCAGGTTGGGTCGACCCCTGGAGCGCGGCGGGGTTCGTCCTCCCGCGGGTGAAGCTCGCGCTGCTTGGTGTCGATCCTCGCTCCGTGTTCCGCACCGAGTCGGTCCTCGGCTCGCACCGCGCTGCCATGACCGCGCTGGCGGAAGGCGCCTGCGACGTCGCCGGCACCTACGCGCAGGCCGACGAGGCAGGCAACGTGGTCGCCGGCGCGTGGTCCGAGGTGGAGGGGGCGGAGGTGCGCGTCCTCGCGACGTTCGGCGCGATCCCTCCCGACGTCATCGCCGTGCGCGCGCAGCTTCCCGAGGAGTCGCGCGCGAAGGTCCTCGACGCATTGCGTGTAGCATGCACAGAAGAGTCGACGCGCAAGGTCCTTCGCGAGCTCTTCAACGGTGACGAGCTGCGCGAGGGCCTCGCCTCCGGCTACGAGTCGTTGAAGAGCGCCCTCGACATGGCGACGGCGCGCGGGCTCTTCGATTAGCGACTCGCAGGCGGCGTGGGCGGACGTAGATCACCCCGCGCTCGCGCGTGTTTCGTAGAACGAACGCAGGCCGTCGGTCATCTCGGACCACACGCGAGAGAGCGCGCGATCGGTCTGCACGACGTCAGGGTACCCCGCGATGCGCGGATGGCGATCGAGCAGACCCTTCCGTCCAGAGAAGCCCACGAGGCCATCGAGCGAGAAGCGCAGCGGCGCGAGGAACACATCGGCGGTCGATAGGCGATCACCGTGTGCGTAGCCCTTCGGCGAGAGCGCCGCCTCGAGGTTCGCCAGCGCGGCGTCGAGCTTCGCGAGCTGTAGATCGATGGCGCCGGCGTCCTTCGTCTTGGCGTCGAACATGCCGAAGAGCGGCATGAGCGCGCCCATCACGTAGCTCTCCGCGACCTGCGTGACGAAGCGCACGCGCGCTCGCGCTTCGGCGGTGGTGGGGCGCAGTGGTGTCTCGGGATGCGCGTCCTCGAGGTACTCGACGATGACCTGCGATTCGGCGACGGTCGTGCCGTCGTCGAGGACGAGCACGGGGATGCGTCGCAGCGGATTGACGGCGCGAAACGCGTCGGAGGTCCGCCAGTCCTCGGGCGGCAGGATCATCTCGACCGCGAGGTCCTTCGCGTAGATCGTACCGCGAACGCGGGCGGCGTAGGGAGAGAGCGGCAAAGAGTAGAGCTTCATGGTTCCTCCTCGGTTGACGCCTGAACCTAGCGACCGCACGTAACCAGGGCTTGGACAAACGCGACATGCTCCGCCCGGTCTCCAGCATCCCGAAGGGCGTGCTCGAGCCTGCGCGCGCGAAGGAGAAGCTGAGGCTCGCGCGACTGCATCCGTCGGACGATCTGGCGCCGTTCGTGGAGCATCACTGGATCGTGGCGTGGGACCTCCGCGAGCAGGCGCCGCACGTGCAGAGCACGCTTCCGTATCCGTGCGTGCACGTGGTGTTCGAGCGCAAGACGACCGCCATCTACGGCGTGATGCGCGGCCCCTTCGCGTATCGACTGGAGGGCCGCGATCGCGTGCTCGGCGTGCGGTTCCGGGCCGGCGCCTTTCGCGGTTTCTTCGGCAAGCCGGTGGGCAAGCTCACCGATCGCACGCTTCCGCTGTCGGCGATCTTCGACGTCGACGATGACGCCATTCGCGATGCGGTCCTCGATGCGCCGGACGACGCGGCGATGATCGCGATCGCGGAGTCGATGGTGCGCGCGGCGCTACCGGCGCCCGACCCCACGGTGGCGCTGATCGGAGCCATCATCGCGCGCGCCGAAGCGGATCCGAGCATCACGCGCGTCGATCGACTCGCGGAGGTGGCGGGGCTGGGCGTCCGTGATCTCCAACGCCTCTTCGCGGACTACGTGGGCGTCTCGCCGAAGTGGGTCATCCGCCGCGTCCGCCTCCACGAGGTCGCATTCCGTCTCTCTCGAGGCGAGGCCGTCGAGCTCACGCGCCTCTCGCACGAGCTCGGCTACTTCGATCAAGCGCATCTCACCCGCGACTTCAAGGCCGTCGTCGGCCGCTCCCCGTCGGACTACCAGGACGCCGCGACGCGCGCGTAGCGTTCAGTGCTTCGCGACCGGTGCGCGCTTCGGGCCGCCCAGGCTGCGCAGCGCGCGGCACACTTCGCCGTCATGGCACGGGCCGACGGCTCCTCCCGTCGAGGGCCACGGCGCGTCGGCCGTCTTCATCATCGTCATGTCGCGGAGCTCGGGGCCTCGCCACGCCGGCGCGGAGTGCGGGAGCTTCGCTTCGCGCTCGTTGGACGAAGCGTCGCCGTGCACCGCGAACGGGAAACGGATCTGCGGGACGAGGCCTACGCGCTGCACCGGCGTGCCGTCCGGAAGGGCGTACACCAACGTCGTCAGACGAAGCACGCCCGCATGCGCATCGTCGTCGACGTACTCCTGCGCGCAGCCCTTGCCGAACGTCGCGGTGCCCACCGTCGGACCTCGCTTGTACTGCGCGAGCGCGCCCGCGATCATCTCCGCAGCGCTCGCCGTCGTTCCGTCGACGAATGTCGCCACCGGGCCGCTCCACCGATCGCGCTCGCGCGGGACCGGCGCACGATCGATCTCGATCGTGCCGTCACGGCGCTTCATCGCGAAGAGCGGCGCGCCAGGCAAGAAGAGCGAGAGCGCACCGAGCGCGCCGTCGGTCGAGCCTCCGCCATTGCCGCGTAGATCCAGCACGACGCCCGACAGCTTCCGCGCGCCGCGGTCTCGCTCCGTCGCGATAAGCGCCGCGAGATCGTCGCCGAGATCGTCGCGGACGTCTTTGATCTCGACGATGAGCACGTCGCCGTCACCGAACGCGATGCGCTCGTTCGGGAGCTCGCCGCCCGCATGCGCAGGTGCGCCGGCGTCGTCCGTCTTTCCGAGCTCGACGGTCATGATCTTTCCGCCGCGCAGCACCACGGCGGAGAGCGGCGTCTTCGCATCGCTGGTCGCAAATCCCAGCTGATCCACCTGCTCCAGCGGAAGGCCCGCCGTCGCCACGCGCGACACCGAGAGCACGACGTCATCGACCGCGAGCGGCGGCGCCGCCGTGTCGGTCACGCGCACGCCGATGGCGGTCGGCACGGCACGTCCCCAGAGGCGCGACGGCGGACGCGACGCGAGATCGACTTCGTAGATGCGTGACTCCTCGTCGAACGGCGCCCACTCACCATGGGGATCGACGAGCGGCACGTATGCACGCACCGCCGAGGCGAGCACCACCTTCGCCCAGCCCGCTCTGTCGAGCTGCGGGAAGAAGCGACGTCGTGCCTCGTCGGCGAACGGCTTCGCCTCGGGTCCGTGCGCCGCTTCGAACGCTCCGACGCGACGACCGATCTCGAGCGCCACTTCGCGCGCGAGGCCCGTCGGAGGCAGCGGCTCGAGCGTCGCCACCTTCACGTCCAGACCGGCCGGTGCACGACGACCGCGATCGAACGCATCGCGCAGCTCGTTCGACCATTGCTCGAGCGTTGCGCCGGGAGCGAGCGCCGATTCACACGACCGACGACGCTTGCCTTCGATGTCCGCGATGAGCTCCGGCGCCGCGCGCGCGATCGCTCGTGCCGTCGGTGCATCCTTCGCGAGGCTCAAGAGCCCGTGCGGATCGAGCCAATCCGCCGCCGACGTCGCGAACGCCGCGGAGGGCACGCCATCGGGCGCGTACGCGAGACCCGCACGAACCTGATCGACGATGGTGCGCGCCTCTTCACACGAGAGCGCCGTCGGCTCACCGGACGGAATGCGGAACACGTACGATCGCTCGTCGTCGTGGCTGTCGTCGTTCGGATCCATCTTCGGCTGCGACGCCGCGGCGTCCGCGAGGTCATGGCTCGGAGCAGCGGCCGCGACGGGTGACGTGAACGGCGGGTCCACGACGCGCGGAGACGGCGCTCGCATGGGCGCGTGGAGTGCCACCCAGGCAGCCGCAGCCGCCAGGGGCACCGCG
>JAQBQJ010000243.1 GCA_028287065.1 Labilithrix sp. | reverse complement strand
CGGTCGGTGTTCCCCTGCTCGGTGGTCGCCGAGTAGCTCTTGTTCGGGTTACGGCCGCCCGCACGCCCAGAGTTGGTGGCAGGGCCTGCGGATACGGAACCGGCGGGAGCGGGGGTCTCGGCTGCGGACGACATGTCTTCCTCTGAAATCTACGGAGCACAGGCCGCGGCTGCGGCGAGGGGGCGGGAACTTACGAGGGGGTGCCCGATTCGTCAAGCGGCAGGCGGCGCATCCCCTCGAAAAAGAAGAGGAGATGGACCGCTGAATGGCCGTTCATTCCCGCCTTGCGGCCGAGATAGTTCGCACGTAAAGGAATTTGCCTGAGGCGGCCTGAATATAGGCCCCGAATGCGAGGACATCCGATGATTTCGTTCGAGCCGACCGAGGACCAGAAGCTCATGGTCGAGTCCGTCGCCGGGTTCGCCCGGAACACGCTGCGGCCGCGGATCCGGGAGTTCGAGAAGGAGAGAGGCGTCTCCGAGGCCGTCCGGAAGACCGCCCACGAGCTCGGCCTGGGCCTCGTCGGCCTGCCCGAGAGCGTCGGCGGCGCCGGTCTCGGCATGACCACGGCCGTGCTGCTCGAAGAGGAGGTCGCGTGGGGCGACCCCGCCGCGGGCTTCGCCTTCGGAGGGCCCGGCGCGTTCGGGTTCGCGGTGCTCGAGCTCGGAACGCCCGAGCAAGCGACGGCCGCGCTCGCGCCGTTCACCGCCGACGGTGGCCACGCGCGCTTCGGCGCCGTCGCCTGGGGCGAGCCGAAGCCAAACAGAGATCGCGCAGGCTTCACCACGACGGCGAAGAAGACCGACGCCGGCTGGACGATCGACGGCACCAAGTCCTACGTGGTCAACGCCGATCGCGCGGAGCACTTCGTGGTGTTCGCGCAGGTCGATGCCGCCGCGGGCTGGCGCGGGCTCGGCGCGTTCCTCGTCGACAAGTCGGCGAAGGGCCTGAAGGTCCTCGCACGCGAGACCACGCTCGGCCTCGATGCCGTCAGCTTCGGCGGCATCGAGCTCACATCCGTCGTCGTTCCGGACAGCGCGCGGCTCCTCGGCGGCGGCGACTTCGACGCCGCGCTCGTGCGCTTCTTCGCGCGCCATGCGGTGATCGTCGCGGCACGCGGCGTCGGGCTATCGCGCGCCGCCTTCGACGTCACGCGCGAGTACGTCGACAACCGGAAGGCGTTCGGCAAGCCGATCGGCCACTTCCAGGCCGTCGCGTTCACCGTCGCGGATCGCGCGATGGACGTCGACGCGGGACGCGGCCTCGTGTGGCGCGCCGCAGCCGCGTGGGACGCGTACGACGCCGGCGATCGCAACGCGAACGACGCGAAGGAGTGCCTGCTCCGCAGCGCGCACGCGATCGCCTTCGTGCACGAAGCGGCGATGCGATGTGGCGACGACGGCGTGCAGCTCCACGGCGGAGCGGGCTTCATGCGCGACTTCCCCGTCGAGAAATTCATGCGCGATGCAAAGCAGATCGGCCTCTGCGGCATGACCGCGGAGCATGCGGATCAGCTCGCCGGTGCGGTCGCCCTCGGGGTCGCGATCGATCCCGGGCTCGTGCTGCCCACGCCCGAAACCCAGAACGCGTTCGTCTGAGCGGAAGAAGAAGGACAGAAGCCATGGCCATCGAATTTTCGCTCGGCAAGAAGCAGCTCGAGACGCGCGAGGGGATCCGCGGTCTCGCGAAGAACGTGATCCGCCCGCAGGCGCTCGCGTGGGATCGCGCAGGCGGCATCCCCGAGGAGTTCCTCCGCAACATGGCGCGCCTCGCAACGAGCATGGGCTCGAACGCGATGCGCTCCGGCCTCGGCGACGAGACGGAAGAAGAGAAACGAGAGGCGGAAAAGAAGCGCGGTCCCAGCGGGACGAACCTGTTCGGCGTGCTCGCGTCCGAGGAGCTCGCCTGGGGCGATGCCGGCCTCCTCCTGTGTCTGCCCGGACCGGGTCTCGGCGGTCCGCCGGTGCGCGGCTCCGGCACGGCCGAGCAGAAGAAGCGCTTCTTCGGGATGTTCGAGGACCTCGACAACGCGCCGCTGAAGTGGGGCGCGTACGGCCTCACCGAGCCGAACGCGGGCAGCGACGTCTCCGGTATCCGCACGAGCTGTCGCAAGGACGGCCGCCACTGGGTCCTCAACGGCCGCAAGTGCTACATCACGAACGGCGCGCGCGCGGTGTGGACCGTGATCTTCGCGACGATCGATCCCGCGCTCGGACGCGCCGGCCATCGCGCCTTCGTCGTCGAGAAGGGCACGCCCGGCTTCGGCGTCGGCCGCATCGAAGAGAAGATGGGCCTCCGCGCAAGCGAGACCGCCGAGCTCGTCCTCGAGGACTGCCGCGTTCCCGAGGAGAACCTCCTCGGCGGCGAGGAGAAGTACGTGAGCAAAGAGGGCTTCATGACCGCCATGAAGACCTTCGACAACACGCGCCCGCTCGTCGCCGCGATGGCGTGCGGAATCGGCCGTGCCGCGTACGAGTACGCGTGCGACTTCGTGAAGGACAACTACGTCCTCTCGCGTCCGATCCCGCGCTACGCCGCGATCGTCGAGCGCCTCGCGAAGGTCGGTCGCTCGCTCGAGGCGGCGCGCTCGCTCACGTGGCGCGCGGCGTGGATGGCCGACAATGGCCTCGCGAACGCGAAGGAAGCGAGCATGTCGAAGGCGATGGCGGGTCAGGCCGCCATCAAGGCGTGCATCGAGGCCCTCGAGAACTGCGGCGCGGAGGGCTCGATCGCGCGCGATCACCAGCTCCTCGAGAAGTGGTTCCGCGACATCAAGGTCTACGACATCTTCGAGGGCACGGGCGCCATCCAGCGCATCGTGATCTCGAAGCGCCTCATCAGCGACCTCAAGTCGTTCTGAGGCGATTCTTCATCGAAGCTTGTCGCGACCGATGATCAACGCGGTACGCAACCCGCGAACTGACAGAGGCGATCTGTCGGGCAATCCGCATCGGTGTTGCAACGACAGTCGGACTTCTTCGTGCACATGAGGTCGAGAAAGACGCAGCGATGACCGTACGGGGAACTCTGGCACGAAGCGTCGCCGGAGCAAGTGTCGACGGTGTCCTTGCACACGCCGCCGTGACACTCGAGACCGTCGAGGCAGCCGGACGGGTCGACGCACGAGTCGCAAACGTTCCCCTTTGCGGGTCCCGTCGTCCCTGAATCGAACGTCGTTGCTGCGCACTGGCTCAGCGCGTCCGCGGTGTCCTGGCAGGGCCCGCCGCCGTCGACGACGACCTGCGTCCCATCGGCAGCGCACTGGCTATTGGCTGCCGCGCACTGGTACGCCGCTTGAAACCTCGCGCCACAAAGCGCGTTGTTGAAGTGCTGATTGCAAAAATCGACGTCGCCCGGAGAGCGCTGCGGGTCGTTCGGGCAGAACGTGCTGGCGCACGTCAACGTCCCTCCTCCTGCTCCTCCGCCTCCTCCATCCAAGCCGAGCCCACCGGTCGTCGACGACCCCGAGCTGCATGCCGCGATAATCACGAGGGTCGCGACGGCGGCGATGCTCACGGGGAGCGACACGCGAACGGGGTCTCGATGGATCGGGAGGTGGTTGCTCATCGCGGAGGGACGCTTACACCAACCAGCCGTGCGGCGGCTAAAATAGGCCGATCGCGAAGTTGAGGGCGCCAACGTCCTCGTAGGACTCGCGCGTGACGTTGAAGCCGTAGTCGAC
>JAQBQJ010000232.1 GCA_028287065.1 Labilithrix sp. | reverse complement strand
TGTGCGAGTGGATCGCGACGATGTTGATCCCTCCCGCGCGCAGCTTCGCGAGCACGGGAGAGAGCTCGCTCTCGGCGACGGCGAAGTCGCCGTCGACGACTGCGTTGTCCTCGCTGCCGGCGAACGCAGCCCACGTATTGACGCCCATCGCCTTGCCGATGCTGCAGCCGCATGCGGCTTGCGTCTTCCGTCCCATCACGGCCTTGTACATGCCGTCCTTGCTCTGACCCTTCGAGCCGAGCGCGGCGTCGAGCTTCGCGGCATCGAGGTTGCTCTTCGCGGGCAGCGCTGCGCCGGCGAACGTCGCGGCCGGCTTCGGCGTCTTCTTCCGGATCTCGGCGACCTTGTCCATCGCGAGCTTCACGCCCTTGCCCAGCGCCGCGACGCTGCCCTCGGCGCCGATGTGCATGAAGTACACGTGCGGCGCATCGAAGAAGAAGTGGTTGTGCAGCGCGGTCACCTGCACGCCGTTGTCGAGCAGCACGCTCATGACCGGGTTCACCTCGTCCTCGAACAACACGAGATCGCCCATCACCATCGCCTCGGCCACGCCCTCGCGCGCGGGCGAGAACGCCGCCCACGAGGTGACGCCCATGAACGGCGGCATCTTCCAGCCGTCGATCGCAATCGGGACGTCCGTGCGCGGGAACGAGGCCTTCACGACGCCGTCGGACGAGTCCGTCTTGTCGACGCCGGTCGCGGCGGCGACGGCCTTGTCGTCGATGGGGGGCGAGAGCTTCGGCGCGGGCGCTGCTGCCGGCGTCGGAGCCGGAGCCGGAGCAGACGCCGGCGCAGGAGCAGCAGGAGCGGCAGCGACCGGAGCGGGCGGCGTCGACGGGCATACCGGCGAGGGCTCCGCGCCTCCACACCCGGCGAGCGTCGTGAACGCCGCGAGCATCATCGAGAGGAGGGCCGACGGGACCGCGGATCGGTGCGAGCGCATGGCCCCACGCTAGTACAACGCGTAGTCCGCCGATAAATCGAACGAGGGCAGCATGCCTCGGCGCGCGCGGACAGCCTCGGAACGGAAGGAGAACTCCTACGGCACCGAGCCGCACGCGGCGGAGCGCCACGTGGTCATCGGCCCGACCAATTGCGCGACATCCATCAGCCTCGTAGAAATTCTCGATGACCTCCGGCGTCCGTTCGAAGCTGCACATCGTGCTCCTCGTCGAGGACAACGCAGACCTCCGCGAGCTCTATGGCAACGCGCTTCGTCACTCGGGGCTGCTCGTCGACGAGGTGGTGACCGTGAGCGAAGCGATCGAGCTCGCCGAGCGGCTGCGGCCGGACATCGTCATCCTCGACCGGCGATTGCCGGACGGGGACGGCTGGGACGTCGCTCGCGCGCTCAAGGCGAGCGAGCTGATGCGCGACGTTCCGATCGTCGCGTTCACGTCGCATCGCGAGCGCGCGGACGTCGAAGGCGCGCTCGTCGCCGGCTGCGATGCGTTCGTCGAGAAGGGCTGCGCGCCCGACTCGCTCGTTCGTCACGTCCGCGGCATGCTCGATCTGCCGCTCGACGGGTTCGATCCCCATGCCGCGACCGCCGCGAAGGCGCCGCGTCGCGCGCTCATGAGCTGAGCACGCGCCGCACGCGCGCGGTCAGTCCGGCTTGCGCACCAGGAACAAGATCCCCATCCCGACGAACACGACGCCGGCGATGCGGCGCAGCCAGAGCGGCGACACGAATCGCGAGACGAGCTCACCTCCGGCGACGGCGATCGCGGAGCTCGCGACGAGCGCGAGCGCCGAGCCGGCGAACACCGTCCATTTCGACGCCGAGCCGGCCGAGAACGAGAGCGCGGCGAGCTGCGTCTTGTCGCCCAGCTCGGCGACGAAGATGGCCGCGAATGTCGATACGAACAACTTCCAATCCATGACGCCGGACTTTGCCACGGATCGCGACGCGGCGCACGCACGCGCGGCGCCCGTGCGCACGCGACGGTCGAGGTCACTCGGCCGGCGGCATCACTCCGCGCGAGCGCAAGCTCGGAGGCGCAACGCTGATCGGCTCGTCGTCCTCGTCCGGCTTCCAGCCGCGCATCGCGATCTGGAGCACCCCGGGCAGCACGAAGAGCGTGAGCAGCGTCGAGACGAGGATGCCGGAGACGACGACGGTCGCGAGAGGACGCTGCACTTCGGCACCGGCTCCGCTCGCGATCGCCATCGGGATGAAGCCGAACGCGGCGACCGCGCCGGTCGTGAGCACCGCGCGCATCGTGTGCGTCGCCCCGAGCGTGATCGCCTCGTCGAGCGCGGTGCCGAGCTCGACGCGGCGCTTCACGTCCGCCGCCATGACCACGCCGTTGAGCACCGCTACGCCCGCGAGCGCGATGAACCCGACCGCGGCCGGGATGCTGAACGACAGGCCACGCCCGACCAGCCCGAGGATCCCGCCGATCAGCGCGAAGGGCACGACGGCGAAGACCGCGCCTGCGTAGCGTGCGCTCTGGAACATCCACAGCAGCATCCCGAAGATGATCGCGAGCGCCATCGGCACGACGATGCCTAGACGCTTCTTCGCGCGCTCGAAGTTCTCGAACTGCCCGCCCCACTGGATCTCGTAGCCCGAAGGTAGCTTCACCTGCTTCTGCACCTGGGCGCGCGCGTCGTCGACCCACGAGACGAGGTCACGTCCGCGCAGGTTCACTTCGACGCGGACCGTTCGCGTGAGCGCTTCGCGGCGCACCTGGGTCGGTCCTTCGGTCTCCTCGATCTTGGCGACCTCCGAGAGCGGCACCGTTCCGCCTCCGGCCGCCTCGACGAAGAGCTCACCGAGCGCCTCGGGTGACGAGGTGCGCGGCGGCACGACGAGGCGCAGATCGAAGCGACGATGGCCCTCGTAGATCGAGCCGACCGCCATTCCGACGCGCGCGGCCTCGATGGCGGAGAGTGCGTCCTCGGACGCGACGCCGTAGCGCGCGAGGCGAACGCGATCCGGCCGAACGACGATGGTCGGCGCTCCGAGCACGCGCTCGATGCGCACGTCGCCGGAGCCGCGGACGCCGCGGACGAGCGCGCCCACCTCCTCGCTGATGCGCTTCAGCTCGGAGAGCTCGTCGCCGAAGACGGCGATCTGGACGTCGGCGCGCGAGCCGCTGATCAGCTCGTTGGTCTTGTCTTCGATCGGCTGCGACACGGAGACGAACGTGCCGTGCACCTCGCTCTCGATCGCGTTCTTGATGGCGACGGAGAGGTCGTCGAGGTCGTGCGCGGTGGTCCACTCCTTCTTCGGGCGGAGGTGCACGAACATGTCGGTGTTGTCGTTGCCGACGGGATCGATCGCGACCTCCGCGCGCCCCGTCATCGCGAGGGTGGTCACGACCTCGGGAAAGCGCTTGAGGACGCGCTCCGCGGCGAGATCCAGCTCCTTCGCCTCGGCGAGGCTGATCGAAGGCGCACGGCGGAACGTCACGACGAGATCGCCCTCGTCGATGCGCGGCAGGAAGTCCGCGCCGGCCTTCGCGATGAGCACGAAGCTGATGACCAGCGCGACGCCGGAAGCCGAGAGGAGCGCCCACTTCAAGCGCAATGCCGGCGCAAGCGTCCGCTCGTACATGCGCTCGAGCGCGATGACCCAGCGCGGGCCCTGCTTCTTCGGCGGCGGCACGAACGTGACGAGCAGCGCGGGGAAGAACACGACGGCGTAGACGAGCGCGCCGAACAGCGCGCATGCCATCGTCACCGCCATCGGGCGGAACATCTTGCCCTCGATGCCCTCGAGCGAGAGCAGCGGAAGATACACGAGCATGATGATCGCGACGGCGAACGCGACGGGCCGTGCGACCGCGGCTGCGATCTCGGCGTACGCGTGCTCTCGCGCTTTCTTGACGAGAGCTCGGCCTGCCGTCGCCGCCATCACCGATTCGAGGATGACGATGGGACCGTCGACGAGGAAGCCGAAGTCGATCGCGCCGAGGCTCATCAAGTCGCCGGTGACGCCGAAGACGTGCATGCCGAAGAGCGCGAACGACATCGACGCGAAGATGCCGAGCACGACGACGAGCGCGCCTCGTACGGTTCCGAGGAGCAACGCGAGGACGACGGTGACGACCAGCGCGCCCTCGACGAGGTTCCCGAGCACGGTCGACAGCGTGCGTCCGACGAAGTCGGCGCGGTCGTAGATGGGATCGATGATGACGCCGGGCGGCAGCTCGCTCTGGATCTTCTCCATGCGTGCCTTGACGGCATGGACCACGTCGCGGCTGTTGGCGCCGATGAGCATCATCGTGACGCCGGTGACCGCCTCGCCTTCTCCGTCGCGCGTGATCACGCCATGGCGCAGCGCTGCCGCGACCTTCACCTGCGCGATGTGGCGGACGAGCAGCGGCGTCCCGTCGGTGCCGATGCGGAGGACGACGTTGGAGATCTCGTCTTCGTTCTTGAGGAGGCCGACGCCGACGAGGTTGAACGACTCGGCCGCGCGATCGAGATAGCCGCCGCCGACCGCGACGTTCGCCCGTGCGAGCGCGGCGGCCACGTCCTTCAGCGTCATCTCGTGGGCGTGCAGGCGGCCGCGATCGATGACAACGTGGTACTGCTTCAGATCGCCGCCCATCGTGTTCACTTCGATGACGCCGGCGACCGAGCGCAGCTTCGGCACGATCTCCCAGTCGAGTATGGTGCGGAGCTGCGTGGGCGAGTGTTTGTCGGAGCGAACGACGAACTGGTAGATCTCGCCGAGCCCGCCGGACACCGGCGAGAGCTCGGGCTTGCCGGCGATCTTCGGGAGGCTCTCCTCGACGCCGCGCACGCGCTCGAGGACCATCTGCCGCGCGAACCAGATGTCGGTTCCGTCCTTGAAGATGACGGTCACGGCCGAGAGGCCGTTGCGCGACACCGATCGCAGCTCGACGAGCTTGGGCAGGCCGTTGAGCGCCGCTTCCATCGGGAACGTGACGGTGCGCTCGACCTCGATCGGCGACAGGCCCGGACAATCGGTGAGGACCGAGACCTGCACCGTCGACACGTCGGGGATCGCGTCGATCGGCAGATACCGCGCCGCGACGCCGCCGCCCGCGAGGAGCGCGACGAGCAACGCGATGATGAAGAAGCGGATGCGGATCGACCGCGCGACGATGGCTGCCAGCATTTATCGGAAGATCTCCGACTTGAGCGCGAACACGCCGCTGATCGCGACGCGCTCGCCGGCCTTCAGACCATCGGTGATCTCGACGCGCGTGCCGTCGCGTGCGCCCGTCGTCACCGCGCGAGGCTCGACCGAGGTCGCGTCGTGCTCGACGAACACGGTCTGCTTCCCGTCGACGCTCGTGATCGCATCGCGCGGGAGGAGCAGCACGGCGGACGGGGTCGTCTTCGTGTGGATCTTCGCGAGGACGGACTGACCGGGGCGCAACGAGCCGTCGACGTTCTCGACGACGACGCGCACGTCGCCGCTGCGGGTCTCGCGGTCGATCACGTCGCCGACGTGAGCGACCTTGCCCTTCAGGACCACGCTCAGATTCGTCTGCGGCGAGATCTCGACGGCGTCGTTCGGCGAGATGTGACCGAGCTCGCGCTCGAACACGGCGAGCTCGATCCACACGCGCTCGAGATCCGCGACGCGGAAGAGCGTCGCGCTCGGCTCGACCGACTGTCCGCGCGACACGTGCGACTCGACGATCTTGCCCGGGATCGGCGTGGTGACCGCGAGCACGCCGATCTCGCTCGAGGCGTTGCCGCCGAGCGCACGCACGCGCTGCTCGGCAGCATGCAGATCCGCCCTCGCGCTCGCGGCCGTCGCGCGCGCGAGCTCGGCGTCGCGTTGCGAGGAGACGCGTGCCTCGGCGAGCTGCGACTCGCGCTTGTCGTTCGCGTTGGCAGCCTCGGCATGCGCTCGTGCGGCGAGCACGGCGGACTGCGCTTGCCCGAGGTCGGCGCTCTCGAGCTCCGCGAGCGTGTCGCCGGCCTTCACGGGGTCGCCGGGGAACTTGAGGATGCGACGCACGCGACCCGAGATGCGCGCGCCCACGGCCGCGACGCGCTCGGGATCGAACGTGACCGTGCCGGTGACGTTCACGACCGGCGTGAGGCCTGCGCTCTCCGGCACGCCGAACTCGAGCTTCGAGCGCGCGGCGAACGCGGGCGAGTAGCGGATCCACTTGCCGTCCATGTACGGCACGTCGCGCGGCGGCTCGGCGAACCCTGCCGTCGGCTTCCGGAGCAGGAAGAATGCGGCGAGCCCACCGACGACGAGGACCGCGACGACCGCGAGGATGGCCGTGCGCATCGTCTTGGCGCGCGCAGCGCCGGGCTCCGTCGCGCCGCCGATTTCGTGGTTCGTGCTCATTGCGTCGTGCCTCCTGCCGCTCGATCGAGCGCGATCCGTGCGATCCATGCGCTCTCGAGCGCTTCGAGCCTTGCTGCGCGAATGCGCGCGACGTCGCGCGCCGCCGTCGCGACGCGGAACATGTCGAACCGACCCGCGAGCCATCCGACCTCGACCAGCTCCAGCGTGCGCACCGCGGCGGGAACGGACGTCCCCTCGATGACCTTCAGCTCCGCGCGCCGCGATTCGTACGCGGCGTGGAGCGACGTCACCTCGCGCAGGATGCGACGCGCCTGGAGGTCCTGGCGTTCCATCTCGGTCGCGCGCGCCGCTTCGGTGACGGCGCGCGGCCCCTGGTTGCGCTGCGCGACGGGGAGCTCGATCGACACGCCGAGGATCCCGAACATCGGGTTCGCCGGCGATGCGTCGAGGCCGAGATACGCGCCGATCTTCGGAAAACGCTCGCGACCGAGACGCTCGTATCGTGCGTCGAGGTACGCGAGCCGGGCGCGGATCTGCGCGAGCTCCGGTCGCGACTCGATCGCCTTGCGGAGAAGCGCCTCGCGATCGGGCGGCGCCGGCGGCTCGTCGAGGGTCGTCGTGAGCGCGATCGCCTGCGACGACGGGAGATCGAGGACGTCGCGCAGCAGCGCGAGATGCTCTTCCCGCTGGCGCGTGGCCGACTCGATCGAGGCACGGAGCTGGCCGAGATCGGCGGTCGCGAGGGTCTCCTCGATGTCGCCCGATGCGCCCATCGCTCCGCGTTGCTTCGATGCGCGGAGGATCCGCTCGGCGATCCCGACGAGCGCCTTCGTCTCCTCGATGCGAGTCTCCGCGACGCGCACCTGGAGATACGCGACCCACGCGGCGATGCGACCACGCAGGCGCTCGAGCGAGAGGTCCGCGGTCGCGACCTCGCCCGCGCGCTGCGCCTCCTGGATGCGCGCGCGCGGCGCTCCCCCGAGATCGAAGACCATCTCGAGGTTCGCCGCGGTACCGAGCTGTCCGAGCGGACCGCCGGTGATGAGCGGTCGCGCATCCACGCTGAGGCGCGGATTGACCGGCAGGAGCACGCCCGCCCCGACACGCTGCGCCTGCGCTTCGCGGACGAGACGGCCCGCGATGACCACGTCCGGTGCGCGTTGCTCGGCGCGATCGATCGCGTCCTTCAGCGAGAGCGAGAGCACGCCCGGCGCCCCGTCGACGGGCGGCGCGCTCGCCGGCTGGGCGTGCGACGTGCTCGCGCCGGCAAGCACGACGAGCGCGGCGAGGCTCGCCGTCGCGGCAGCGATGCCGCGGCGAACCTCCTTACGGACGACTCCGTTCCACATAGAAAAAATGACCTCCTCGAGCTGCGGCGAAGCGGGAGGGCACGCGCTTCGCCAGCACGCGTCCTCCCGCAAGTTCTCGGCCGTGGCTCAGGCGCGCGGAGGTCGATCGGTCGTGTCGCGATGCTCGCCGGACGGGCGGATGCCTCGCGGAGTCAGGTGCGTCGAGGAGGCCTCCGACCACGCAACGCGGGGCTGAGCGGGCACGGGCTCGCGTGGAGCGGCCTCGTTGTCGCGCTCGCGATGCTCGGGCGCGACCATGCCGGTCTCGTTCCCGTCGTCGTCGTCGTACACGTCGTCGTCGTCGATCGCCGCGTGCTCACCGGCGTCGTGCTCCAAGGCGTGGAGCGCCGCGCGCGCGTGCAGCGCTGCGTTCGCATGACGCCGCGCGTCGGCGGCCCGATGGGCGGACGCCCGCGGGCTCGTGACCGACATAGCCCCGTGCTTTCCGCCCGACGCCGGCGCCGGCCCCCAGCCCAGGACGAGGGCGAAGGCGAGCGCCGCGAGCGCGGCTAGGACACGGAACGTGAGCTTCATGGGCGACGAGGCCCAATCATGGCACGAATATCGGCCCGCTAATTAGTTTGAGGTCAAACCATCTCGCGATCGTTGCGTATTGCCAGACCGATGCAAAACGCAGCGCTCAGCCGCCAACGCCGAACTTGAACGGGAAGCCGCTGACGATCGTCGGCGATTCGCTGGACGGGAAATGCCAGCCTTTCACCTGCCGGACGACGCAGCCCTCGACGCGCGGATTGTTGAGCGTGCTGCCGGCGGGCGACGCCGTCGACACGCTGCCGCTGGGGTCGATGGTCCACTGCACGGTGACGCCGCCCTTGAGCGACGGATTGCGCTGCGCCTCGCTCTCGTAACAAGCGCGCACGGCGCCGAGGTGAGCCATGACGACGCGACGCACTTGGTCCTGCGACAGGCCGCCCTTCGATGCGCCTTGGCCCGCAAAAGCCGCGACCTTCGCTTCACCGGGGCCGTTGCCGGTGCCGTTGCCCGTTCCGGTGCCGCCGCCCGCGCCTCCCTTGCCGTTGCCGCCGCTGCCGCGACCGCCGGGTCCGCCTGCGCCGCTACCGTAACCGCCGCCGTTGCCTGCGCCGAAGCCGGTGTCGAGCGTGCCCGATCCGAACGCGACGCCCGCGCCGGTGCCGCCGCCGCCCGAGCCTGCGCCCTTGAGGCCCGTGCCCGGACCGCTGCCGAGCACGACTGTGTTCGAGTTGAGGCCCGAGAGCGCGGCCGACACGGTGTTGATCGACTTGAGCGTGTTCTGGATCTCTTTGCCGGTATCGCCTTCGAGGACCTCGCTCAGGCCGCCGTAGTGCGTCGTCGGCTTGATCTCGCCGGGCAGCTGCGTGTGATCGGCCTTGTCGTTCATGCCGAACTTGCCTTCGTCGCCCTTGATCTTCTTTCCGCCGCCCTGGGGCTTCTTGTCCTGCGCGCCGGGATCCTTCACGCCGGAGCCGCCGCCCTTGTCCTGACCGACGGTGATCGGCTCGGGCGGAGGCGTCTCGACGACCGCGCGCTTGAGACCGAAGCGCGCCGCGTACTCCTCGGGGTTCGTGAGCTCGAGCGGCTTCGCGAGCTGATCGGGAGTCATGAGCGTGCGCACGAGCCCGAGCAGCCCGAGGTGGAGGATCGCGCTGCAGAAGATCGCGAGCAGCGTGAGGAGCTCGGGCCCCTTCAGCGAGCTCATCGGGATCGGCTGCGCCGTGTACTGGAAGAAGATCGCGAACTGCCCGTACTGGATCAGGCCGTAGTCGCCGGGCATGACGGGCACCGGCGCGCCCGCGCGGGCGATCGCGACGGGATCCTCGCCGCGCCCGCGCAGCGTGAGCAGACCGCCGACGCTGCCGCGCGTGTCGAGCTCCCATCCGCCGGGGCCCCCCTTGAGCGGCGTCGGCGACATCTCGATGCCGTCGGGGATCGGGAGATCGCTCTCCTCGCCGTCTCCGAGCACGAACGACTCGCCGCGGGACAGCGTGCGCAACGCAACGACGGTGGTGCCCCAGACCGCCGCGACGCGGAGGGCATTCGGCGCGAGGGGCTGAGCGACGGCCATCGTTCTAAAAGCGTATCAGAGAGGAGAGATTTGCCGCCAAGACGCGAAGACGCCAACGAGCAGTTGGGATTGCGTAGGCGAGACCTACCGACATGGTCTCGTCACTTCGGGCGCGCTTCGCGCTTCTTGCGATACGCGGCGAGGAGACCGCCGACAACGAGGCCGCCCGCGGCTGCGAGGACGACCCAGCGGGTGCCGAGGTCCTTCGGCGGCGGCGCCGGCTCGGGCGCGGACGGCGCCGCTGCAGGCGGAGTCGGAGCCGAGGCGTCCGCGCCGGCATACGGGACGGTCTCCGTCTTGCCGTCGTCGTACGTGTAGATTGCACGCACAGGGACGACCGCGAACGACGTAGCGTCGAACGCGTCGACGGAGAGCACGTCGTGCACGGCCTTCACCTTCGCCGCCGCGGAGGTCGGGAAGCGATACGGCGTACGCAGCACGCGCGGATCCTTCTCGAAGAAGTCGATGCGCTTCTTCAGATCGACGGCATCGAGAGCCGGGACGATCGCGAACGGGGCGCCAGCCTCGGGTTGCCCGAGCGAGACGTCGTCCGCGGTCGACGTCCGCGCGCCGAGTGGGAACGCGCCGGCGGGGAGCGCATACAGGCGTGTGGTCTTCGCGCAGGGCTCGAGCAGCTCGTGGCGCTTGCCCTTCACGACGACCTCGTAGTCGACCTCGTGCATGCGCGAGGTCCACTCGGGATTCAGCGCGAGATCGACCGTTCCCAGGGGATCGCCGGCCGCGCCGCACGTGCGCGGCCACACGACGAGGACCTTGTCTGCATGCGCGCCGGCGTTCTCGATCTCGTACGAATAGGCGACGACGCCGTACGCGATCGTCAGGCCGGCCAGCGCCGGGATCATCAGAAGCCCGGCTCGTTTCGCGTCTCCGACAGCTCGCGCACGAAGCTGCGGTGCCCGAGGTCGCCGGCGGCGAACTCCGCGCGCACGCGACGGAGGAAGTAGACGATCTGCGGGCTCTTCAGGCGTCCCTCGACCTCGACCTCGCCGAAGCGGAACACGCGCGTGCCGCCGTCGAGCGTCTTCGCTTCCACGCTGCCGGCGGCAGGGCCTGCGTCCTTCGTCGACGCGGCAGGCGGCGGACGCTCGTCCTTCGCGGCGAGCGCGCCGGCATCTTCGCTGTCCGGCGAGAGCGGCTTTGCACCTCCGGCGGTGCCGGCGGGCTTCGACGGCGGCTTCTTCGCAGGCGCCGATGCGGGCTTCTTGGTCTGCGCGCCCGCGAGGAGCGACATCGCCGTGACCGACGTGACGACGACGAACGCGAGCATGCGACCGCGACGCAGCCTCATTTCTTTCCTCCGGTTGCCGGTGCAGTGGCAGGTGGCGCAGCGGCGGGAGCGGCAGGCGCCGCAGCCGGCGCGGCTCCGGACTTCGCGCCCGCGAGCTGGCGCTCGGCTTCGGGCCGCGAGGGATGATCCTTCGGGGCGTCGTCGAGGAACCGTTCGAAGTACGTCTTCGCGTCGCCGGGCTTCTTCAGCGAATCGGCGTAGAGCACGCCGAGGTTGAAGTTGCCGGCAAGGCTGTGCGGATCGCGCTCGAGCACCTTCTCGAGCAGCGACTTGGCCTCGTCGAGGAGCTTCGCGTTCTTGCCGTCGGACTCGCCGCGCAGCGCGGCCGCGAGACCGATCTGCGCCGACGACTCGTCCGGCGCGGCAGCGAGCGCGCTCTTGTACTGCTCCGCGGCCTTCGCATAGGCGCCGGCACGGAGGAGCACCGCGCCCATGTTCAGACGCGAGGTGGTGTCGCGCGGGTCCTCGTTCGCGGCCTTCGAAAACGCCTGGAATGCAGCTGCATCGTCGCCGCCGCCGAGGAACACGAGGCCCTGGACGCGATGCGCGATCGCGCTCTTGGCGTTCACGTCGAGCGCCTGCTTGACGAGGAGCTGCGCGGTGTCGCGCTCGCCTTTACCGAGATGACACAGCGCGAGCTCGGCGAGCGCCGTGGCGTCGCCCGGCTTGCGCACGAGGACCTCGCGCGCATTCTGGATCGCGCGCTCGTGCTGGCCCGAGTCGCGCAGCGCAGCGACGAGGAGCGTGCGCGCCTCGACGGCGCCGGGGTGATCCTTCACGAAGTCCTCGAGGCTCGACGCTGCGTCCTTGTTGGAGCCGCGGCGTCGCCTCACCTCGGCGAGCGCGACGGCGACCTCCTCGCGCTCGGGCGCGATCTTCGCGGCAGCGCGGAGCTGCTCCTCGCTGTTCGCGAGGTCACCGGCGTTGGCGAGCACGACCCCGAGATCGAAGCGCGCCTCCCACAGGTTCGGATCGATGGAGATCGCCTCACGCAGCAGCGCGATCGCGCGCGTCTGCATGCGCGGGTCCTTCGCGGCGGTGACGCCCTCGACCATGCGCTGCACGGCGATGGGGTTCGCGGGCGGGAGGCCCTTCTCGACGGTCTTCACGCCCTGGTTCTTGTTGCTGCCGCCGCATGCGGCCGACGTGACGGCGAGGCCGACGACGAGCGCGGTGCCGAGAGCTCGCGCGCGCATCACTTGCCGCCCTTCTTCTTCGGAGCGGGCTTCTTGGCCGGCTCCGGCGGCGTGGGCGCGGCGAGCACCGCGGCCGTCGCGTTCTCGTCGTCGGGCACCATCGCTCCGCCACCCGACGAGCTCGAGCTGCTCGCCTTCGGCGTCGGCTTCGCACCGGACGCAGGCTTCGACGGCGGCTCCGGCTTCGTCGCGGGCGCCGGCGAGGGAGAAGGCGCGGGCTTCTTCTCCTCGATGCTCGTGGCCGGTTTGTTGGCGGGCTTCGTCGTCGTGGTCGCGAGCGCGGCCTTCTCGCCGCCGCGGCGCGGCGAGTCGATGAGGGGCGGCAGCGGCATCGGAGCCTGCGAGCGGATCTCGAAGCCGGTCTCCTTGAACGGCGGATAGAGCTCCGCGTTCAGGCGACCGAGCGCATCGCGCATCTTCGCCGTCCACTGGTTGTAGATGCCGAGCTCGATCGCCTTCTTCCAGCCGTTCTCGTAGGCGTCGAGGCTGCGCTCCTCGATCGGAACGACGAACTCGTCGATCTGCGTCTGGTAAACCTCCTTGTCGGCATCCGAGAGACCCGACGGCGGAGGCGCGTCCTTCAGCGACTTGCTGAACGTCTCGTACGTGCGGCCGATCTGGTAGAGCGCCGCGGTCGTCCACTCCGCGACGCCGAGCGACACGACGTCGAGGAACAGCGCGGACGCCTGCTTCAGGAGGTCGGCCTTCTGCTTGAGGCGGCCGGAGAGCTGCTTCACGTCGCCGGAGATCTGGATCTTGTCGAAGCGCTCGAGGATGCGCTCGCCCTCCATGTAGCGCGCATGCGCTGCGGCGAACTTTCCTTCGGGTCCGAGGTCGTTGCGTCGATGCTTGCCGATGTCGACGGCCGCCTTGAGCGCGTCGTCCGCGCCGCGGTCGTCGCCGGTCTTCGCGAGCGCGGTCGCGAGCAGCACCCAGCCCTGAACGCGGTGATCCTGGTTCTTCGAGCGCGCGAGGTAACGCCGGTACAGATCGGCGGCCTCCTTGTTGCGCCCGGCGTTCTGGTGCGCCTTCCCCATCTGGAAGACGACCTCGTCGGCGTCGCCGCTCGTGCCGTACTGCGTGAGGAAGCGATTGCCGTTCGCGATCGCCTTGTCGTGCTCGCCGGTCGCGACGCGCAGGACGACGGCGTTGTACGCGGCGTCCTTCGCGTGCTCGTACTTCTGGTAGTTCGGGTGATCGCGATCGGCGAGGCCGGCGATCGCCTCGTGGAAGTCGGCGGACTCCGCGAACAGGCCCATCGACTGGAACGTGGCCGCCGCGATCCACGCGCCGTGCGGCGACTCCGGCTTGCTCGCGTACGCCTTGCCGGTGACGAGCTTCGCGCCTTCCTTGAGGGCCTCGGTGTCGCCGGCCTTCTGCGCCTCGAGCTCGGCGTTCACGCAGGCCTGCGCGGCACGCGGATCGTTCGGGAACTCCTTCGCGGCGCGGAGGTAGGCACGCGCGGCGTCGCCGTGCTCGCCGGCGGCGGCCTTCTGCTCGCCTTGCTTGAAGACGGCCTGGACGATCAGCGTGTCGAGCTTCTTCTGGTTCGCGTCGCTCGCGAAGGCCGGTGCGCTCTTCAGGCGCCGCGCCCACGTCTCGATGTTCTCGTAGTTCTTCGCGCGATTGAACGAGTCGAGGATCAGCTCGCCCGCGGCGAGCGCGTACTGGCTGCGCGGGAACTTCTCGAGCAGCGAGCCCCAGATCTTCACGGCGGAGTCGTAGACCCCGTAGTCGTAGTACTGGCGTCCCTGACGGAAGAAGAGCTCCGGCA
>JAQBQJ010000147.1 GCA_028287065.1 Labilithrix sp. | reverse complement strand
GCGCCGGGCTTCGGCGATCGCCGCAAGGAGATGCTCAAGGACATCGCGGTGCTCACCGGCGGTCAGGTCATCGCCGAGGAGCTCGGGCTCAAGCTCGAGAACGTCACGATCTCCGACCTCGGCCGCGCCAAGCGCGTCACGCTCGACAAGGACAACACGACGATCGTCGACGGCGCGGGCGACAAGGAGAAGATCAAGGGCCGCATCGCGGAGATCCGCGCCCAGGTCGAGAACACCACGTCCGACTACGATCGTGAGAAGCTCCAGGAGCGTCTCGCGAAGCTCGTCGGCGGCGTCGCGGTCATCAAGGTCGGCGCAGCGACCGAGACCGAGATGAAGGAGAAGAAGGCCCGCGTCGAGGACGCGCTCCACGCGACCCGCGCGGCCATCGAAGAGGGCATCGTCGCCGGCGGCGGCGTCGCGCTCATCCGCGCGCAGTCCGCTCTCGACTCGCTCAAGCTCGAAGACGAGCAGCGCTTCGGTGTCCAGATCATCCGTCGCGCGATCGAGGAGCCCCTTCGCCAGATCGTCGGCAACGCCGGTCTCGAGGGCTCGATCGTCGTCAACAAGGTCAAGGAGGGCAAGGATGACTTCGGTTACAACGCCCAGACGGACCAGTACGGCAACCTGCTCTCGCAGGGCGTCATCGATCCGGTGAAGGTCGTTCGCACGGCTCTCCAGAACGCAGCCTCGGTCGCGAGCCTCATGCTCACGACGGAGTGCCTCGTTGCCGAGCGCCCGAAGGACGAGAAGGCGAACGCCGGCGGTGGTCACGACCACGCGGGCCACGGCCACGGCTTCTAGACCGTGAGCATCTCTCGGTAGGCGTCCGCCGGCGCGAAGCGCCGTTCGCCGAAGGCGATGACGCCGGGCCGGTGGGATGACAGACGGGGAGGCTCACGCGTAGCGTGAGCGGCGGAGCGCCACCTGACATAACGGCCTCTCGCTCTGACGAGCGAGGGGCCGTCGTGTTTTTGGGGGGCCAGCTCAGAACGGAGACGCGCAGCAGAACGTCCGCGGCTGCACGATGGTCTGCGAGCCGAGCGTCTGCGGCGGGTCCTTCACGACGCAACCGCTCGGCGCGGCGTAACGGAACGTCGTGGCCGGACCCGTCGCGCCCATGTTGCACGTGCCGTCGACGTCGAGCGTGCGGGTGACGCTGGCGCACGTCGGCGACGTCGAGGTCTCGAGCTTGCCGCCCTTGCAATCGGCCGCGGGTGCGCACGTGCACGACGCGCTGCACGAACGGCCGTCGATCACGTCCGAGCCGGCGACCACGCGCATGGGCAGGTTCTTCGGACAGCCGGCCTGCCCGTCGTGCGCGATGCACACCGAGCCAACCGGAAGCCCGAACTGCTTGGGTGGCTTCGGTACGCACACCTCGGTCGCATCACACGAAGCGCTCGGCGTCAGGGCGACACCGGCGCAGGTCTCTACGCTCTCCTTCCCGCCGAGGTTCGAGACGACGGCGCCGTTGCAGCTGGCCGGAGGTGTCCCCGTCTGCGTGAGAGAGACGGGCGTGGGAAGCGCCATCGTCGTGTCCGTGCAGCCGCCGTCGTTCGCGACCGGAAGCGTCGTCGGCGGTCCGCCGCACGCCACGCCCGTACGCGCGTCGATGGTGCCTGCGCACGCGGCGCCGTTCGCGGTGCACTGGCAAGCACACCGACCGCCGGCCGGGGCCTTGTACGTCTTCGCGTCCGGCCACGTGCTCGGGCAGCCGCCCGTTGCCCCGCCGAACACCAGGTTCAGAGCGGGCGACCAGCCACCACTGTTGGTGACGCAGAGACCGTCGTTCCCGCAGGCCGCGAGGGAGGGCGTGATCACCACGATGTTCGGATCGACGCTGGCATCGCCCGACGCGCCGTCGACGAACGGGATGGCGCCGTCGCCGGTGCCTCCTTCGCCGCCCGGTCCGCCGCTCGAACCGCTCGAGCCGCTCGAGCCGCTCGAGCCCGTCGCGAGGTCGCCCACGCCCGTCAGCGCGTTGCACGCCATGAGGCCGACGAGCGGCCCGACGACGATGGCGACGAGGCGGCGCATGTCTGGATTAGCGCACCCGGAGGGACCTCCCGCAACACCCAAACGACGCAATTGTGCGTGTAGGCGGCCGAGAATCGCGCGTATCCTCGCGCCATGATTGGACGCCGCTCTTCGATTCTCTCCTGCATTTTCCTCGCGGCCTGCGCGTTCACCGCGCTCGACGGTTGCGGTGCAGGTGGCGTCGGCGCGGCCGTTCGTCCGAAAGAAGCGACGGCGGCCGAAGGTCTCGGCGAGGGACCGTGCCGCGAGGCCGAGAGCAGCGGCGAGCCGCTCGTCGTCGACTGGAAACCGGAGCAGCGCGGCGATCTCGAGCTGCTGATGAAGGAGAACGTCGCGATCGTCTCCTACAGCTGCAAGGGCTTCAAGCTGCTGAAGGACTGCAAGGTCGACGGCACGTACGGCTTCCTCGGCATGAGCCGCAAGGAGCAGGTCGTGAAGTTGAACAACGCCGACGAGGTGAAGGCGAACCTCCCGCTCGGCGGCATCGGCATCGCGGGCAACATCAGCGCGGAGATGGCGCGCGGCTCCACGCTCGACGTCGCGATGATCATGGTCGGCAAGGTGAAGACCACGTGGGCGAAGGTCCAGGCCGACGAGCTCAAGGGCGAGTGCGACGGCGCCACCCACTTCGTGAAGGGCGCGATGGTCGGAGCGTTCGTGATGCAGACGGGCACGAAGGGCCAAGTGAAGAGCGCGGCGCAGATGTTCGGTGCGACCGCGGCCGGCGCATCGACGAGCGAGAAGAACGTCCAGAACAAGGACGGCGACATCGCGGACTGCGCGAAGGCCACGCCCGACGACAAGAAGGCGCCCGCGCAGTGCCAGGCGTTCATCCGTCTCGAGCTGAAGGGGATCATCCCGAAGGCGCCTGCCGCCGCGGTCGGCGCCGCGCCGTCTCCCGTCGCCGAGAAGCCCGCCGGCAACGACGTCGCGACCGCGGAGG
Source organism: Labilithrix sp. (assembly GCA_028287065.1). Taxonomy (GTDB): domain Bacteria; phylum Myxococcota_A; class Polyangia; order Polyangiales; family Polyangiaceae; genus Labilithrix. The sequence continues at coordinate 13,550 of JAQBQJ010000147.1, read as the reverse complement.
CGACGTGCCCGAAGGGCCTCGTCATGGCCGAGGGAAAGTGCACCGAGCCGAAGTCCGCGCCCGCGTATCTGTGCAACCCGAAGGACGCGAACGAGTGCGTCGCGCAGTGCGGGAAGGGCAACGCGCAGAGCTGCGGCGCGGCCGGCACGCTCTACGTCGCGGGAAGCGGAGGCGCGTCGCGTGACGAGAAGAAGGCGCGCGAGCTGCTCACGAAGGGCTGCGACGCGTCCGACGCGAAGAGCTGCACCAACCTCGGCGTGCTGATGATGCAGGGACGTGGCGGCGCGAAGGACAGTACGGCGGCGGCGAAGAACTTCGAGAAGGGCTGCGGCGACGCCGACGCGCTCGCGTGCGGCATGCTCGGCGCGCAGTACAAGAGTGGCGACGGCGTCACGAAGGACGAAGGCAAGGCGCTCACGCTGCTCGCGAAGGGCTGCGAAGGCGGCAACGATCTCGCGTGCGGCACCGCCGGCAAGATGTACCTCGACGGCGCGGGCACCACGAAGGACGTGCAGAAGGCGGTCGCGTTCTTGAAGCGCGCATGCGACGGAACGCAGACACAGGCGTGCGTCGATCTCGGCCTGCTCAGCGAGATCGGCAAGGACGCACCGAAGAACGCGATCCTCGCGAAGATGATGTACCAGCGCGGCTGCTGGCGCGGGAACATGCAGGCTTGCTTCGATCAGGGCCGCATGGAGCTCGGCTTCGGCGGCACCAAGGACGCGGCGAAGCGCGCGTTCGAGATGGGCTGCATGCGGAACGACAAGATGTCGTGTGCCGCGACGAAGGTCCTGTTCGGCGGCAGCCGGCCCGTGTTCCCTGGACCCGAGACGATGGAGCTCACGAGCAAGTGCAACAGCGGCTCGGCGCGCGACTGCGGCATCGCGGGCCTCATGAACATCGCGACGAACAACCCGATGGGTCAGCAGCAGATCGAGCGCGCGTGCATGCAGCAGGACGGCCTCGCGTGCGCGGTGAAGAACGCGAAGAAGTGATCGGCGCGCACGCGCGCTGAGGTTCGCCGGCAGCGACCGCGGCTCGGATGTGAGGGCTGCGCGCTACAGTGACACGCGAAAATTCCGCCCGTGAGGGTGTACGGGGAAGTGGGGATACGTATACTCCCGCCGCACCCATGGCTTCTCCTTCTCGCTTCTTCCTCGGTTCTTTCTTCGCCTCTTCCACGCTCGCTCTCGTCGTCGCTTGTTCGGCGAACGGCGACAGCGTTCCGGTCCTCGAGCCCCAGAGCGACGAGGCCGGAACCGAGCCCATGCCCGGCGCCGTGCTCCCGGGATCGACCAAGCCCGATGCCGAGGCTCCGGTCGATGCCGGCAAGGACGCGTCGAAGGACGCCGGCAAGGATGCCGCGAAGGACGCCGCGAAGGACTCGGCGGTCGATGCCGGCAAGCCCGCGCCGAATCCCGGCGCTGCATGCCCGATGCTCGACGAGCTCTTCACACGCCAGTGCGGGATCTGCGGGACGCAGCAGGCGCTCTGTCTCGCGAAGCCGGACGGCACGGCCGGCATCGTGAGCGACTACTCGCCGTGCGAGAACGAGCTCGCAGGTGGATGCGTCCCGGGCACGAGCGAGAACGAGTCCTGCGGCAACTGCGGTACGCGCGCGCGAACGTGCACGCAGTACTGCGCGTGGAGCACGGGCGCATGCACGGGCGAGCCGATGAATTCGTGCACGCCCACGTCCGAGGATTACACGGGCGCGGGCTGCCCGACGGCCGGCACCGTGCGCACGCGGTCGTGCAACGCGACGTGCTCGTGGAGCAACTTCACCGCGACGTGCGAGCCTCTCGACTTCAAGCTCGTCGTCGCCGGCACGCCGGGCGACAGCGTGAGCGCGATCTATCCGCTGCGCGCGACGGTCGTCGACAAGCGCCTCACCGGCACGTGTCCGACCGGCTCGCTGTCGACGACGACGAATCATCCGTACGTCTACGTCGAGCTCGTGAACCCGACCGACGCGCCGCTCACGCTGAGCGCGTGGAACACCGCCGCGCCGAACGCTGGCCTTGTCATCGATACGCTCATGACGTGGTACGCGGGCAACACGAAGCCGACCGACGACGCGACGCGAAAGCAGTGTGCGAAGGTCGTCGTCGACTCGTGTCCGACCGGGCTTCCGTGCGGTGACTTCAAGTGGGCGGGCGTCACGGCGGCGAACGCGATCAAGCTTCCGCCGTTCGGCTCCGCGCTGCTCTTCTTCGGCAGCTATTATCCGGCCGGCGGGTCGTCGGTCGCCGAAGGCGCCGTGAAGCTCGTCGTGCGGACCGACTCGACGCCCTGAGCGATCCTCGAACGGCCCTGAGCCTGGTAGGCATCGGTGGGACAAGGCATGGCGATTGCCTACCGCCGCCGACATGTCCCACCATAAAGGCCCCCTCTTCGTCTTGTTCTTGTCCGTCGGCGGCGTCGTTGCCGCGTGCAGCGCATCGGGCGCGTCGGACCCCGATCTCTCGGTGACTCCCTCGGAAACGGAGCCCGGCGCGGTGCTTCCGCCGGGCACTCCGGGCAGCTCCGGCGGCGCCGGCTCGAGCGGCGGCCATACGGACGGCGGCAAGCCGTCGAAGCCGGGGAGCGACGCGTCGGTCGTCGATGCCGCTCCGCCGGCGCCCGCGGTCGGCGCGACGTGCGCGAAGGCCGACGAGATCTTCGCGCGCCCGTGCGGCGCATGCGGAACGCAGGAGGCGATCTGTCAGAAGGCGAACCCGTCCGACGCGATGGGCAAGGTGAGCGAATACTCGGCGTGCGATCGCGAGCTCGCCGGCGGATGCGTTCCCGGAGCGATCGTCGACGAGAGCTGCGGCAACTGCGGCACGCACAAGAAGACGTGCACGAAGTACTGCGCGTGGACGGCATCTGCGTGCGTCGGTGAGCCGGCGAATTCGTGCTCGGCGGGAACCGTCGCGTGGACGAGCGCAGGCTGTCCCGACGCCACCACGTTCCGCAATCACGCGTGCAGCGCGACGTGCCAGTGGGAGAACTACCAGAGCTGTTCGGCGCCTGATTTCAGCGTCAAAGTCCCTGCGGTGCTCGGCGGCATCGCGAGCATCGTCGTGCCGCTCAGCCCGGCGTACGTCGGCAAGCGCGTGACGGGATCGTGCACCGCCGCGACCGGCGGAACCGTGTCGACGACCGACAAGCACACAATCGCATTCGTACGCGTCGAGAACCCGTCGGCGAAGAGCGCGACGGTCTCTGCGTGGAACGCACAAGCGCCCGGCGGAGCGATCATCAACACGGTGCTCGTCGGCTACGCCGCGAAGCCCACGACCGACGAAGCGCTCGCGGCATGCGAGAAGGGCGCTGGCGATTACTGCAACACGGCGAGCGTGCCGTGCGGCAATTCGAAGTTCGGCGCGCTGACGGAGGCGAACGCGCTCGTCATCCCCGCCGGCGCGAGTCGCGTCGTCGCGATCACGAGCTTCTCGCCGCACGGCACGCCGGGCGAGGTGACCGACGGCCAGATCGTGCTCGGCGTGCGTACCGACGGCCTCGATTGATGCCTACATTCGGCATCAGGCGCGCACATGAAACCACGATGTCATCCATGAACTCGGCGCTCCGCGAAATCATTAGGTTTTCTTGGCGCCATGGTCGGTCTCCGCGGCGAGACGTGCCTGAGACGTTTTGACCGCGGAGTGCGGTCGCCGCGAGCATGCGAAGAAATTGACAAGCGCTTCCATGACGTTGTGGCGGCACGGCGACGCGGACGTGAAATCGGAGGCGACGTAAGAGTCTGGGTGGGACTTGCGCACACCACCCTCGCGCGCTAGAGCGGCCGTCCACCTCGTCGGAACTCAGGCGAGGAAATAAAGGAGCGTCGCGGAATGCGTTCTCTCAAGTCTGGTCTCTTCGCCATCGCGTTCGCGGGTCTGTTCGGAACCGCGGCGGTCGTCGGTTGCAGTGCGGATGGCGGTGGATCCGGAATCGATACCGAGAGTGATCCCACGCTCCCCGACGACAACGGATCGTCGGGCTCCGTCGTTCCCCCGAAGACCGACGACGGCACGCCCCCGCCGGATGCCGGCAAGGACTCGGGCAAGAAGGACAGCGGCCCCAAGGCCGAAGCTGGCGTCGACGCCGGTCCGCCGCCGCCCGTCGAGGGCACGGCGTGCACCACGCTCAACGAGATCAAGCAGAAGTCCTGCGGCGCGTGCGGCAAGGCCGAGACCGTCTGTCTCGCCGACGGCACCACCGGCAAGGGCAAGTGGAGCACCTACGGCGCGTGCGGAAACGAGCTCTCGGGCGGCTGCATCCCCGGCACCACCGTGCAGGAGAACTGCGGTAACTGCGGCAAGGTCACGAAGACCTGCACGCAGTACTGCGCGTACTCGGCCGGCGCGTGCACGGGTCAGCCCGCGAACAGCTGCGTACCCGGCACCGTCGACTACACGACCGCGGGTTGCTCGGCGTCGACGTACCGTAACCGCACCTGCGGCACGGCGTGCACGTACGGCGGCTACTCGGCGACGTGCGAGGAGCCGATCAACGCGAACAAGATGACGATCTCCGGCACCGTCGGCGCCGTCGTCACCGCGCAGTGGACGCTTGCAGCGACGCAGGTCGGCAAGAAGGTCAGCGGCACGTGCGGCGTCGGCTCGGTCAGCTCCACGGCCACGTACCCGTGGGTTGCCGTCGAGGTGAAGAACCCGACCGCGCAGACCGCGACCATCCAGGTCTATCACTCGGGAACGGGCAGCCCGCTCGACACCCTCATCTGGATCTACAAGAAGACGCTCCCGCCGACGACCGACGCGATGCTCGGCGCGTGTGACTTCGGCGCGTCCGACTCGTGCATCAGTGGCGACCCGTGTGGCAATTTGACGGCGACGCCGCCGGGGAGCACGCTCGACTGGGCCGGTGTCGACAACGTCACCATCCCGGCCGGCGGCAAGATCCTCGTCTACAGCGCGGGCTACGGCTCGACGGAGCTCGGCAACTTCAACCTGAATCTGAAGACGACGAAGCTCCAGTAAGCGAGCTTCTCTTCTCTCCGCGGCGCGACCGGATGCTTTCCCAGAGAGCGACCGTCGCGCCGCTGGCGTTTAATCGCTAGGGTCGCGGGTGTGACGGAGCCGGCGGAGGTCGCGATCGAGGGCGAGGTCGAACGGATCACGTTCGAGAATCGCGAGACCGGCTTCCGCGTCGTGAAGGTCGCCGTCCCAGGACGTCGCGAGCTCCTCACGATCGTCGGGACGTTTCCGCAGGTCGCCATCGGCGCGCGCGTTCGGGCGCGCGGCGCGATGCAGATCGACAAGAACCACGGAGAGCAGCTCCGCACGACGAGCGTGACCGAGCTCGCGCCCACGACGCTCTCCGGCATCGAGAAGTACCTCGGTTCCGGCCTGATAAAGGGCATCGGCGAGGTGACCGCGCAGCGCATCGTCGAGAAGTTCGGGCTCGACACGCTGAAGGTCCTCGACGACGAGCCGCATCGTCTTCGCGAAGTGAACGGGCTCGGACGCACGCGCGCCGACGCGCTCGTCGCCGCGTGGCAGGAGCAGCGCGCCATCCGCGACGTCATGATCTTCCTGCAGGCGCACGGGGCGAGCCCGATGCTCGCGACGCGCATCTTCAAGCGCTACGGGCCGAAGGCGGTCAGCATCATCTCGGGGAACCCGTACCGCCTCGCGATCGACGTGTGGGGCGTCGGCTTCCGCACCGCGGACCGGATCGCGGCGTCGATGGGGATCGGCAAGGACTCGCTCGAGCGCATGCAGGCCGCGCTGCTGCAGTCGCTGCGCGACAGCTCGGACAACGGGCACTGCTACGCCGTCGCCGAGGACCTCACGACGCGCGCGGCACGCCTGCTCGACGCGGACCCGAATGCGCACGCGCACGACATGCCGAGCTCAGACGTCGTCGCGCGGCTGGACGAGGCCCTCGCGGTGCTCGTTCGCGACGGCTACGTGCTCGCCGAGCGCTCCGGCACGCTCGAGCGCGCGCGCGCCGAGGAGCTGCGTGGAGCGGCGATCTACGACGTCGCGATGCACGAGGCCGAGGTGCGGCTCGCCTCGCGGCTCGGGTCGCTCGCGAACGTCGAGAAGGACGATCTCCGCGGCTTCGCCGAGGCGGTCGCGGGATTCGAGAAGGACACCGGCACCGTGCTCGCCGAGGAGCAGCGGCTCGCCGTCGAGACCGCCGCACGCTGTCCGCTCCTCGTCGTCACGGGTGGTCCCGGTGTCGGAAAGACCACGATCGTGAAGGCGATCCTGAGCGTGTTCGATCGCGCGAAGGTCGTGACGAAGCTCGCAGCGCCGACGGGCCGCGCGGCCAAGCGCATGAGCGAGGCGACCGGTCGCGAAGCGGCGACCCTCCATCGACTCCTCGAGTTCGAGCCGAAGAAGAACGCATTCAAGCGCGACGCCAAGAACCCGCTCGAGGCCGGCGCGCTCATCGTCGACGAGAGCTCGATGGTCGACATCTGGATGGCCGATGCGCTCACGCAGGCCGTCGCGGACGGCGCGAGGCTCGTGCTCGTCGGCGACGTCGATCAGCTGCCCAGCGTGGGGCCCGGGTCGTTCCTGCGCGACGCCATCAACTCCGGCGTGGTTCCTTGCGTGCGCCTCGTCCGCATCTTCCGGCAGGCGGAGCAGAGCCTCATCGTCCAGAACGCTCACCGCATCAACGCGGGTCAGTTCCCCGTGCTGCCCGAGGCCGGTGACACGAGCTCCGATTTCTTCGTCGTCGAGAAGCGCGATGCCGACGAGGCACGGCGCGTGATCCTCGAGCTCGTCACGACGCGGATCCCGCGACGCTTCGGGCTCGATCCCGTGCGCGACATCCAGGTCCTGACCCCGATGAATCGCGGACCCGCCGGCACGCAGCTCCTCAACGAGGAGCTCCAGGCGGCGCTCAACCCGAACGGGCCCTCGATCTCACGGGGAAAGACGCGGTTTCGCCTCGGCGACAAGGTGATGCAGCTCCGTAACGACTACGACCGAAACGTATGGAACGGCGATGTCGGCATCGTCGCGTCCGTGGACGAGGAAGAAGAGAGCCTCGTCGTTCGTTTCGCCGACGGAGGAAGCTCATCGGACGCACGTGAGGTCCCGTACGACGGAGCGTCGCTCGACGAGCTCGCGCTCGCCTACGCCTCGACGATCCACAAATCGCAGGGGAGCGAGTACCCCGCGGTCGTCATCCCTTTCCTCACGACTCATTTCGTCATGCTCTCGAAGAACCTCCTCTATACGGCGGTGACGCGCGGCAAGCGGCTGGTCGTGCTCGTCGCCGATCCCAGGGCCGTGCGGATCGCCCTCTCGCCGCCGGACGCGCGCGGCGGAGGCGACGCGCCTATCGATCGCGGCCGCGCGACCAAGCTCGCGGCTCGCATCGAAGCGAGCGCGCACCTCTCGCACCACACGCAGCGCGCGAGTGAGGAGCTGAGGAGCTGAGGAGCTGAGGAAAAGGCAGCGACGAGCCGTCCCTTGCGGTGACCGAGTGGGGGAGTAGACTCCAAAGTTCCCAAGATGCTGAAGCGCTTGATCATCGGCCTCATCCTCGGCGTCGTCATCGGCGGTGTCGTGGCGGCGGTGCTCGTGCAAGGCCTCGGGTGGGTGAGCGGGTTTCCGTATCCCGTGTTCGCGTATCTCGCCGCCGCGGCGACCGGCGTGATCACCGGCCTCGTGGCCGGCAAACCGATCTGGGCGGCGGACGGGAAGATCGAGGCCGGGCTCAAGGCGTTCTTCGGTGCGCTCCTCGGTCTCGGCGCGATGTTCGCGCTGCGCTCGTGGGCGAACGTCCACCTCGACCTGTCGATGCTGAAGGCGGGTGAGGGCGAGCTCGGCAACCTCCCGGCTGCGGCACTCCCGATCATCGCGGCGGTCCTCGCCGGCTTCTACGAGCTCGACAACTCGCCGAGCACGGATGCCGACAAGAAGGACGACGCGGGGAGCGCCTCTTCCTCGAAGAAGGGCGCAGGCAAGAAGGTTCGCGTGGCCGACGAAGACGAGAGTGTCGAGGACGAAGAGGCCGACGAGCCCGTCTCGGCGAAGAAGAAAGGCCACTGAGGCGGTTCGACACCGTGCCGCCGGCGCGCATCCTGTTCTGGGCGGCGACGATCTCGGGCATCGGGCTCACGGCGCGCTCGGTGCTCGCCGAGCCGCCTCCGCTGCCCGTCGCTGCGGCCATCGCAGTGGTCTACGTCGCGATCCTTCTGAGCGGCGTGTTCGTGCTGCGGCTGCGGATGTTCGCGGACGCCGTCGTGCGCGGTCCCGACGACGCGACGGGCGTGGCGCTCACGTTCGACGACGGACCCGACCCCGTGCACACGCGCGAGGTCCTCGACGTGCTCGACAAGCACGGCGCGAAGGCGACGTTCTTCGTGATCGGCAGGAAGGCCGAGCAGCATCGCGACGTGGTCGAGGAGATCGTGCGGCGAGGTCACGACGTGGGCGTGCACGGCTTCGCGCACGACCGCCTCTTCTCGATGCGAGGGAGCAAGCGCGTGCGCGACGATCTCGAGCGCGCCATCCGCGTCCTCGAGAACATCACGGGCAAGACGCCGCTCCTCTTTCGCCCGCCGATCGGCCACACGAATCCGACCATCGCGCGCGTCGCCGACCTGCTCGATCTGACGACGGTCGGGTGGTCGGTGCGTGCGCGCGACGGCCTCGCGAGCACGAAGCCGGAGGACGTGGTGGCGCGCATCTCGCGAGGGCTGGAAGACGGCGCGATCGTGCTCCTGCACGACGCGCCCGAGCACGGCGACCGCAAACCCGCAGGCGTCACGGCGCTACCCGCGATCCTGGACAAGATCGCATCGAAGAACCTACGCGTTACCGCGCTATCGACGTGGATCGATCGAGAAGTCTGAGAAAAGCGCGAAAGCGCGAAATCCGAGAGCGAGATCGAAAGTGAAGCGCGGAGCCGCGGAACGAGAGCTGGAGGGTTGTCCCTCTATCCCTCGCTGGACCCGCGTCGCCGTTCGCGAAACTCGAAGGGCGCTCCCACCGGCTTCGCCGGCGGGAGCGCCCTTCAAGTTTCGCTCACCAATGGGAGATCTCCGATCCGCCCTTCCAGGGCGATCCGCCATTTCACCCTCGTCCGACCGACTGTCGTGCCCGGACGTGCGCGGAATACGCTTGAAAGTGCGGGATCAGGAGCGACGTCGGGTCGGAGACTCCATTAAGTGAGCGAAACTCGGAGCGTGCGTAGAGTTTCGCGAACAGCGACGAGGGTAAAACAAGAAATGGAGGGGCAACCCTCCAGCTCCGGTTCCGCGCCTCCGCGCTTCTCCTTCAATCTCGGCCTTCGCGGTTTCGCGCTTTTCTCAGACTTCAGGGATCGCTTTTCGCTGCCGGTAGCTCCACCACGAAGCGCGCGCCTTGCTTGTACCCTGCATCCACGTAGATGCGCCCTTGCGCGCCTTCGATGATGCCTCGGCACACCGCCAGGCCCAACCCCGTGCCCGACCCGACGTCTTTCGTCGTCACGAACGGATCGAAGATGCGGTCGCGCATGTCTTCAGGGACGCCCGGGCCGTTGTCCTCGACCTCGATGCGCGCGCGATCGTTCGAGGCTCGCGCGCGGACCGTCACCGTGCGCGGCGCATCGTTCGGCTTCTCGTAGAGCGCCGCGCCCGCGTTCAAGAACAGGTTCAACAGCACCTGCGTCAACCGCTGCGGAGAGAGGCGCACGTGCAGGCCGTTCTCGATGTCGAGCGTCACGTCGACGCCCTTCCACTCCTTCTGCGGCCGCACGAGCGCGAGCGCATCGTTCGTCACCTCGTCGACGTCGGCGTTCGCCTGCCGGCCCGAAGGAGGCCCGCTCTCTGGACGCGCATAGTCGAGCAGGTCGCGTACGACGACGTGGATGCGCTCGGTCTCCTTTCGCATACGCTTGAGGAAATCGGCGCGCGTCTCGTCGGGCGTGTCGGAGTCCTCGATGATGTCGTGCATCCCCATGATGGCGGCGATCGGGTTGCCGATCTCGTGCGCGACGCCGGCCGCGAGCCGACCCACGCTCGCCATGCGCTCACTGCCGGCGAGCTGCTCGCGCGTCTCGCCGAGATGGCGCGTCGTCGTCGTGAGCTCGTCGACCTTCGTGCGCAGCGCCTTCTCGTCCGCGATGAGCCGCGACGCCATCGAGCGCACGCTCGACCCGAGGCCGGCGATCTCGCGTGCGCCGGCCGCGGGCAGATCGAACGCGCGTGCCCCGTTCGCGACGCGGTCGGCGGCGCGCGCGAGCTGCTCGATTGGACGGACGATGGCGCGCGTGAGCGCGATGTACGCGAACACGAGGAGCGCCAGCGCGAACACGCCCATGTAGAGGGCGATCCCTCGGACGACGTCCGCCGTCCGCGCCGCATCTTCTTCCGTCCGTACGCGCACGAGCACTGCGCGCTCGCCGGCGGGAAGCACGACGTCGAGCGCGCGCGCGCCGCTCCGCGTGGCCACTCGCGTCGATGCCTCTCCGTACGGCCGTGCGGGCGGGCGTAGCGACGCCACCTCCGGCGCGAGCCCCGCGCTCGCCTCGACCGCTCCCGACGGTCCGAACACGGCGATCGCGAGCGCGCCTGCGTCGCCGACGTGCGCCTCGAGCTTGGTCGCGATCGCCTGTGGATCGCCCTCGCTCAGGTCACCTACGTGCGCGGCGACGGCACGCCCGAGCGCGCGCGCGGACTCCTCGCGGTAGGCGAACGACTGCGCGCGCGTCACCTGCGCGATCGCGAAGAAGAGGGGCACGTACGCGACGAGGATCACGCCGGCGAGCGCGAGGAGGATCTGGAGGCGCAGCCCCGGGCCCACGCGCGAGTGCTTCGGCTCGGCCGTCGTCACGCCGTCAGCGTACCCCGAAGAAGGCGCTCACCTGATAAACCAGCACGGCGGCGACGTAGCCCAGCGCATACGTGTAGGCCACCACGAACGCGGGCCACCGCCAGCTCCCGGTCTCGCGACGGATGGCCGCCACCGTGCTCATGCACTGGCAGGCGAGCACGAAGAACGCGAGGAGCGCGAGCCCGGTGCGGGTCGAATAGGCAGAGCTGCCGTCGCTCTGCTTGGCTTCGCGGAGGCGCGTCGTGAGCGGCGCCGGATCGTCGGACGCGTTCTCGACGCCGAAGATGACGCCCATCGTCCCGACCATGACCTCGCGTGCGCCGAACGAGCCGATGAGCCCGACGTCGATGCGCCAGTCGAAGCCCGCCGGCCGCGTGACGGGCTCGATCGTGCGGCCGATGGTGGCGGCGACGCTCCGCTCGATGTCGGTGCCCGCCTTCGCGCCGGGCATCGGCACGGTGAGCAGCACCCAGAGCACCGCGGAGGTCGCGACGATGACCGTCCCGACGTCGCGCAAGAACCGACGCGCCGACTGCCCCGCCTTTCGTGCGACCACGCGGGCTTGCGGGACGCGATACGACGGGATCTCGAGCACGAGCGGTAGGCCCTTGCCCTTCGTGGCCGTGCGCCGGAGCACGAGCGACGCGACGAGCGCCGTCGCGATACCTGCAAAGTACAACCCGACGAACACGAACGAGCGGAACAGCGCGGAGCGGTGCGCGAAGAACGTCGCGAGCACGAGACCGTACGTGGGCAGGCGTGCCGAGCACGTCATCAGCGGCAAGACGAGGATCGTCGTGAGGCGCTCGCGTGGATCGCGCACGATGCGCGTCGCCGCGATCGCCGGGACCGCGCAGGCATGGCCCATCAAGAGCGGCAGGAAGCTTCGACCGCTCAGGCCGAGGAGGCGAAGCAGGCGATCGACGAGGAACGCGCCGCGCGCGAGATAGCCGCTCGCCTCGAGCAGCTCGAGGGCGACGGTGAGGATGACGATCTGCGGCATGAACGCGAGCACCGTGCCCGCGCCGCCGAGCAGCCCATCGGCGAGGAACGACGTGAACAGGTTCTTGCCGAGCAGCCCCGCGAGCTGCGCGCGCGCGAGGCCGAGCAGCTTGTCCATCAGGCTCGCCGCGGGATCCGCGACGAGGAAGACGGCCGCGAAGAGCAGCGCCATGATCCCGACGAACAGCACCGGCCCGACGATCGGGTGGAGGAGCACGGAGTCGAGACGCGCGGTGAGACGCCGCCGACGGAGCTCGGTGGCGTTGCCGACGTCCTTGACGACCGTGCGCGCGATGCGCGCCGGATCGAGCAGCATGCCGGAGCCCTGCGCGCGTGCGGCTTCGCGATGGTGATCTTCGACTGCCGCGAGGACGGCGGCCTTCGTCGTACGGTCGCGCGCGTCGACGAGGATCACGGGCGCGCCGATCGCGTCGGAGAGCGCCGCGACGTCGACGGTGTGACCTTCGCGGCCGAGCACGTCCTTGTGCGTGAGCACTACGACGAGCGGCAGCTTCGCGCGCAGGAGCTCCGCGGTGAGGCGCAGGCCGAGCGCGAGACGCGTGGGGTCGAGGACCTGCACGACGAGAAGCGGTCGGCCGCTTCCCTTCAACGTGTCGAGGAACGCGCGCGCCACGCCCTCGTCGGTCGCCTTGTCGACGGTCGCTTCGACGGAATAGAAGCCCGGGAGATCGGCGATGACCGCGTGCGCGCCGGAAGGCAGCGTGACGTTGCCCTCGAGGATGTCGACGGTGATGCCGGGATAGTTGCCGACGTGCGCGTCGCCGCCGGTGAGCGCGTTGTACAGCGACGACTTGCCGGAGTTCGGCCGGCCCGCGAGCGCGATCGTGAGCGTGCCCTCGACGTCACGCGGCGCAGTACCGCTCGGCCTCGCGCCGCTCGCCGGCGCGCCATGACACGACGGGTCGGCGCTCATGAGCGATCGCGCTCGCTCTCGCCGTCGATCGCGACGACACGGATGAGGCCCGCGACCTCGCGCGCGACGGCGAACTCGCCACCGCCTCCGCTGCGGACGTGGAGCGGGCCGCCGAGGACGGCGCGACGGAGCACGACGAGCTCTGCGCCCTCGTGCAGCCCGACGGCGCCGAGCCATGCCGCGGCCTCGCCTTCGAGATCGACCGACGTGATGCGCACGCGGCGACCGTCGCGGGCGTCGGCGAGCACCATGACGGTCATCGTATCTCTTACACTATCGAAACTGAAAGTCATTGTCAACAAGCGCGCGGCCGTCCGCTACCGCGGACGTGGCGTCGACGCCGCTACTTGCTGCCGAACGCGCGGTCGATCGCCTCGGCGATCCCGCCGCCGGTCGCGATGCCCTTGTCGAGGACATCGGTCGCCGCCTTCTTCACCTCGTCGGGCGACTGTCCCATCGCGAACGAGCGGCCGGCCGCCTGGAGCATCGGCAGATCGTTGAGCCAGTCGCCGACGCAGACCGTCTCCGCGATGTCGATTCCGTAGTGCGCGGCCATCCACGCGAGCGCGGTGCCCTTCGTTCCGCCGGCAGCGCGCGCGACCATGCCCCCGTGCTCGCGCGTCTTGTCGACGTTGCGATGGAACGGGAACATCGCGACCTGCATCGCTTCGGTCTCGTCGCGCTGGATGTCTGCGACCGTGCGACCGATGTTCGCTTCGCGTCCGAGCGCGACGACCGCCGTCATGCCGTCCTTCGAGTCCCAGAGCGCGTGCTCGGTGACGCGATGGGCATACCGGAGGTCCGTCGACCACGTGCGCACG
>JAQBQJ010000129.1 GCA_028287065.1 Labilithrix sp. | reverse complement strand
CGAGCCAAGCCTGGCGCGGCGCACGCTCTGGGACCCGAAGGATTTGTCCCGGACGTGCGTGCGCCGTGACAGGCGCAACCTCGACTCCCACCCGCAAAACGAACCAGGGTTCGAAAACGCGCTCACGTCTCGCCCCATGCCCGATCTTCGAACATCGGGCACGTAGAGGAGGGCGATTACCTTCCCGGGAGCTTCGCCGCGACCGTCGCATGGGGGCGGCCGATGATCTGCCGCCGCACCCACGCCAGTGGCCTTCGCTCGTCGAGCCCCACCGTGCTGCCGTCGCGGTCCACGCCCAGCGACGCGAACAGGCCGTCGAGGTCGATGCGTTCGCCCCGCGCCGCATACCGATCGTACATGCTGCTCAGCACCGTCGTGCCCGTGACCTCGTCGCCGAGGCGCACCACCTCCGCGACCGTCCACACCTTCGTCGCGTCGCCGCCTCGCGCCAGGGCGGCGCGGACCACGTCGTCGAGCGAGTGCTTGCCGCGCGTCTCCTCGCGGATGCGCACGTCGGCGGCAAAGCAGAACAGCGCGCCGCCCCAGTAGATCGAGTCGAGATCGTCGCGCTGCGCGAGGCCGCCGCTCGATCCGCGTGCGGGCACGCCACGCGGCATGTTGCGCGCGAACTGGCGATACACCTCGGGCTCCGTCGTCCATCCCGCGCGCGCGCGGAGGATCGGCTCGTAGTACGTCGCGAGGCCCTCGCCGAGCCACCGCCCTTCGCCGCGGAACGTCGGGAAGCCGAGATGGAAGAGCTCGTGGACGAGCACCCAGTCGTGATGGCGCGCCGCCGCCTGCATCTTGTCGCCCACGACGAGCACGACCGAAGCTCCCGCAAGCGAGAGCACCTTGCCGAACACGACCTCGTCCTCGCCCTTCGCGGGCACGAGGAAGAGCGTCGCGCGATCGACCGGGAATTTCCCGAACAGCGGCGTGACGACCTGCGCGGCGTCGTCCACCCATTCGCGGATGTCGTCGTCGGTCATGCCGTACTTCTGCTTGCCGACCACCGCGACGTCGACGCGCGCTCCGTCGCGTCCGCTCTTGCGGGCGACGTCGACACGGTAGTGACGCATCGGACCGAACGCCGTGAAGCTCCCCTCGTCGAGATCGTACGAGCGGAACGAGAACGCGCGCCCCGTCTCGTCGCTCGCATGCATGCCGGACACGAACTGCGTCGCGTTCGGCGTGCGCACGTGGACCGAGACCGGCACGTCCGTCTTCGGCGACGGATGCGCGAGCCACGCGAGCGCCGGCGAGAGCGTCGAGTCACCGACGCGACGCGCGCAGTCGACCTCGTCGCCGCATGCCGCTGCGACCTCGCCGAGGTCGATGCGATAGCGCACCGTGCAGTGCCTCGAGCACACCGGCTCGTACCACTGCGCGCCGCGCCGCTCGACGGTGCGCCAGCCGTGGCTCGTCTTGAGCTGCACGTCCTTCACGAACGCCGACGACTCCCGCGCGATCGCGATGCGATCGGTGCGCGCGTTGTCGAACGTCGCTTCGACCGTGACGGTGCGCGAGCCCTCCGGTGGAGCGTCGACGAGGTACGACCAGCTCCCGTCCGCGCGAGCATCCGTCGCCGGCCTCACGCATGCCGTCGACGCGAGGAGCAGGGGCATCGCGATGTGCGCGAGGCTCGGGAGAGCCCATCGTGACCGCGAGCCGCGCAACCGATACTGCATTGCGCCCATACCTTTGCTCTAGCACTCGGGATGCCGACGACGGCCGGGCCAACCTCGAATCTCATTCAGAAGGGATCGAAGCGGAACGAGTCGATCAGCACCGGTGTAGGTCGCGCGATCGGATCGACGATCCCGATCACCCACGCATCGACCTGCGACATGCCTCCTTCACCAGCTCTGACACGCAGGCGGACGAAGTGTTTGTAGCCCGGAGATCCCATGGCGGCGTACGCCTGCGCATGGCTGAGCCCGAGCCTCGCGATCAGCAGCAGCATGCCGCCGAACAAGAAGCTGCTCGCCATCGTCGCGAGCACCAGCGCGCCTGCGAACGCGACGGGGGATCCCCAATGACCCATGACGCGCATCGCCAAAGCATCGGTACCGATGCCGATTGCCACGGGGATGGCGCCGATCGCCAGCCCGAGCCCTGTGGCGAAGGGCACCACGCGCGCCGCTCTGTGGCGCCGCCACCCCACGAGCAGAGCGGTGCCGAATGCCACGATGAGGCCGATTGCGAGCGCCACGGCAGCGCTCGATCGAGGTCCTCCTCGAAAGTGCTCCTCGAGCGCAATGGCATCGCCCACCGCGAAGACCGCCGGCAAGAGCCACCCCGCCCGTCCGAGCGCGCAGAACCAGGGCAGGTCGAGGAGCATCTTCCACGACGCGCGCGGACCGGGAAACTCGGCCTCGACGGCATATTCGCCGTCACCCGCGATGCGTGCACCATGCAAGAACGCGCCGCCGCCGCCCGCGACCACGTGGATGCTCCGGCCCTCGTGCGATCGCTCGTAGTGGTGGATGTCTCCTGCCAGCAGGAGCGTGGGACTCTTGTCCATCACGATCCCGAGCGAATCGAGGGTCGCGCTGCCGTGCGGGCGCTTCTCGCCCCAGGCCCGCGCCGGATCCGGGACGACGACGAGCCGCGCGGGTGCCCCCGGGACCGCGAAGTACGCCTGCTGCCGTGGGTCGACGCGCCGGAGCTGGCGATCGACCGCGAAGAGATCGAGACCGGGGGCGAGCGGCAGGCGGAAGTAGCTCGCGCGCTGGACGGCGAGATAGCCGGCGAGCGCGAGCGCCGTCGGCTTCTTCACCTGATCGCCGCGCGCGAAGGCCTCCGCCCACGCGAGCACCGGATGCTCGTCGGGCTGCGGGTGCAGCGGATCCGGATCGGACGAGGTGGGCGCGCGATCCTCGAACGCGCACGGCGCCTGGCAGAGGCGCGAGAAGCCGTCGAGGCCGTCGTACCAGTCGTGATTGCCCGGCACCGCGAGGAGCACGCGAGGTCCGCCCGCAGTGTGCTGCTCGAGGACGCGGTTCCACGGCTCGACGAGGCGCCGGGTCATCTCGAGGACCGTCGCGACGGGGTATGCGAGGTCGCCGCCGAGGAAGAGGATGTCGCCGCGGGGGAGGACGAGCTTCTCGCCTTTGGCGTCGGGATCGGCGACCTCGTACTCGCCGACGAACATGCGCGCGACCGTCTCGCTGACGGTGACGTCGTCGCCGCAATCGGAGACGAAGTCGATCCACACGTCGCCGCCCATCGCCTCGGCGAGCGTGCCTTCGCGCTGGGCCATGGCCTGCGCGGTGCCGCGCGTCGCGCGCGGACCGATGATCTCGAGGACGCGTCCGAGGAGGACGTCGGGTGCCTCGGGGATCATCCACTGCCGCGAGTCGATGTTCTCGGTGGCGATGACCGAGGCGACGAGGTGCCGGAGGTGGCCCCAGAACGCGCTGAACCCGAACCACGCGATGGCGCGGGGCTTCTTGGTGCCTCGCGTGACGCGCGGTCCGGGATCGTCCGTGGGCCACTTCTCGAGCGGCAAAGGGCCTGCCACCCGAGCAGGCTACACGTCTACGTTCAGAAGCCGAACTCGGAGGCAGACTGCTGGTTCAGCCGGACCGAGGCCTTGCCCTCGCGCGACTGCGGAGAGACCGAGGCTGCGGGGGCGGCGGCAACAGGAGCGCCGGGGCCGAAGCTTCCGCCGCTCGGGCGCGCCGGCGGAGGAGGAGGCGCGAAGTTCTTGTCGGCCGCCGCGACGGCGCCGAGCTGGTCCTCGAAGTCCCGATCGAGGGACTTCGCAGCACGACGGGGCGCGGTGGTGGGCGCGGCCTTCGCGAACGCGAGCGACTCGGTCTCGGTCTTCTTGAGCTCGACCTTGCGCGCAGCGAGCTTCGCGCGGGCCTCGCCGATGCGGCCGGCCTCGAAGAGCTTGTTGGCCTCGGTGAGGGTCGAGGCGGTGCGGCTGCGCTCGACGCGCGCGGCGACGAACGGATCGAGCTCCTTCTGCTCGGAGCCGTCGCTGCGGATCACGAGCGAGAGGTTGCCGGTCGCGGAGCCGTCGGTCTTCTTGAGGAGGTCGCGGTACGCGAGCTTCACGTCGGCAACGGGTTGCGAGCCCTCGCGATCGGCGGGGACGCGGAGCTTGATGAGGACGGTCTTCTCCTGCTTCGCGCTGAAGGTGCCGAACGGGACGATGATCTTCGAGCCCTCGCGACGGAAGCTGCGGTCGAACACCTCCGCGACCTCGACGCCGGGCGCGAGCTCGATCGCGAGCTCCGCTTCCTTCGCGACGGACGCGAGGATGTCGTCGAACTCCTGCGAGAAGACCGCGGGGAGCCCGCTCGAATTCGCGACGAAGTAGTGACGGCCGTTGCCCTCCGCAGCGAGAGCCGCCATGACCTTCTCGTCGAAGTCGACGTCGACGCCGATCGTCGAGATGGTGACGCCCTTGCTCGTCATGCGGTTCGCCATCGCGCGCAGGCCGGGGACGTCCTTGATGCCGGAGTTGGTGGCGCCGTCGGAGAGGAGGATCATGCGGTTCACGCGGTCGCCGGAGAGCGAGGTCTGCGCGAGCTGCTGCATGCCCTCGAGCATGCCGCACGAGATGCACGTGTCGCCGCCGAGACGGATGTTGCGGACGGCGGCTTCCATCGAGGCGCGGCTCGAGGAGCTCACGCGCGTGGGCGGAACGACGACCTGAGCGCTGGAGTCGAAGGCGACGACGGTGACGCTGTCACCGTCGCGCAGGCGCTCGATGGCGCCCACGGCGGCGTTCATCGCGTTGGCGATGCGGTCGCCCTTCATGGATCCGGAGCGGTCGATGACGAGCGCGAGGTTCATGGGCGCCGCGGCGATCGCGCTGCCGCCGGTCGACTTGTCGTCGCTCGCTGCGACCTGCGCGAAGAGGAACGTCTCGCCGCGGCTGTTCTTGGCGATCGAGGCGTGCCCGAGGCGAGCGTCGAGCGCGAGCGTGTCACCGGCGGTGAGGCGCGAGGGATCTTTGCCGTCGACCGCGTCGAGCCCGGGCTTGGTGTCGACCCAGGGCTCCTTGGTCGCGACGGCGGGCGACATGGGGATCGCGAAGGCACCGGCGGCGGACGCGAGGACGCCGCAGAGAGCGAGAGCGAGGGTAGTTTTGAGCTTCATGGGCTGGTTTGTTACGGGCGTGGCGAGGAAAGGGTCTTTGGTGGAACGTGGAAGCGGCGGCGGGCTTACGGATCCGAGAGAAAAGAGAACAGGGAACAGGAACAGGAACAGCCAATTGGAATTTCACGGTCGGCCGACCGCGAAGCGGTCGAGATCGTTCACATTCCTGTTCCTGTTCCTGTTCCTGTTCCTTGTTCTCCTTTGATCTCGGGCCTCTTCACGCCAGCCCCCTCCAAAACCTCCCAGCTCGGCACCCCGCCCACCAGCACCAACACCCCGTCCGCCGGAACGGTCCGCCTCCCCTTCCCCGCCGTCACACCCGCGACCGTCACGGTCGTCTTCGTCACCGCGACCGGGACGGTCTCGAACAGCAGGCGCAGCTTTCCCTTCACGACGAGCTCCTTCACCTCGGCGATGTTTCGCGACTTGCCGCGCGTGAAGGTCGAGCCGCGGTACGAGATCGTGACCTGCGTCTCCGGTTGGCGCGCGATCGCGATCGCCGCTTCCATCGCCGCATCGCCGAGGCCCGCGATGACCACGCGCTTGCCGGCGAAGCTGCGCGCATCGGCGAGCGCATAGCTGATGCGGTCCTCCGCGCCCGGCGCGACCTCGAGGTCGAGCAGGCGCGGCGTGCCTCGGCGACCGATCGCGACCACCACGCGTGATGCGCGGAACGACTCCGTCGTGCCGTCAGCGGCGGTCGTCGTGACCGTGAACGCGCGGACGTCGCCGGACGCATCACGCTCGATGGCCGTCACGCGGCGGCCCTCGCGCACGTCGATGGCGCGCACGCGCACGATGCGCGTCCACTGGGCGACGAGCTCCTCTTTCGTCGCTTCCTTCAGCCACAGCTCGCCAATGACGGGTAGATCGAGCGGCGGGTCGTAGACGATCTTGTCGCGCGGAAAGCTCTTCACGCTCGCCGCGACGCTCGACTGCTCCAGCACGATGCACGACAGGCCGCGCTCCTGCGCGCGCAGCGCCGCGCTCAGACCGGCCGGGCCCGCACCGATGACGATCACGTCGGTGGGCTCGCGGCGCTTCTTCGGGAGCGTCGCGGCGATCCGATCGACCGCGCGAACGCCTTGATTGATGGCGTTCTTGATCAGCGGCAGACCGGTGAGATCGCCCGCGACGAACAGCCCGGGCACGTCCACGCTCTCGAGGTGCTCGTCGACTGCGGGACGATCGAGCACGGGCTCGCCTTCCGTGATCGTCAGGCTGCCGTTCGGGCAGACCTGCTCGCACAGGACGACGCCGCAGCACTCGTCCGGACGCACGACGACCGCGACGTAACGTTCGATCGTGAGCACATCGAACGGACACGCGTCGACGCACGCGTAGCAACCGAGGCACGTGCTCGGATTGATGGTCGGCAGGCGCTTCCGCGCGGCCGGCACCTTCGGCTGCGCAGCGACCGGACTCGCCTTCGCTCGCTTTCGACGCTCGAGGAGCGCGGCCGTCGCGCCGAGACCGACCGCGCCCGCGAACGCGCCGCCGAGCGGGATCCACGGAGAGCCGGCCTCCGCCGCGCTGCCGACCCACGCAGTCGTCGTCGCGGCCTCGCGCGCGCCCTCCCACGCCACGAGCCTGCGATCGCCCGCAGCGACGGACCGATGCTCGTCGAAGCAGAGGCTCGCGGTGCGCGCGAGCAGCGCGTCGTCGTCGTCGTCCTTCGCGCCCCTCTTGCCCGCACGCACCTGCGCAGGGACGCACGAGGCGATCGGATCCTTCGCGGACGTCGGATCGTGACACTTCGCGCATGCCGTGAGCGCGACCAGCGGCACGGTCACGCCCGGCTTCACCGTCGCGCCGCCGGCGCGCGTCCGCGCGGTCACCTCGGTGCTCGTCCCCGCGGCCCATCGGACGAAGCCGCCGCCGTCGCCGAACGTCACGCCCTGCGCGCCCTCGTGCGCCGGATGACACGTCGCGCACGTGAGCTCGCCGCGTGCCGCGAGCGCGCGATGCGCAGATCGCGCGGACACGTGCTGCGCGCCCGCATGACACGTCTTGCAGGCACCGGCGACGGCGAACGGCGGCGTCGCGCGCGCCTCGCCCGCCGATTCCTTCGCCGCGACCGTCGTTGCGACGGCCGGCGACGCCGGCGCCTCGTGGCACGTCGCGCACGCGATCTTCGCCGTCGCATGAGGACGCGCGAGCG